>CAYIZS010000001.1:0-55447 GCA_964367985.1 uncultured Candidatus Peribacteria bacterium
ATATCGCAGAGGGAAAAATAATGCCCAAAGATCAGGTAACCTATAAAGTTTGGGAGTTATAAAGTTAAGCTACTCAATTTAAGCTACATAATAATCTGATTGATAAAAATTAGCCTGCAAAATAGGAATCCTTTTTTGATACTCTGATAAAAGTACTGGTGACTCGGGGGTTGGCTTTTTAATTCCTGCTCTTTCTCCCATATAGGGATCCAAAATATACCACTGATGATCCATTTGATTTAAAAAAGCTACTGCTCTGTGTCCATAAATTTTACCTGCAGCAGTATTTGATTGGATACTAAGATCAACAAAATTTGCATCTGGAGCAAATTGAGAATAATAGGCAGGATCTTTGAGTTTTTCTCTATCTTTATTTGTAGATATAAATTTTGAAGAAATAGGTGGAGATTCTACTGCATCTTTTGCATTCCCCCTAGGTACATTAATTCCAAATTTCTGAGCATTTAGAAATGCTGTCTTGGAACATAGAGTGGTGCCTGTATCACTTCTTTCAAAAGGCAATGACTTGATATCTGTCATTTTGAGTGGAAGGTAGCCAATTCTTTCTGAAACTTTTAATTTAGATTCATCCCAGTCAGGATTTTCTGCTTTTTGAGCGAAAATATACTCCTCCTTATCTTTTTCTACCTGGATATTCATTTGTTCTTCTAGCTGATTATCAGTAATACTAGTGTTTTCTATAGTTAAAAACTGATTTTTTTCTCTCATTGTTTCTAGGTCTGCTAGAGTTTTGATATTTTCTAATTCTTTTAGATAAAGTTCCAAATCATCAAAAAAATTCTGAATCTCACTCTCAGGAACTCTAGAAATTTGTAATGATTTTTGCACCAACTTAATTTGAACCTTTTCTTTTAATGTACCCAAAATTCCTCCCTTATATCTACTTTTGAAGATATTGTACAATAAAGGTTCTCCCAACATATTCATTGATCCTCTTAACTGTGGGGAATATTTCTGCTGTTGCTCAGGAGTTTGTAGCGCAAAAATTTTATTTAAAAAATCCTCATAAGCTACTTCTGCCACTTCCGTTGGATCCAGTTTTTCTTGAGATTCTCTAGACTCTGAGGAATCAACATCTGATTGAAGAAGTTTCAGTCAGTCTTTGATTAAATCTGTTTTTATAAAATTTTCCATATTTTCTAACAGGTTCATACTACCAGTTTTTTTAGTGATAAAATTTATTACTTTGGCCACAAAGATCTATTGTGTTCATTTCTCATACTATGCAAATAAGGAATATAATGAGTTTCTATATTTTGATATAATAAAGGATATTTTATTTTTAAAGTAGATTCTTTTACTATTTGATATCCATGAAGGTCTGTTCGATTTGTATTTCGTTCCTTTGTATTTATATAAAGTCAAGGATGTTTAAGAGTTGTTAAATTTCATCTATAGACAAAAGGAGTTTTGTTTTTTCATCTTCATGCATACTCAGACTTTATTTTGTTCGTTAAATTAGCTACTCTCAATCATTCTTCAACATCAAAACTCAATCACTCTAATCATTCTATTGTGATTTTATTATTTTCATATCTCAATACTGTTGGTCACATATTTCTTTTATAAGATTTAGCATAATATTTGTTTGGGTCTTTTGGATCTTGATCTACTTGTAGAAATCTTTCATTTCCTCGTTTATCATAATCACTCTTTACTTCCGTTCCTTCAAGTTCATCAAGAAGTTTATTTACATATGGTTGTAGAGGATGTTTGTTTGGGTCTTCACGAATCTGATCTCATTGAGTTAATCAAGGTATCCTATTTAAACGAGCTACAAACATTTCCTTGTTATGAGATTTGTTCAGTGTTGGAGCAGTTTTAGAAACAGTATCTGAAGTATCTAACAAATGCCCTCCTCAAATAGCTCCTAGCCCCAAAGTTGCTCCCACAGATCATAATGCAGGTCATCAATAGATAAATCACAAAATAGTTGTTAGTGCCATTACTCATCCTCCAGCTATTTTACCCATAGGAATTCATTGTGCAGAAAGAAATTCTTTATTTTCTCAATCTGCCAACTCTACTGCTATATCTCCTCATAATCTAGTTGTATTAAATGGGGTATCATTTCTACATTTCCCTCTAAAGTTTACTTCACAAAAATTTATAATGTTAGCTGCATGTAAAAGTTCTTTATAATCTTTAAATCTAACTCATTCCATACCCTCTACAGTTCTATTTTTGATATTAATATTGATTGAAGCTCCATAAGTTTTTAAACTAATAGTATCTTCATTGAGCTGTTCATAGCTAGCATTAGGATTTATTTTAAACGTTTCTTCCATTATAGATCACGAAATATCTGCTTTAAAGTTTGTGAAAGCATCATCTAGCCCTACTTCAGGCTTATTAATTTTTTCATCTAACCAATTCCCTATCAATGGGACTTTATGCACATGATCTTTAAAAGCATAACTAAGTCCTGCACCGACTCATGCTAATCATAGTCATCACATCACTCGTCCCCAATTTCTTTGTCGCCAATTTTTCTTTTCTCCCTCATTATGTATCACAATTGAAGGTTGAGTTGTTGAGGAATTATTTTGCTGATTAGGATTATTTTTTTGCTCTTTAGCTAACCTTTTTCTTTCCTTTCTCGCTTTCCATTTTTCTCTGAGAGATTTAATTCCTTTATAAGCTAAAATCCCTAAACCAACTCCCGTCAACCCAAAACCTGCAGCACGAAGTGAATTTTTTCCTGTCTCTGTCTTCCATTTTTCACCATCTCGAACATCTGTCCATTGATCTTTAACAAAACCTCCAGCTGAAGAAAAAGCTGCTTTAGTCTTTCACCAAAATCCTTCTGGTTCTGATTCTGTTGTAGTTTTTGAGTTTGTTGTAGTTTTTGAGTTATTACTCTCTTCTATAGTATTTTGCACCTCTTGATCTAGAGAAGTCAAACTCGTTGTAGTAGTATCTAAGGTAGCAACTTCTTTGGCTATTTTTTCTAATTCTTCACGTTCCTGAGCATCTAGAGATGCCTCTTGAAGTTTTAACTGAATATCAGCATCTAATTTTTTCTTTGCTGCTTCTATTTCAGACTTTTTTGTTTCCTTTTCCGAATCAACATTTAAAACCTTTAGCCCATCTAACTCTAAACGAATGGCATCTGTTTGCTGTTTAAATTGTTCTATAGTATTTGGTTGAGACATAACTAAATTTATAACAAATAAAATACTCACCTATAGTATATCCAAAAACAAGAAAAAAAGCAAAAAATTGAACCTTTTTTATACAAAAAAATCCCAGCCTTCTCAAATCAAAGAGATAAAAATAGACTAGGATTTTTAAATAGCTTTAAACAAAGTAATTATTTCTACTCACTCAAGGTTTTATCTTTCGGTTTAAAAATAAAATACACAATCAAAAGTGGGAAAATCAGAATCTTTTTTAGATTTGGTTTAGTCCAAAAAAGTGCAGGAAAATTTTTGAAAAGATTTTCCATCAGTTGAGAAAACTTATTATTTTCTGGATCCTGATCAAAAGGATATCTGCCAAAATCTTTGATAAATTCCCACATCGTTTGATATACATAAGCAAAATTTGAGACTATTTTTCGTTAGTGCTATCTTTTTTCGCAGGAGCTTTCTTTTCGGCTTTGGAACTATCAACCAACTTATCATAAAGCTGTTTTTCTACTGCCAAATTTTCTGCATTATCACTTCGATCAATCGTTACATCAAGCAGTTCTGCTACTTTATTGAGGATAAAGAATTTTTCTAGACTTTCATTTGCAGCTGTTTTGATATTTTCTGTAAAAGCAGTAGCTTGATCTCCTAGTTGAGTCATATATTCTTGGACCTTTTCTGCAGATCCAAATCTTTCTTCGAGGTTTTTCATTCTGACTTTAAACTCTTCTTGGATCATTGTTTGAGGGATTTTTACCTCAATTCCTGCTTTTCTCACTGCTCAAATATAATGTTCTATCGCATGGATCAGTTCGTGTTCATATTTTTGCTTTTCAATCTCAGTTTTTACATAAGTTTCCAATTCTGAATAAGTTTTTACTTCTGCATCTTTCCCAAAAAGTTTGGCAATCATCTCATCATTTAGCTCTGGAAGGATCACTTTTTTGATATCTTGAATGGTTACTTTGAGGGTTTTGGCATCAGCATGTTTGCTTTGCAAGGTGGCAGGAAGTTTTTTACTTTCATAAGCAAGTTCAATCACTTCTCAGTTCTTTTTTCCTTCAAAGGTTTTTTTCCAGAAAGGATCTTCCAAAAATTCTGGTTCACCTAAATAAGCGGATCCTTTTTCGAGACTTTCATCCTTTTGATCTAAAAATTCTAAACCAAGTTTTGCTATTGTATCTAAAGCATCAATCGCCTCAGCATCTTGGTAATCAGCATAATTTTTTCTAATATTGAGCAGAGAATCTTCTAACTCCTTTTTTTCTACTTTGACTGCAATCGGAGCAATTTTTTCTGATTTCCATTTTTCTCCCGCGATAGTCACTTCAGGATAGTAATCTAGAAAAAAAGTCACCTTGGTAATCTCCCCTGCTTCTTCGGTTTTGAAATTGTAAGGTTCTCAGATAAATTTGAGTTCTGGATTTTCTCCTAAAATTTCTTGGAGTCCATGGTTTACGAGATCCTCCACAATAGCCATCTCCACATATTTGGGCTCGACCTTTTGTTCTACGATATGGAGAGGTACATTTCCTGGTCTAAATCCAGGGATTTTCATATCTTCTGCAAAATGTTGGAGCACATGTTCTCTACCATGGGCTTTTTCAGCAGGTCAAAATTCTAGAGTAATTTCATAGTTTGACTGTTCAGCCAAAGTAAGCGTTTTTTTCATTATAAAAAATAAAAGATAAAATCTTGGCTCGAGGATAGCAATATTGACAATAAATTCAAGCGAGATTTGAAAAAAAATCTGATTTTAGATTTTTTGGGAGTAAAGCTCGTGCTAGGATTTGGGTGAATAGAACAATTTAGAGCTTTTTTTTGCAAAATAAAAAATTCTCATTATACTTACATCAAGAAAAACTTTTATTTAGCATAAATTCTCAAACATGCCACATAGTAACGGAACGATTAAAGATCATGGTCATCTCAAAGCAGCAGAAATTCATGATGATGATTATTTTATGGATATTTGTCGTGTAGTGGGAGAAAAAGGAAGCTGTGATCGTGGAAGAAGTGGCTGTGTAATTGCAAAGGATGGACATATCATTTCTACCGGATATGTAGGTGCTCCCAAAGGGAGTCCTACTTGTGATGAGATTGGGCATCAACTACGAACAGTTACTAAAGATAGCGGGGAAACTACCCATCATTGTATGAGAAATAGTTGTGCGGAGCTCAATGCAATTGCTAGTGCTTCTCGCCAAGGGGTAAATTTGGAAGGTGCAACACTTTATACCAAAATGACTCCTTGCTATATCAGACATTGTGTGCATTTGATTGTAAGTTGTGGAATTTCTAAAGTCGTTTGTGAGAGAAGATACCAAGATACTGAGCTTAGTGAGCAAGTTTTGAAAAATGCAGGGATAGAGCTCGTCTATCTAGAAAATGGAATTGAAAAATATTAAACTATAGTTTTTAAAAAATAATTTCAAAAAAACTGATCTCTCTCAAAGGTCAGCTTTTTATTTTTAGAATCATTTATTGGTAAATAAATTATCAGAAAAATTCTAGATAAAAATATCTCTAGGTTTTGCTCCATCCTGTGGACCAATAACTCCCCTTTCTTCCAAAATATCCATAATCCTAGCAGCTCTAGCAAATCCTACATTGAGCTTTCTCTGGAGTAAGGTTGCAGAAGCTTTTCTCGTTTCCAAAATCACTTGAATTGCTTGATTGACCAAAGCTTCATCATCTCCAGCATCTCCAGATCCTCCCATTCTAGCTGTTTCTAGTTTGGATTCCAACGCAGCAATAATCTCTGGATGATAGATATCTTCTTCGCTCAATCCTTCCATATATTTATTTCTCAAATGTGCAACTACACGATCAATTTCATCAGTTGCGATGAAAGGAGCTTGCATTCTGATCGGAAATTTGGTACTCGGATCCATATATAATAAATCTCCTTTCCCTACCAAATCCTCTGCCCCTTTACGACCTAAAATTGTCCTACTATCAATCTCAGATACTACAGAAAAAGCAATCCTAGTAGGAATATTTGCTTTGATCAGTCCGGTAATCACATTTACAGACGGTCTTTGGGTGGCGAGAATGAGGTGGATTCCAATTGCTCTAGCTTTAGCAGCAAGACGATTGATGCTATTTTCTACTTCTTTTCTATTTGCAGCACTAGAGAGCATCATATCTGCCATCTCATCAATCACAAATACAATACGATACATTTTCTCTGCAGGATTTTTTGCATTATATTCATCAATATTTTTGACTCTCTCATTTTTGAGTAAAGTATATCTGCTCTCCATCTCATCTACCGTCCATTGGAGCAATTTAATTGCTTTGCCACTCTCATAGACAATAGGAGCTAAAAGATAAGGCAATCCTGAATACATAGCTAGTTCAACCTGCTTGGGATCTACCATGAGAAATTTAAGCTCAGAAGGAGTATTTTGATACATCAAAGAAACGATAAAATCATTTACCCCAACAGATTTTCCACTTCCTGTAGAACCAGCAATCAACAAATGTGGCATCTTTTCTAATGTTTTAGTTTGAATTGATCCATCAATCCCAATTCCTACAGAAAGATTGGTGCTAGATTCTTCCATCGCTTTAGAAAATTGGGAAGTATTGAGGACATCTGGAAGTTTAACTAAGTTTGGACGAGGATTGGGGATTTGTATCCCTACTAAATCCGTACCAGGAATCGGAGCAATAATCCTGAGCGATTTTGACTTGAGAGAAAGTTTGATATCATTGGTTAGATTTTCTATCGCAGAGATCCTGATTCCTTCTTCTGGTTGGATTTTGATCTGCACAATAGAAGGACCAATATCAAATCCTTTGATCTGAATCGGGACCCCAAACTCTGCCAATTTTGCTTGTAGAGATTCTGCCTTTTCAATCAAAAATTTTTCATCAATCGTATGTGGATCAGAATTTGGACCCAATAAAGAAGAAGGGAAAGTCGGTTTATCTCCAGCAAACTGAATCAGCGGTTTGGGCTTTTTCTCCTCAACCTTTGCATGTACTTTAGCTTTGAAAATTTCTTTGATCAAAGAACCAGAAGCAGATGAAGATCCCGTCTGGACACTAGTTTTGCTCGGAGCTATATTTTTGACCATCTCTGCCACCGATAGATCGGGTGAAGAAATCGTAATCGTAGGTCTGGATTTTTCTTTTTGTTTTTTCTGTGGAGCTTTGGCAGTAGATTGGACATTGATCTTGGGAAGTTTTGGTAGACGAACATTGAAAATATAGAGGACATAAGCAACTGAAATCACCAATAACAAAACTACCACAATTTTGATTGCCAAAATTGACTCAGCCCCAAAAGCATACTGCAATACTCGCAGTAAAGGTCGAGAAAAATAACCTCCAGCTTTGGGATACAGTTCTACTGTCTTTTCTAAAATACGAAAATTGAGGATCGCAGAGATCAGCATCATAATTACAAAAAATCGCTTGATCAGAGTTTTCATCAAATATCCCTTGATGAGGATAAGGGTTCCAATAATAATCAATAAAAGAAAAAAGGCACTTAGTCCCATCTCGTTTCCAAATGCCACACTAGCGTTGGAATTCAAAAAATTAAAAATCGGTGAATCCTGAGCTAATGATTTTGAAAAAAAATAGAGCGCCCCAAGGACGATCATCCCTACTCCGATATGATGTTGATTGATCGCAACTTTACGAGTCTTTCTGTATCTCCTTTTTCTTGCCAAAATATTTGAGTAATAAATAAAATCCCTATAGTTGAGGTTAGGGATTCTAGCTACACTTTCAAGGAGAAAGTATATAAATAATCTGACCAAGGTAAATACATTAAAAATCGTAAAACTAAAAAATAAAAATCAAAAGTATTCGCAAATTATAGATACCTTAAATTCCCTTGATTTTATTAGTTCAATCACTATTGATATAGTAATATTTTTTAGATTTAGATCATCTGATGAATAAGGCTTGTGTAACCTGACTCGATAATATAAAGGAATTCAGCACACTTCTCCAGTTAATTGCAGATCCTCTGAGACTCAAAATCCTTTGCTTTTTGAATCAGATTCCAGATAATAGAGGTTGTCATGTTACTACTTTGACAGAAAAATTCAATAAAGCTCCCAACCTTGTCTCTCATCATCTTAGTATGCTCAAGAGAGAAAACTTAGTCATCTGCACTAAAGAAGGAACTAGTAGAAGATATCAACTTAATCTAGAAAAATATCAGATCCTCAAAGATGGGATTAATACCGTCTTTGATGTTAAATAAGCAAAACCAGAAGAACAAATGTGAAAAAGTTTTTATCTTTAATAAAATATATTATGGCAATTATCAACATTACTCAAAAAGAAGAGTTAGACAAACTACTAGCAGAATTTGGAGGAGTAGTAATTTTAGATTTTTATGCAGACTGGTGTGGTCCTTGTAAAATGCTTGCTCCAATCTTTACAGAACTTGCTTCTGAATATGATCCATCTGAAGTAAAATTTGTAAAAATTGACACCGAACAAGCTCAAGAGCTTTCTATGATGTTTGGTATTAGTTCTATCCCTACAGTAGTATATGGAGTAAATCACCAACTTGTAGAAGGATTCCTTGGACTCAATCAAAAAGAATTCTATCAAGAGAAAATCAAAGAATATCTAGGAAAGGTAGGACAAGAATCAACTCCTACTGAATAACACTCAAAAATAAAACAATAAAAAAAAGATCAAGGGAAATCAGATTCCTTGATTTTTTTGATAAGATACGTAACTTTCTCAAACCATTAGCAATTCAATGCCAAAAACATTTTTAGACTTTCAGATACCATGCTCATCTATTTAGAAAAGAAAGTAAAAAACGATCCTATTGCACAGCAGATTATTCAGAAACTCTCAGGCAATCAGATTTTGGAAATCGATCACTACAAAAACATTTTTGACAAAAATATCTGAAATCAGTCACTAGCGCCAGCATTTATTATCGCTAAGCAAGAGAAGATTCCTCTCCTGCCTGTCCCTCCCAACTATGGCTATCCTGGAAAAGCATTTTTTTTCAAAACGAGTCTCAACTGTATCTTCGACTGTGAATACTGCTATCTGAAGGGAAATTTTAAAACTCAGTATCCAGTGATTTTTGTAAACTATGCTGAGATTCAGCAAGCGATTAGCGATAAAATCCAAGAACTCAGATCTCAAGGATACGAAGGTCCTATCACTTTTTATGCGAGCAATTATTCTGATGTCCAAGGGATTGATCAGATCAGCCAATTCAATCAGCATTTTTTTCCTTTTTTTGAGCAGTTTGATAATGTATTGATGGAAACGAGGACCAAATCTGCAAATATCGACTCGATCCTCCAGGCAAATAATGGCAAAGTAATGAAAAATACAGAAATCGCATTTTCTCTCAATCCTAGAGAAATCATTCATCGTTATGAAAAAAAAACTGCTCCCCTAGAGCTGAGATTTCAAGCCATCAATCACTTACTACAAAAAGGATATAAAGTCTGACTGAGATTTTTGCCACTCTTAGCTGTCAAAGACTATCAATCTCTCTATCCTCGTTTTTTGGAGGAAGTGAAAAGGAATATCCCTATAAGTCAGATCAATTCAATCTTTATGGCCTCGCTGATTTACAATACAGGAGACTTCAAAACCATGCAAAAGAAAAATCCTGAAAGCAATTTACGAGAAAATTTGGTAGCCCATCCTAATGGATTGATCAAACTTTCAGATCAGGATTTTCAAAACTTTATCGATATTTTTGAGACAGCATTTCCTCAACAGACAATCTATTTTGATTTTATCTAAATTATTTTTCTTCCAATTCTTTTAATAACCAATCATCTAACAAAAGGATCAAAATTCCAAAAAGAAGTGATGCAATATAATCAGTAGTAGGATTTCCAGGGATCCGATAAAGATCCAAGAGTCCCCAAACACTTCTCCAAATCATAATCACTCCTAGTGCAGCAAAAAGAATTTTCAAATTCTTACGGACATAATAATGAGCTGCTCTTTTTTTTAAGTTTTTTTTCTTTATTAATGTCATCGTTAAATAAACATATAAATTCTTTATGTTCAAAGTTCTACAATACCTCGCTTCCTCCTCGTTCAATCACACTAAATCCTGCTCTTTGAAAAGGCTCTATTTTTTGCTCTTCAAGATCAATTGGCGCATCTAAAGCTTTCCAAACCATAAAGACTCTCAATATACTATCTGGCTCAGGAGTGATGGTCAAAGGAGCCGTAGCAGTATATTGCTCTCCAGCAAAGTGAATTAAGTTATACTCATTATCCTGCATCAAAGGAAACCAATACACGATAAACTCATTATATTCTCTAGGAGTTAGACCGATCTCAGAAAGTTTTTCTTGTAAGAATATTTTCGTATCCTCTCCTTTCACAACGAATCACTTTGACAAATCCCAATCTGTTTCTTCTCTAGTTTTTCCTTCCCAAAAAAGATAACTATACTCTCTATTATCAGCAATATTCATCAAATCTCCATCTGGGGAAGCGATCACTTCCCATCATCAGATCTCAGGATCATAATCTGGATAAACCGCAAAAAGATCTCATTGATAATCTAGCTCTACTTTGATCTGTTGATCAGTTTCTGGGTAAAGGTAAATTACCGGCTTCTTAACTTCTAGTCTTCATCCATTATCATCAAATATATTATATTTATCTTTATAATTTTCCAAGAATCGACTATCATCTAATATATCATCTCAATCTTTATGATTTTCTAAAAATTGGATATTTAAAAAATTTGGTAGATATCCTACTTTAGTCAACACTGCCGATCCAATAGCCAATAAAGAGAAACTAGTCACAATAATACCCAATACTTTTCGAGAAAAAATTTTAGGTTTAGTTTTAAAAGTTATCCATTTCATATTTTTATCATTTGGAAGATAAAAAAACTACTAATGTAAGCTAACCTTCTAATTCATTTTCTAGTTTATCTTCTGTTTGATTTCTCAATTTCATGAGAGGAAACATTACTACATCTCTCAGGTTATCTTGTCCAGTCAAAATCGCTAAAATCCTCTCTAATCCCATACCAAATCCACTTTGTGGAGGCATTCCATATTCCATTGCCTCAACAAAACTATCATCTCCACTCGTTGCCTCATCATCCCCCTTAGCTGCAGCTTCTGCCTGTTTGTCAAAATTTGCTTGCTGGAGCAAGGGATCTACCAACTCAGAATATGCTTTACAGATTTCCCATCCATTCACCAACAGCTGAAACTGTTCTACAATCTGAGCATCTGCATCTGCAGTCCTAGCAAGTGGCTGCATAATCACTGGATAATTGTAGATAAAAGCAGGACCAATGATTTTTGGTCTCAATACTTTTTTATAAAGATAGTCAATCAAAGTAGTCGTTCCCATAACATCCATTCCTTCAAATTCTACTCCTTTTGCACGGATATCCGATCTCAGTTGTGCTACATCTGCAATTCCATATTGAGTGATATCTATCCCAGAAGCATCTAGGATTCATTTGGTATAATCAATTCTTTCTCGAGGAGTGGTGAAATCCACGTCTCTCACCACCCCATCCTTGTCTTTTACTTTGAGGATTTTTGACACTCCTAGTTCCTCAAAAAGGTAATCAAACATCTCCTCAGCAAAGCGCATATTATCCTCATAGTTTCGATAGACTGCATAGTGCTCTACCTGAGTAAACTCTTGGAGATGAGAAGGGTCAGATCCCTCATTTCTAAAATCCTGACCAATTTCAAACACTCTCTCAAATCTTCCTACCGTAGCTTTTTTGAGGGAAGTTTCAAATGCAATCCTGAGATACATATCAGTATCATAATCATTATGATGGGTAACAAAAGGCCTCGCTGCGGCACCAGAAGCAGCATTATCCAAGATTGGAGTTTGAATCTCTATAAATCCACGACTCTGATAAAATGCTCTCAAAGTCTGATAAAATTTGGACTTAAAGAGAAATCTCTGATAAGTCTCAGGATTCATGGTCATATCCAAATATCTTTTTCTATACAGTTCTTCTTGATCACTCAAGCCATGAAATTTTTCTGGTAAAGGTCTGATTGCTTTAGTCAAAAATTTGAATGCTGAGACAAAAATCGTGAGCTCACCTTTATGAGTTTTGAATACTTCTCCCTCTACTCCGATAAAATCTCCCATATCTACCATTTTTTCCATAAATTTATAAGCTGACATCTTGCTACCTTCTGCCTCTAGATCCTCCAACTCTGTGAGCAAAACATCCTCCATCGTGCCATCAGAATTTTTCTGAGTTTGATAAATCTGACAGTGGTCTCTATGAAACATCAACTGAATCTGTGCTGTACTATCCAAAATTCTTGCAAAAGAAAGTTTTCCATGACTACGATAAAGCATTACTCTCCCAGCTGTTTTTACCTGAATCTGAGGATTCTGGACTACCTCTTCGCTCTCACGTAAAGATTTATCTGAGTACTGCTTTATAATATCTTGGATCAAATCCTTTTTTTCAAAACTTTGAGCATAAGGATGGATACCCATCTTGAGCATTTTCTGGGTTTTTTGAATTCTCACCTCTCTTTCAGTCAATTGATGCTGTGTCATTGCAATTGCTTCTAAAAAATATAAAATCCCAGTAAATATACTAATCCTGATATTCAATGCAAGCTTTCTCAAAGGATTTTCTCGAAATGATCAGATTTTACCTTGGTAGTAAATAACAACATGTCGGAGAAAAAAAGAAACTTCAACAAACAAAATCTAGGATTTCAAATCCTCTGAATCTTTAGTTTGATAGTTATGATATTACTCTATTTCTTTTTTTTTCAACTAAAGAAAAATGATCAAACTCTCCAAACTAACCTTGCTCAAAAAAATATTTCTCAAAATCCTGAACAAATCAGCAAGTTTTGTTTCCAAGAATATTGTTTTGATCTAGAAATTGCAGATACTCTAGAAAAAAGAATGCAAGGACTCATGTATCGTGAGAGTTTAGATAAAGATAAGGGGATGCTTTTTGACTCTAAAGAAGAAAATATGCATTATTTCTGGATGAAAAACACCTTGATCCCTCTAGATATTATCCGAATAGATCAAAACCTAGAAGTAGTAGAAATCGTTTCTGCTCCTCCTTGTGAGCAAGATCCTTGTCCTAGTTATGGACCAGACAAAGCAAGCAGATGGGTTATAGAACTCAATAGCTGATCTGCCAATGCAATTGGATTGAAACAGTGAAATCATTTAGAATTAATTTGAAATTAAAAAAAGCTCCAACAAGTGGGGCTTTTGTGCAGAGCTGATAAATTCGCTCAGTTCAGACAGAGAATTTGATTAGGCGCCTATGGGATTTGAACCCATGAACCGAGGTTTTGCAGACCTGTACAATAGACCGCTCTGTCAAGGCGCCTCATCTTTGAATGTAGTTAATTTGTCCTCAAAAGCAAGTGAAAATAAAATTACTTGCAAAGGCAAGAGCTTTTCCTATTTTAGGGTCAAGCCTATTTTCTCAAGAAAAATATCAAGAAAAATATCAAGAAAAATATCAAAAAAAATCTTCCATTTTATCTCAAAAAATCTAAATGAAACTAGCCTTTATCAATTGTCGGACCATGCCTGGAGGGGTACTCAATGTGCTAGAAGACTGGATCCAACAAGAAATAAAACACCATGGTCCAGATAGTGAAATCCAACTTTTTACTCTCATTTCAGATTTTGAATCTCTAAAAATCCCGATCCCAGGAGGAAATGGGAAATATTATGAAGTTAAAATCATAGAAACGCTCCCAAAATGGATCAACCAAATATTTCTTTTTTTTAGCAAAAGGAAGGTGCCTTTATTGTCTGGAATTTTTGACTATCGCAATTTGATTGTCTTTTATCCTCTACTTATGAAACTCCTCTCTTTCAAAGTAAAAAAACAAAAACCTGATCAGATTTTTATCTCTTCTTTTGCTATTGCAAAAAACATTACTCCTCTCCAAGGAATCCCTACTACGCTCTATCTCCACTCCCCCATGCAATATATCCGATCACATTATGAAGAATATCTTGCTAAATTTCATGGATGGAAAAAATGGCTTTTTCAAAAAATCACTCCTAGACTCAGAAAATGGGATCAAAAATACACTCAATTTGATAAAGTATATAGTAACAGTCATTACACTCAGCAATGAGCACTAGAGCTCTATGGAATCGAATCCGAAGTGAAATACCCAAAAATTAGAGATGAATTTTATTTTGGAGGGATTAGCCAACAACCATCAGAATATTTTGTCTTTGTAGGGAGATTGGTCAATTTTGTCAGAGAAGCAAAATTGATTGTAGAACTTTTCAATAAACTCAAACTTCCTCTCATTATGATTGGTAATGGTCCAGATGAGGTTGAGCTTAAAGCACTCGCTAGAGATACAATCATCTTTACGGGTTGGAATCCTGAAGGGATGCTCGATATCATCAAAAATGCCAAAGGACTCATCAATCTCACCAAAGAAAGTTTTGGAATCTGAACGGTAGAAGCATTACTCCTAGGAGTACCAGTACTTGGCTACGCACAAGGAGCTACAACCGAACTGGTCGATGCAGAATCTGGAATTTTGGTCAAAGATAAAAAAATAGAAACTCTAGAACAAGCAATGCAATCATTCAGTCAAAGAAAATGGGATAGGAAACAAATTTCCGAAAATATTAGATGAAAAATAGGGAAATAAAAAATACTTGACTTTCTAAAAAATATTATTATATATATTACATATACAAAACATCTAAAAATAAAAAAAATATGAAAAAACAAGTTTTAATCATCTCATCAAGAAGAGAGTTAGGTAAAGAATTGGAAGAAGTTCTTAATAAAGACTTTAGAATGTCTTTATCAAACTCAGAAGCTTTAGAATTTAGCTTCCACTCAAAACAAGAGTTATTGGATAATCTCTTTAGTAAAGACTTCATAAATAGAAAAGAAGAAGTCATCAACCATCCAAGTATTATAATCTTCATCTGGGAAGAATATCATGGTGGTATTAAGAGAGCAATAAACTTCTGCAAAAAAAAATTTAATAGAAAAATATTTCTATTAAAGGAGATTAAAGACTTTCTTGGTGATGATCTAGTACAACAACCATTAGAAAAGATTAGCGTCAAAGATCTAATACAAAGACTTCCAGACGAGATTTGGGAATCCTAATAAAAAATACCCTCTAAATTTTGGAGGGTATTTCTATTTAAATCAAAATATATATTTTAATACATCTTGTTATAATATTCATAAGATCTTTTTAGCATTTTGAGCACCTCTCCTCTTTTTTCTGTCCTTTTAGGATTAGCTACATCATGATCCATAATATTCGCTGCTCTCAGACTTTTGATATGCTCTACATAGTAATAGGTATTATCATTATTATTAAACGTTTCATTCCAAAGCAACCTAGAAAGCAAGGTAGCAAATTGTGCTCTGGAAACTTCCCTATTTGGCTCAAAAAGAGATCTCTTGGTAACTCCATCTGCATCATATCCCATTAGACCTAGCTGACAAGAAAGTTTGATATAATCTTTCATTTCCTGAGTCTGATCTCAGAGATCTGGGAAACTGCAAGTTTTACTATAATCTGGTTTCATATCTAGGATTTGCATTGAAAACTCAGAAATCATTTTAGCCATATGACGCCTCAGTAGTGGTCCATCTAAATCTGCTTTTTCTATAGGACAAGCTGTTGTAATTTTGTACTTGTAGGCCCAGAGAAAAGCATCAATCAAAGATTGAGAATAAGGAGCATTTGCTGGCACCGTACATCCTACATTTTCATAATTTTCTTTAGGTTTGCTTGGTTCTGTAGTTTGCGTTTCAGTTTTTTTAGAAGGAGCTGTACCACATTTCCCATCATAATAACTAGGAGAAAAATCTCCATCCGGACAATAATCTTTACTAAAACCTCCTCATCCAGAACTTCCAGATTTTTTAATTGCTTCTACATCAAAAGAACAAATCTGAGTAAAGCTACCACTCAAAGTATTTACTACGGTCAGATCAATTTTGTGAGTAGCCGCTGTATCAAAAGTATACTGATAAGATCCAGATAAACTTTCAGATCCTGAAGCATTTAAAGTCTGATTTCCATATGTAAGCAAGGTATTTTGGAATCCAGTAATAATTGCAAAGGAGAATTTCACACTCAAAGGAATATTTCCTGATTTAGGAGTTATTTGGAAATTCAGAGCATCACAAACCGGGTATTCTAGCTGACAAGTGGCAGAACATCCATCTCAGCTTTCAAGATTTCCATCATCACACTGCTCCACATCCTCTACAACAAAATCTCCACATACTGATTGGGAAAATAATAAATTTTGCGTACAAATCCCCGTCAGATTTCAAACTTCATTTTTTCCTTGCAAAGTAACGGTATAAGCTCCTCCTGTCAAATACGTGTAAATTTCTTGATGTTCTCAATTTCAAAGGGCAATAGGAACAGATCCATCTCACCAATCAATACTTTCCAAAACTAGTCCTGTACTAGAAGCAAAATTCGCTGTTACCATTGCTGGGACATAATTACCAACCACTTCTAGATCCAAATCTAATGTACTACAACTCGGAACTTTTCGCTGACAAGTGCTAGTACAAGCATCTCAATCAATTCATGGCTCACATTGTTCTCATTCTTCAACAACATCATTTAAACATTCAGCAACAATAGAAAGAGCATTCGCTTGAGTACAAATCCTACTAGAACTAGAATGAGAACTGTTTTGCAATACAAAAACTGGAGAATAGGTTCAAAGACTAGTATAAATATGATTTGCTGGAGATAGTGGAGGTTGAACTAAAGTACTACCATCTCATCGGTCTAATGAGTAAGCAGTAATTCGTGCTGGATGAGAAAAAGTAGCTGAAATCTGAGTTAAATTAGGTTGTCCTGTGGTTGGAGAGAAGTTTACTGTAAGATCTGAACAGCTTGGTACTTCTCGTTGACAGGTAGCAGAACAACCATCTCCATTCTCAGTACCTCCATCATCACACTGCTCACCAGATTCAACTATTCCATTTCCACAGCTAGCACTGATAGTAATCTGAGGACCAGAACAATTTCTAAAAGATCCTGAATTATCACTATTTTCAATTCTAAAAGATGGAGTAAAGGTTCCTACTGAGGGATAAGTATGAAGAAGTGGAAAGTTAGGAGAATAATTTGTCTGTCAAGATCTCCAAGTCAATGAAGTTATATTTATCCAACCTGGTAAAGTTCATCACAAAGTTGCTGTAACGGTAGTTCCAGGTACCCCTGCAGTAGGAGAAAAAGAAAGATCTACAGAGGCACAAGAAGGGATTTCTCGCTGACAAGTTGAGGAACAACCATCTCAACTACTAGTATTTCCATCATCACATTGCTCATTCCAAGAAACACTTGCATCCCCACAAACTCAAGAGACTGTAATTGATCAAATGAAACAATGAGTACTTCATGGACCAGATTCTTCTTTAAGTAGAATTGATACATCTATATTTTGAAAAGCATGAGAGTAAACATTAGTATCTGGAGATCATGAAGTACTTTTTCATCCAATTCAATGATTAGTTCCATATCGAAAAATGTCTGTAGCTATGAATCAGCTGTCTAAAAGCGAATAATTCATTGTCAGAGTTTCTCCTATACTAAGAGAGCTTTTATCTAAAGAAGCAGAAACTAATGCACTACAGTCGTATATTTCTTGAGCATTAGAATATCCCAACAGAGACAAAAATACCACCCCCAACAAGAGTAGATACTTTATTCTTCCTAAAACAAAATTTCTATTCATAATCATTAGCATCTAAAAAAGGCTAAAACAATCTCTTTCATTATAATCTTTTTTCTTTTTTTGTCAAAAAATCGGAAGTTTTTTCTTCATTAGACAACTACATCATAATTTGAGGAAAAGGATAGAACAAAAATATCTAAAGACTCAAAAATTTTAGGAAAAAAATAAATTCTGACTATAATTGAGTAATCATGTTTTTATCTTTTATAGCTTTTATCACCATGAACCTCAATTCCTCCAACAATTCACTGACTACTAGTACTGCTACTCTCAATCATTTACTAGCAAAGATTGAAGGTACCTGCAATGCACTGATTAGTGCCCTTGAAATAACCACTGAATCTGCTAGTAGCTACGGAGGAGGAATGATACGACATTTTGAGAGTGAGTATGTAGATCAGATTATTAGAAATCTTCTCCAGCTCAGAGCTTATAGTCTCAGACTCAGACAAGAAACTCAGAAAGGACTCCTCCAATCCAGAGAAGATCTCCAAATTTTGGTAGAAGGAATGTATGATTTTAGCGATAAATTGGACCAATTGATGCAACAAAACGGATTTATCAGAAATAATTTTCAATATGCACTGGATGAACTCAAAAATACTATTGGAACAATTTTATCAGAACTCGTTCTCAGTGTTGAATAAAGATTAAACCTGCAAACAAAAAGAAAAAATAAAAAAAAATAAAGATCCTGATTTTGGGGTCTTTTTTTTATTTAATATAAAATCTCAAATAAGTAGTTGTTTTTTTCTCTTGAATAACTAGGCTAAAGTTAGAATCAATTTAGCTCTTTTTGAGAAAATGTTACTATTAGTTATTATTATCCTTGGATTGGGACTCCTATATTTTTTTACAATGTGGAGTCAACTCCCCTTCCTCTGAGAATTGGCAGTCAGTTTTTTCCCTTTAGGAATGCCAATCATTCTCATTGGACTCTTTATCAGTCTCCGAAACTTATGGAAAAAACTTTACAAAAGACCGACCACCCCTCGCCCTCTAGAAAAATATTCAATTTTCTTTGTTTTAGCTTTTGGGGGACTTTTTTTGCTATATTCTCATACCATTCAAAATTTTTACCAAGTGACTAAATCAGAAGAAATTCAACAAGAAGTTGAAACAGAAGGGATCAAGGTACTCTTTGCAAATATCTATAAAGAAAATTCAAATAGCGAACAACTCCAAGCAATCATCACCAAGCACGATCCAGATTTAGTTTTATTTGTAGAATTTTCTGACCAACACAAAGACAAGCTAGGTTCGTTTATTGAAGCGAATTATCCCTACATCAATAGGACCAGTTGGTCTAAAATTTTTGTAGGAAGCGTTGTTTTTAGCAAATATCCAATAGAAAATTTAGCAGACGACTTTGAACAAGGAAGCCGAAGATATGCCTACTTTGCCATCGAAAAATGAGGAGAAAAATACTATTTTTATGAAGTACACACCAGCTCTCCTACTAGCCTAGAAAACTTTCAAACAAGAAATCTCCAACTCACTAGACTTGCAGAAGATATCAATTCCCTCCACACTTCCACCAGATCAGAGGAAGCAAAAGTCTTGATACTCTGAGATTTTAACGTAACTCCTCGATCTCCCTACTACCAAAAATTTGCCCAGGATTTGACAGTAAATTGGGATAATAAAACGAGAAATCTGAATCCTTTTTTTTCATGGAATGTGGGAGAGATGTTGCTCATCCATGATGATTTTGCAAAACTTTTACCCGCTAAAGTCAGATTTTTGGATTATCCTTTGAAGATTTTGGGGGCACATATTGATCATCTCTTTAGCAATACTCAGATCAAAAATCTAGAAATCATCCAGATCCCAGGATCTGATCATAAAGGAATGGTCTTTGAGGCCTATTAATTTTTTTATAAAAAAAATACTGTAAAATTTTCAGTATCTTTCTAATTTAAACATTCGGGGAGTGCGGGGATCGAACCCACAGTGTCGGTTCCGAAGACCGATGTGTTACCATTACACCAACCCCCCAAGGGCAATCAGTTTATAACAAAGCTTTATCTAAAATCAAGCAAGTTTTTAAATTTTTAATAACAATCCTGAAATTTTCTTCAAAAATTTGCTTTTTTGAGAGACTTTGATTATACTTGTAACAATATAAGAAACTTTATCTATTACAAAAACAAAAAACAATGATAAAAGCAGTTTTTTTGACCTAGATGATACCCTATTTGATTATGAACAAGCACATCAAAAAGCATTATCCATAACTTTCAAGAAAATTCAGAAAATCACCAAAATAAATCCAGAATTGATTCATCTGCTTTTTGAAATCGCACAAAAAGATGTCAAAAGACAACTAGTAGGAACAGCCGCTTCTCACAATAGAGATCTCTACTTTCAAAAGTTTTTTGAAAAGATCAATGCGGAAACCAAATACAAAATTCAACCCAAAGAAATCATCACCATCTATGATCTTTATCGAGATGCATTTTATAAAGCGATGAAAAAAGAAGTTTGGAGCAATAGACTCTTGAAATATCTCAAAAGAAAAGGGATCAAAACTGGAATCATTACCGACTCTATCACCTATACTCAGCTCAAAAAAATGGAAATACTGGGGATCTCAGATGATATTGATGTCCTTGTTACCTCAGAAGAAGTTGGAACAGAAAAACCTCACTCTGGAGGATTTATTCTTGCCTGTCATAAAGCAGGAGTACTCGCAAGCGAATCGATCATGGTAGGAGATAACATTGAAAGAGATATTGATGGAGCTCAGCGAGTAGGGATGAAAGGAATCTGGATCAATAGATACCACAAAAAAACCAAAGGAATTGAAGCATTTTATACTGTTTATACAACCAAAGAACTCTACGAATTACTCAAAAAATTGCTATAACTCCCAGGAAACTCTACCAAACAAAAAATAAGAAAAAAGATAAAAAATAATTAAAACTCTGATTTTGGAGTTTTTTTTGTTTGCATCTAATCCATCAAATCATATAGTCATCATATCTTTATATCAAAGAAAAACAAAGATGGTACTTTATTCATTTTCTCAGCTTTCTCTCTACCAACAATGCCCCAAGAAATATCAGTTTAGATACTTGGACAAAATAGAGAGAGATTTTGAAACCACTCCGGATCTAGTGCTAGGAACCAGCGTCCATAGTGCATTAGAATGGCTTTATCAACAAGTCAGTATTTTCCTGACTCCAGAACTTTCTGATGTAATCTGAAAATTTGAAGAGAACCGAACTACTGCAGAATCTCAAGCTAAAAACGAACTCAACTATCACAAAGAACTCCAAAAAACAGACTATCTCAGGAGAGGAGAAAACTATCTCAGAACTTATTATCAAAAATACTATCCTTTTGATCAAAGCAAACTTATCGCAACAGAAAAAAGACTTATCTTTAATCTCGATGATCCCAAAGGAGAAAAAGAATCTATCAAATTTACTGGATTTATCGATAGGTTAGACAAAGAGGATGATACCTTTATCATCAATGACTACAAAACAAACAAACATCTCCCTAGCGCAGAAGATACTGATTATCAAGAGCAGCTCACCCTTTATGCCAAAGCCATGCAACAGCTCTATCCTGACTATCAAAAAAACATCAAAGCCAGACTCCATTTTCTGCATTTTGATCTCCTCAAGGAATGGGAAATCTGAGCTCCAGAACTTGCAGTAGTAGAAAATAAATACTATCAGCTTGCAAGTGAAATAGAAGAAAAAAGATTTTATTTTAATATGGGAGAACGCAATACCTTTCCGACCAAAGAAAACAACTATTGTAAATACTGCGAATATATGAGCATCTGTCCACTTTGGATTCATCTAGGACAAGGAGATGAAATGATCTCCCATCAGGATCTGGGAGAAAGCAGCGTCAAACGCCTTGTAGATCGTTATGCAGAACTAGGTAAACAAGAAACTGAAAGCAAAAAAGAGAAAGAAATCATCAAAGAAGTACTTATTGGATATCAACAAGGAAAACAACAAGAAAGACTCTTTGGTTACCACAATAGTATCAAGTTTTCTCGCCAATCCAGCTGGAAAACTATTGATAAAGATGGACTCAAAGAATATCTGGTAAAAATCTGACTTTTGGATGAAGCAAGTGATCTCTCTCACCATAAAATATTAGCATTGATAAAAAAGTGAGAAATCAGTCTCTGAGAGGTGGGGAAATTCTGAACCCTCAACGAAAACCAATCTCTCTACCCTAGGAAATTAAAGGAAGATGAAATAGATTTTGAAACTGATGAAAATGCAGGATCCTAGGGATCAAAGCTTCTCTCAAAAAGGATCAAAGAACTTTTGATAAGAGCATTTTTACAAGAGAAACTACGAACAAGGTAATGAGTTTTTTTAAGCAACTCTCCTTGCAATCTTCTGAGCAAAAAAATATACTCTCTGCTGAAATAAACCCAGACTTTTATTTTGATACAACAAATGTTTTCAGATCCTGGAATCCTCCTCAAACTCAGTTTTATCCTCTCCTATGGACTAGCTAGTTTTATCTTAGCATTATTGCTTTACAAACCCTATATCAAACTCCTTCAAAGACTCAAAGCCGGGAAAACGATTCGTGAAAATACTGCAACAGGAGAAAAATCAGAAATCTTTAGCAAACTCCATGCGCATAAACAAGGAACCCCTACAATGGGAGGAGGACTCTTTATGATCGTGATGCTGATCATGATTTTAGGATCTTTTCTCCTCCCAAAACTCTGATGGATTGACTACTCTCTCTGGAATCGTGAGGAGAGTTATATCATCCTTTTTGGGTTTTTTAGTATGGGACTGATCGGAATCGTAGATGACTATCTCAATATCAAAGGACATGGAAAGATCAAAGGCCTCAGTGCCAGAGCAAAACTCATCGGGATGTTTATTTTTTCTGCGTGGATCTCTTATTGGTTTTATGCAAAGCTCGGAGTCAGTTATATCAATCTCTGGCCGTTGGCAGGAAAAATTGAAGTCTGACTCCTCTTTCCAATTCTGACTTTTATTGCCACAATTGCGATAGTCAATGCGATCAATATTTCAGATGGACTCGATGGACTCGTCGGTGGAACAATGGCAATGATTTTGACGAGTCTGGGGATCGTTACTTTTTTGAATGGAACTTATATCGCCACGACGGTTGTAGGGATCTTGGTGGCAGTACTGGTAGCATTTCTTTTTTTCAATATCAATCCAGCAAAAGTCTTTATGGGAGATAGTGGGGCCTTTGCACTAGGAGGGATTGTCGCTTCTCTGATCTATCTCCTCAATATGAGATTCTGAATTTTAATCCCCTTTTTGATTATTTTTGGAGTTTTTATCCTAGAGTTTTTTTCAAGTTTTCTTCAAATTTTTTGGAAAAAAGTTTTCAAAAAAAAGCTCTTTCCGATAGCTCCCTTTCATCATCTACTAGAGCATTATGGCATGAAAGAAACCACCATCGTCATGAAAATCTGGCTGATCCAAGGAATATTGATTGTAGCAGGAGTTTTGATGATTTTGATCGAATATGTTTTAATCAAAAAAGGAGGAACTTTCTAGCCCTCCTTTATTGTTTGGAATATATTTATTATCTTAATATACTAGGGAGTTGGTGCTGGAGCCGGAGTTGAGGATTTATTCCACCAAGCAAGTTTTGAAAACCAATTTTCTTTGGTAGGGATTTTTGTTTGTAATTTTTCAAAAGTAAAACTGGACGCTGGTTTCGTCGTATCAAATAAACTTTTTATTGAATTTCCAAGATTATTGAACAAATTTCCTGTTATATCACGAGCATTTAAAACTGCATTCCTAGATGGTTCTAAGGCAAGTCTCACTGCTCATTCTATTAGAGCTCAAGTTCAAGCAACAAGTCCAATAGGAACTTGATAAAGTTTGTTATACCACTTTCCTTTAGTTCGTGAAGAGGATAAAGTATCTCGTAATTTAGTACTCGTATCTTCTACAATAGTTCCAAGATCTGAGAGAACATTTCCCCCTAACCTCAAAGTATCTATTCAAGCTAGTCCTACAGTTCCAGCTCCTCTAGGTACTATTCCAAAAGTATTTCCCATAAAGTTTCCAAATTTTCCCATCGTCAGTAGATATAATAAATAAATTATTTGCCCACAAACTCATTATAACTATTTTTAAACAAAAGTCAATTATTTTTTATTTTTATTCATAGCAAGAATCTGATTTTTTTGAAACTCCTCAAAAACATCTCCCAAAAAATCATCATAATCAGGGATTACTTCTTCGATATATTCTAACGCCTCATGTTCTTTTTCTGCAGCAAAAAGTTCATCCACCTTTTCTCTCTGCTCTGGACTCAAAGCAGCCAATACTGCTGTCATAATCGTATCCATCAATACAGGTTCCATCTCAGATTTGAGTAAATCAAAATCTGCTAGCTCAGGATCAAATCACATTTGTAACAAGGTATCATTGAGAAAATCCTCATAAAAAAGATCTTCTGTTTCGTGGTGATGCATGTCAGTCATTTTGATATAATATAAAGAAATAAATAGTAATGATATAATTATTTGATCATCAGCTACAAGTCTATCTGAAACTTAAGCAGCTATTGCAGATGTATCTGCATCAGAAAGATTTGGATAAGCTTCTAGCATTTCTTGCTTAATAAGTCCGTTGGTATCTAATAATCATGGATGAAAATATTTTTTCATCTCAGACGTAATAGTTAAAGATTCTCACAAAATAAGTGCCTCAGTTAATTGATAGCCAGAGTTTTGATCAAACTCATAATCCATTACAGACATTAGCAAGGTATAAAATCTAGGAGTCTGAACTTCTTTTCAATCCAACATTTTACTTGACAAACGTTCGTTGATATTTTTTAGTGAGTGTTTGCGATTAACTAATAATTTATAAAAATCCTGCATATCAATATTATAGGTCTTTGAAAGTAATGTTAAGACATTTCTCTCCTTTTGGTATGCATTAAATGCAGCATTTTGTCCATAATCTTTCAATATTTTCAGAGTAAAATGCTCTGTAATAGCTTCATTAAGAGCTCTTCCACGCTCCTGAATACTAATTTTTCCATCTGAATTTTTACTAAATCTTCTCATCATAGCTCCCAATCTACGTGCATTTGGATATTTGTTGTATGCATCAGCTCTAGCTAATTTTTTTTCATCCTTGTATTGATGCCAATAATTGGAAGTACTTGTTCCATGAACCATCTCATGGACGATCGTATGCATCAAATTTTCTTCTATCTTTTGACGTAAATATTCCCCTTTAAAATCTTTGTAAAACAAGGCATCTCTATTGATAAACAATTCTCCATTCATATAGCTACAAAATCATAAGGTATCAGGATCATAGCTTCCTTTCTGTCACCAAAACTCATAGTTTCATACGATATGAATCTTGTCTTTATTTGGGGTTTTAGAACGCTCTCCACCAATAGCATTAAAGGCATTATCGACAGCACTTAATGCCATCTCAATAACAGAATCAAATGAATCTTCTGCTACATACTCTCTCTCTTTTTGAATAGATTCTACCAAAATTCTTTCTGCTTCTATCCTATCTCATCTCGCAAGAGCATCTTCTATCTGCACCGTAGCATCATAAAACTCTTTAAAGTTCGGATCCTTATAAAGAGGAACTCCATGATCTAAAACAATTTTTGCAATTTCTTCTGGAGATTTAAACTTAAAATCCTCCGGGTATTCTTCTGTTAAAAAAGGTTCAATATCTCATCCCAAAATAGCACCTCTTGGAGAGACTCCAATTTTTTCTGAACTAAAAGGTTTGGGAGGGATGGGATTAAATTTATCAAAAGGGTCATTTCAAGCTTTTTTCCATCCATCCTTCCAATGTCCAGGTTTATCAGTAATTGGTTTCGTAGGTATGGGATCTTTATCTCATTTATCTATTTGATCAGGATTTTGATTTTCTTTTTCCTGTTTATTTTTCTTGAAAGTATTGAAAAATAAAGGAAGTGGAACAAACTTAGTATTTTCTCCTACTCCTGGAATAATATCCTTGATTTTAAAGATCACTTGTCCAAATCTTTCAGCTACAGATTCTCAATGAGCCCCAGCGATACTCCTGGTTGCATCATAAGCAAAATCAGGAACCATACTAGCATTTCCAGAAGAAGCCAATCCTTCCGCAGCTTTTTCTAAGGTTTCTAATGCACGATATCCATGCAAAAAGTCATTACTAAATGCTTTTCATGCTCGATCAGATTCCCATGGCTTGCTAGCGATTTCTCTGAGGAATGCTGACTCCTGAGTAGAAGAGAGTCCCAAAGATTTAATATTGGAAATAACTGCAGTCATTTTATCTTGATAAGCTCAAGAAGTGTTGAGCATACTGGCTACTCTAGTTGGAACATCATCAGTTCCTGCACTATAGAGCACCTCCATCGTAGCATCTGGATGTAAACCAGATAGTTGACTAGAAAGCTTTGTAGCTACCTCAGAATTTCCAGTAATCTCATGACCACCCAAAGTAAAATGATCTACACCAGATCCCTGCAAAAGATTTTCTGTAGGTTTCTGACTAAAAATACCATTACCCATAATTGCTTGGGATGCTACCGCAAATCATGCAGATACAGCTGCTGTAGTTAGTCCATATTTGGTTGCCAACCAGGTTCTTTCTTTTTTGAATCTCCTATTAGCATTATCATAATCAGACTCCAATTCTGTCACTAATGTCGCATAATCATCTCATTCTAAAGTACTCAAATTATTGATCTCATCAAAAGTAATCCCCAATTTTTGAGCTCAAAGCTCCAAACTTTTCCACAAAAGATTCATCTCTTGCTCTACCAACTCAGGAGAGTCTGAATAGAGAAAATTATGTCCTGTTTTGAGATAAGCATCCAACCTTACTTTTGATTGTAATAAAATAGAAGACAAATGCCCTTGATCCACTGCAGACAAAGGTCTCAGTGAAGAACTCATAGCCAAAAGCTCTCCTGCCAATTCTTTGGTACTCAAAAACTGATCATGAGTAGCATCATTGTAGAGTTCAAGCTGTCTTTTGGCTTTATATCTTTTAGCTCGATTTAGTGCTCCTTTTTTTGCAAAATCATCTTGTCGTTTTTTAACTAAAACTTTTTCTTTTTGATTTGCTGATACTCGATTTTTCTCGTGAGTATTGTGTTCTTTGGTATAATGGGTCCATTTTTTTACAAAATTCATAAATCCTGTCGTACCAGCAAATACTCCTATTTTTAGCGCAGAAGCAGCCACCACTCCCATTCCCAAAGCTCCACCGGTTGCTCCTAGCAACACCCCTAGTCCAGCATAAGCTGGCACCTGATAATACCAAGGGATTTTGTCTAATTTGTGCCCTAGTTTGTAAAGCCAACCTTTTTCATTTTTAGTATTATCGATTTGATAAGCAGCTTTCCCTTTATCTAAAACATGAAGTTTGACTTTCAAGTTTTCTAATTCTTGCCCTCTCAAAGATTCTCTAAATTGAAAATATTTTTTTAAATTTTCTAGATCTCATTTTTCTAAATCTGGAGAGATCTGATTTAAAAATTTAGGAGAAGTCTGATAATCTAAAATAAATTGACGAATCTCTTGATTGATTGCCTCTACATCAGCACCTGTCATCAAAGCTTGAGACAAACGATCCATCAATTGATATTGTCCTCTCTCTACTGTAAGCTGATCTAAAATATTGCTAGAAAAATATTCGATATTTCCTTTTTTGAGTTCAGATTTGATGCTTGGATGCTGTTCTACAATCGTATTAAATAGTAATTTAAAATAATCCTCAGTAATTCTTCATAACACAAACTCTTGTGCCAAGTGATTTACTTCTGGGATTTCTAATGCTATTGTAGTCAATTGCTCTATATCCCCAAAATTTGTTTTTTGCTCTAAACTATGACGATTGGCTGCTCTAGTAAGTTCTGAATCACTTTTTGTATCCATGGTAAATGCCTTATTTTTTGCGATATCTTGCATATAGGTATTGATTAAATTTTTTCTCATTTTCCCTCTAGAAAAGAAAAATTTTGCTCTTTTTAAAAGATTTAATTTGTGAGTGACTTTATATTCATCTTTTAGATATTCCTCAGCATAAAGTCTAGCATTTTCTTGATGAGTTTGAAAAGTATTGGAAAGAACTGCATCAATTGAGACATTCTCTGGATCTGATTTTATTGGATCTATTGGATCTATCGGATCTATCGGATCTATCGGATTTATTGGATCTATTGGATCTATCGGATCTATCGGATCTATTGGATCTATCGGATCTATCGGATCTATTGGATCTATCGGATCTGGTTTGACTACCTTATTTAATAACCTTATTATATGGTATTCTTTAGTTTCAGTAGCAAGATCTTTTTCTAAAAGACTTAAACTATTCTTTAATTTTCAAAGATCTTTTTCTTTTTTAAGCAGCATTTCTTCTTTAGGCCTTCTACCCAACTCATTGCCACGCATCTTATCTGCATCTAATTCACTTTTCAAATCATCAATTATCTTTTGTATATCTGCTATTTCTTCCAACAAAGCTGCTTTTTCTGCAGTTCTATCTTTTTTTTCTTCTCATAAAACAACATACTCTACCTCATATCCTATTTTTTTCAACATTGATTCACTTTTCTTGGAACTTTCTATGATTTCATTAAGTGTTTTAAAATGAGGATCTCATGAACCAATATCATGATTATTTATTTGAATATCTAGCCCTTGAGATAAGATTATTATTTCAGCAAACATCGTATCTAAATCTTTAATTTGCATTTCAAAATCATCAACACTAATCCTATTCTCATATTTTTTTACCAATAAATCTTCATATTTTTTTCTAAAATCTGCATAAAAATTTAGATCATCCAGAGCAATCCAATTCCCCTTTCTTAGTTCTATTTGTCCAGCAGGCACTCCATTATTGAGATGATTAACTCAATTGTCATATCTATTTTCAGAAAGCTTCGATGCCAGTAAATCTCTAGAAACTAATTTTCCCAATTTAATTTTATCAAGATCTTCTCTAGGTGCTGATTTTAATTGGCTCTCTAAGTAGTTTTTCAATAACTCATAGAGTTTGATTGCTGGATCATTTGGATCATTATAACGTAAAGTAGCTTTTATATAGTCTGTCTCATGCAACATTTTCCCCTTTTCATCAAAAGAGAGTTGAGAAAAATCCAATGAAAGATTCTCTAAAAGATCTTCCATAGTTTGAATATTTGGATTTTGAGAAAGCAGAGAAATCCTTTCTTTTATCCCTTCTGTTAAAAGGTTGTTTGTCATAATACTCGAAAATTAAGAATTAAATTACTTTATTTAAGTATAAGTAATTAGATAATAAAAAACAAAAAACAGCAACAATTTTAAACACAAAACATTGACATATTATACATAAATGATATTTATATTCAACTTAAAATTTATTAAAAAATCTGAGACTTTTCTCAGATTTCTTCATTTATAGGTTAGAAAAGAATTATGCAAGATACTCCGCCAAAAAAGAAGAAGTAACTTCTTCTAAAAGTCAGATATAATTTGGGATTTTAAAAAACAATTTGGAGTCTAATTCTTCTATTGTAGATGCCTGAATTTCTGCCATTACTTGATCATCAACCAATAGTTCTATCTCTCACCAAAAAAGCTCTTCGATCTGTGTTTCTATAAAATCTTTTTCATATTCAGAAAAATCATCTTGAGCAATTTGTTGTACTCTATCTACTGCATAATTTTTAGCATCTTGTAAAGTCTTAAGCATGATATTTTATTTGTTAAATAATAAATTAAGTTGTTTTTATGCTGCCAAACCAACATTTCTTTTTTGTTGATCAACATATTTTTTCTGAGCCTCTAATAACTCCTCTGCTATCAAATTCTTGAGGCCAATAGTCCAAGTGCTATCTTTTTCATCGATTTTGATTTTTTCTTTCAAAATTGCAAGCTGTTCTCAAATTGTATCTGATTTCCATTTCCACAACATTTTCACCTTCCCTCTTTTGAGAGTTTGTCTAGTTCAAAATAAGCTGGTATTTGTTAGCCCCATTAAATAAATTAATACATTTTTAGGATAATCTTCGGAATAATTCGCCGGATCTTCTGAACCTTTCATTTCTTTTATTTTTGATTGAATTGTCACCAGTCTTCTCCTAGACCAAGAGAGATATTCTTTTAATTTAGGTCCATGTGTCACAATCCCTGTCAAATTTGCTTTTAGTTCATTTATTTCATCATCCTTAACTTTTTTCAAAGTATCGATATTTCATCCTACTTGCGAAATATAATTTTTCATATCTTTTTTAAAAAAATCCTGGAGATTTTTATTTTTTTTAGCTTCTCTTTCTTTCTCTAGATTTGCTATTGCTACTTGCATATCTACTTCTTTTTTCTCTTTCTCTTTTTTGCTACCTTTAAAATTTTCGAGTTCTTTTTGAAGAGCTTTTATTTGTTTGTCGTAATCTTCATCTATTTCTTTTAAGTCTTTAGAAACCTCATTATAAGCATTTCAAAAACTCTCATGTTTTGTTTTTACTTTTTCTGGAGATTTTTTATTTTCCAAAAAATCACGCAATTGTTCTGCTTTCTTGATACTTTCTGGATCTCCTTGCTGATAATATCTTCCCATTTCAGAATAAAGCTGCTGATCTGTCAGATTTTTCCAAGATTCCTGTAACTTCATTTCTTCTGGAGTTAAGGGTTGAGTAGGATTAGTAGTGTTTTCCATTATTTTAACATCAGAAAATAAATACATATAATATGATAAATAACCCAATTATATTCTAAAAAAACAAAAAAGCAAAATTTGAAAGACTTTTTTCTCCAAAAGAAAAAAATCCTGAACTCAGTCAGGATCTTTTATATTTTTTAAGAGCAATAAATTACTCCTCTTTTTCTTCGATCTGTTTTACCACATCTTCCAAGCTACCTTTGCTCGCAGCTTTTTTAGCTGGTTTCTTTTCTCCTTCTTCACCTACTTTTTCATCCAAATTTTTCATAGAAAGTCAGAGTTTTCTATTTTTAGGATCGATCAAAATCAATTTTGCTTTTACGATTTGACCAAGTTTTACAACTTCGTTTGGATTATTTACGGTTTTTTGAGAAAGCTCACTCAAGTGCACCAATCCATTGATATCCTGGAATACCCTCACAAACACTCCATACGGCACATATCTCACGATTTCTCCTTCGATAATATCTCCCACTTTGTGATGTTTTGGAAGCTCTTCTCGTGGATCTCCTCTGAGCTGTTTTGCAGAGAGAGAGATTTTACCATTATCGAGCCCAATCACTTTTACCTGCATTTTTTCTCAGATTTTTCAAAGTCTATCGATATCATTTACATGTCCATAAGTAATCTCTGAAATATGCACTAATCCTTCTACCGTACCACCAATAGTTACAAATAGTCCATAAGATGAAATACCACTTACCACTCCATCAAAAATCTTTCCAACTTCGAGCTCTGCAAGTACTTTTTCTTTTTCTTCTTTGAGTGCTTCTCTCTCTGAGAGGATAATTCTTTTATCTTCTTCGTCGATATTAATTACTCTCACTTTAATTTCTTGTCCGATGAGTTCGAGCAATTTGTCAAAGATCACTTCTTGGTCTCCATCCTCTACTCTAGGGTAATGAATTGGAGCAAGCTGAGAAAGCGGGATAAATCCTTTGATTCCATGCATATCGATGAGTAATCCTCCCAAGTTTGCCTCAGTAGGTACCACAGAAATGATTTCATCTTTTTCAAATTTTCCAATGATAGATTTTCGTACATCATATTGCAATAATCTAGTCACAGAAACAATATAGTATCCATCTTCGTGTCTCACAGCAGGATTGATAATTTCTAGTTCGAGTTCTGTTCATGGATTGAGATCAAATTCTGATCTTTTGAGTTCTTTAACCTCTTTGGAAAGAATCACACCAGTAAATGCACCATTTTCACAGTTTACAAGTACCCCATTTTCTATCTCTTTGAGGATCACTCCCTGTACTTTTACCCCTTCTTTAATCAGAGGTATCTGATAAGTTCCCCCTTTAGGAGAACTGGCTTTTTTTGCCATTAATAATTAAAAGTTAAATAAATAAAAATATCAGCCAAACAACTTTGATTGAATGCCGAAATTAAACCTTGAGTCAGATTTTTTTGGAGATTTTGCTATACGCATCGAGATCTCTAGATTTGAGATATCTGAGCAAAGTTCTCCTTTTCGCTACCTTTTTGAGCAAACTCCTTTTGGAGTCATAATCTTTGGGATTGGCTGCTACATGCGCTTGCAAAAGAGCAATTTCCTCTCCAAGAATACCGATTTGCATCTCTGGAGAACCCGTGTCCTTGTCATGTCTCTGAAAGACATCTTCTTGTGTTTTTGCCATTAGTTTGAGAAAGAATAAAAAAATAAAAACCTGAAACAAACTCTATAGTGAGATCACCATCATGAGAAAGCTTCAATTTACTCCTGGCAGGAATCGAACCTACATCAAACCCTTAGGACGGGCCTATTCTATCCATTGAACTACAGGAGCTTGGCCAAATTTGAGCATCAAAAAAAGAGAACTCAAAATTCCCTTATTTATAAATTTCCTCGGTCTAATTTCAAGTCCAAGTGGTTGCAAAAATTCATCCTCAAAATCTAAAAGGAATTATTTCCTTCCAAAATCTGCAGGATTTTCTCCCCACTTACTGGTATCTCGACGAAGAATTTGAGTATCAACGGTTTGACCTTTGAGCCACTCCTCTGCTTCCTGAATCAGGGCAAATAATTCTTTATTTTCATATGCAAAAATTAGGTTGGTTTTGCAAGTTTTGAGCTGAATCCATTTGATCGCAATTTTAGAATCTGAATAAATCACATAGTCTGTTTTTTTTTCTTTTTTCAACCACTGCAATCCATGGACAATCGCCAAAAATTCTCAGATATTATTGGTACCTACTGGAGATTTGAAATAGAAAATTTGCTGCTGAGTAGCCAGACTGATCCCCTGATATTCCATCACTCCTGTAGCAGAAGAATGCGCTGCATCTACTGCAATCGCAGTCGAGAAATAAGGGATATCACTAGCAATGAAACCTGGAGTAGTTTTTTGATAATACTTTTCCCATCCCTCCTCTAGAGCTTTTTCTGCTGATACTAAGCTAGGAAAAGATTTATATTTTGCATCTGGGAATCCAGAAACTAAAGCCTGCACCTCTCCCCAAGAATCAAAAATTCAGACTTTTTTACCTTTCCGAATAACATATCGTTTGGAAGATTTGAGAGAAGCCATAAAATTTACACTTGGAGAAATAAATGCTACTTTTCTAGTGAATTCTCTTGCAAAAGCAATCATTTTCTCTATTTTCTATCAAGTTAAAGTAGTATTTTAGTTATTTTAGAAAAAAAGAAATGTATCGTAGCCATACTTGCTGAGAACTAAACAGCAGCCATCTCAACCAATCCGTCACTCTTTCTGGCTGGGTCAATAAAATCAGAAATCTCGGAGGGATGACTTTTATCGATCTCAGGGATCGTTATGGGATCACTCAAATCACCTACAATCCTTCTCAAGCTAATTTCTCTTTGGCAGAGATCAAAGCAGAATATGTCCTCCGTATCCAAGGAACCGTCAAAGCTAGACCAGCAGAGATGATCAATACTGCTATGCATACCGGAGAAATTGAAATACAACCAAGCAAGATTGAAATCCTCTCTGAAAGCCAAGAACTGCCTTTTTCTATCGATCATGAAAATCCTGTAGGAGAAGATCTCAGACTCGAATATCGTTATCTCGACTTGAGGAGAAAATCACTCAAAGAAAGCATCATCATGAGACATAAGATTTATCTTGAGACGATGAACTTTTTTGATCAGCAAGGGTTTTTGCATCTAGAGACTCCAACTTTTATCAAAAATACTCCAGAAGGATCCAGAGAATTTGTAGTACCAGCCAGATTTGATCCGGGTAAATTTTTTGTCCTCCCTCAGTCTCCTCAGCAACACAAGCAGATGCTCATGGTCGCAGGGTTTGACAAATATTATCAGCTTGCAAGATGCTATCGTGATGAAGACCCTCGTGGAGATCGTCAGCCAGAATTTACTCAAGTAGATTTTGAGCTTTCATTTGTGACTCAAGAAGAAATCATTGATTTGATCCAAGCATATTTTCTCCATCTGGTCAAAAAATACTATCCCCAGAGACCGCTATTGGCAGAGCCTTTCCCTATCTTCACTTGGCAAGAAGCCATGGATCAGTATGGAAGTGATAAACCAGAACTCAGAGTCGATGGACTAACCTTTATCGATACTACTGAATGGGGTAAAAAATCTGATTTTGGACTTTTTCAGTCGTCAACATGCATCAAAGCGATGGTCATTCCCAAAGAAATGGGAAGATCAGAAATCGAAAAAAAATATGAAGGATTTGTCAAAAACAAAGGTTCCAGAGCACTTCCATGGATCTGTTTTAGCAAAACAGAAGGAGTAAAAGGAAGCATTGCAAAATTTTTCTCTCCTGAAGCTTTAGAAGAACTCAAAAACCTCACTCAAGCTCAAACGGGAGATACTGTTTTTTTCCAAGCAGATAGCTGGCTCAATGCTTGTAATCATCTCGGAATGCTTAGGACTGAAATCATCAAAGAACTCAATCTCCTAGAGGGAAAAGAAGAACAACTAGCTTTTGCATTTGTAGTAGATATGCCACTCTATGAACTTGGAGATGATGACCAACTCGGAGCTACGCACCATCCTTTCACAACTCCAAAAATGGAAGACATCCCTTTTGTCCTCTCCTTGGCACAAAAAATCCAATCAGGGAAAACTATCTCTGCAGAAGAAACTCAGCAACTTTTGCAGGTCAAATCTGATGCATACGATATTATCCTCAATGGATTTGAGCTCGGAGGTGGAAGTATCAGGATTTTTGATTCTGAGCTGCAACATGCTATTTTTAGTATCCTCTGACTCTCTGATCAGCAAATCGAGGAAAGGTTCTGACATCTGCTCAAATCCTTTCAATACGGAGTACCACCTCATGGAGGCTGTGCTTTTGGTCTAGATAGGATCGTTATGCTCCTCCAAAACAAAGAGAATATTCGTGAAGTGATGATTTTTCCAAAGAACCAAAGATATCGTGACCTCATGCTCAATGCTCCTAGCGATATTGATGCAGACTTTTTGGATGAACTAGGACTGGCTATTGCAGAGAAAAAAGAATAAAAAAAAGCTCCTTTTTCTTTCTTATTTTTTGCAGAGAAATGACAGGCAACGTTTTATCTATCTGACGCCAATTTCACCAAGTTATCAACAATTGAAATCGGTGTCCCGTAGGGCTTGCGGATAGATTTTGTTAGGCGATGTATTTATTAATATTCATCTCAAAATATTGCGACAGCTCATCAGGTTATAACTATTCATAGAATTAATCACCACCAACCAAACATAAAAAATAAAAATGATAAAATTCATAACCATATTAAGAATCAAATAAACTTAAGCAACTTAATAAAAAAGTTATCCATTATTATTTTGATTAAAATATAAAACTATAAATACTATTAACTATTGCATAATAAATATGTAGCCTAACTCAATGTTGTATTACATGTTTACTTGAGAAATATACTAAATTTGTATATTCTATGATATAAGCGGTGAGTGACCTAAGGATATTTTTTTTAGAGTCTAGAATATTTAACAAAAATTTTCACATACTTTTTTAAAATTTTTAATAACTTAGTGTAAATATTTTCTCATGCTATTCAACAATTAAATCTAAATTCGCATTATTTTCAAAAAATATTTAAAAATTCAAATGCTTTTTTGTCTACTAAGATGTAAATTTTTTTCTATAAGAGTTTTTGCTAATCATGATGTAGTTATATTGATTATTTAAACCACTTCAACTACTTTAGACTCAAATATCTTAACTCTTCTTGCTTTTGCTAGTAGATTTTCTTATACTAAAAGAGAGATGATTAAACTCAGAAAAAATCTTGAGTAAGACACTTTTAATTTTCATAGGGAATGGCCCAAAAAGATAGTAAGCTCCTTGCATTGCTAGATACCGTGATTGACTGTTATCTAGATAGTGGAGAGCCAGTTGGCTCAAAGCTTTTGCATGGACTAAAAATCTCTGACTATGCTCCTTCTACTCTGAGAAAATATCTCAATATTTTGGAAAAGCAGGGACTTGTCTATCAGCCGTATAATTCTTCTGGGAGGATTCCTACCCTCCAAGGGATGTCTGCATATCTAGATACGACTCTAGCAGAAGTATCAGAAGAATCCATCGATCTAGAACTCGATGCTGCTAGAGGAAATCTCAAAAGTCTGGTCGAAGCACTTGGAGAGGTTTCGGATGGTGTGGTGATTGGATTTATCAGAAATGATGAATACTATTATCTCGGGATCAACAATCTCCTCCGTGATGATATGGTCAATGAATACTCTGCGACGAGGACAATTATCCGTTTTATTGAAGAGAAAAAAATTGTAGCTTTTATCGACAAAAAAATCCTCAAAAGCAGAGAGATCTACTATAGCTTTGTCAACGATGAAGATACCGTCATCTCTTGTACCTATAGCAAGATCAGCTTTGATGGTTATGATGGGATACTCGCCATTGTAGGCCCTTTGAGAGTCAATTATAAAAAAAATATTGCTATCCTGAGAAAAGTCCTAGAAACACTTTAGTATCGTTATTTTACAAACCATGTATCCAAATAACATTGAGCAAAACAATGCTCCCCTCGATTCATGAAGGGAAAATATTGCACAATTGCAACAAAGAATTAAGAATCTCAAAAATGAATTGGAACAACAACATATTTACGAAAAACAAGAGTTAAAAAAAGAAATCATCCAAAATGCATTAAAAGATTTATCAAGTGCTAGTGAAAGAGTAAATAATTTAAATGACCTCAAAGCGGAAGAACAGCAAAATGAAATAGATACAATTGAAGCAATACTTAGAGGAATAGAATTATCAAAAAATGAAATAGCATCTCTTCAACAACAAATCTTAGACACCTCAATAGATTTCAAAGAAACAATAGTCGCCAAACTTCCTCAAAGTTCAGAAAAATCTATTGAGTGAAGGATGCAAGCTGTCGATCAAATATCCAACCTACCAACAACCTGAAATTCATTTGCAGATCGAGCAAAAAAACAAATAGACAAATTCCTTGCTTAATTATTTATTTAGTTTTTATAATTTTTTATGGCAGAAATAGTACAAAGTGCAGGAGGAATCCTTTATTGTTTAGATGAAAACCGTGAACCTAAATATCTTATTATCAAAAGACATGCTCTCTCAGGAAAGATCGAACGAGTAGCCCCAAAAGGTAAAATCCAGAAAGGAGAAAAGATCGAAGAAACAGCACTCAGAGAGACTTCCGAAGAATGCTGAATTCCTCTCAATCAACTCAGAATTAAACAACAAATCTGAACTACCTCTCTGAGAAGTTCTGAAACCAAAAGAGGTCATCTAGACAAAGATGTGACCTATTTTCTCATGCACTATACCGGCAATCCTGAAATGGTAAAAATCACAGATGGTGAAGGATATATCGGGATTCATAAATGGGCTAGTATCCAAGAAATTCTTGCGCTCCTCTACTACGGAGATATCAGAGAACTCTTTAGGAAGGCACACTTGATAATCCAAAACGAAAAAAAGAATAACCTAGTCAAGGAAAACTTTCTCAAAAAGCTGTAATTTATCTTGTATTTCCTAGAGACATTACTATCATCAAAAATAGTTTTTTATTTCCCTTATCCAATTCTCATGACCACAGAACTCTTGCAAGTCAGTGACATCAAGTACAAATTTGTTAATGTATCTGAAGTAATGGAATCAGATCTCAAAAAAGCAGTAGAATCACAAATCGCAAACAAAGGACAAAGTGTCCTCAAAAAAATCTATGCGAAAAATATTGATGCAAAAGTGATCGTTGATTATAGTATCATCAAAAACAAAGCAGGACTCTACGAATCAGATTTTATTTTTCTCTATGATGGAGAAAGATTTACCGTATCGAGCCACAAAGGTTTCAAAATAGCCAGAGACATGGTTTCTCATGCTTTCGACAAATGGAAAAGGAAAGTTCTTTGATTTTGGGGATCTTTTGGCAAATAGAATAGCAAATACAATCCCAAAACTGGAAATACTAAAATCAGCAAAAATCAGATTTTTATTTTTATCAAATCGTGATCAGTTATGAGTAATAAAAATTTTCTCACTAAAGAAGGATACGAGAAACTCATTAGAGAGCTCAAAGAACTCAAACAAGAAAAACTCCCTGCTGTCTTAGAAAGACTTTCTGAAGCAAAAGCAATGGGAGATCTCTCAGAAAACTTTGAGTACAAATCAGCTATGGAAGACAAGGATTTTATCCATTCCAGGATTGCTGAGATTGAAATGCTCATCGAAGATGCAGAGATCGTAGAAAAAAAACAAACCGGATCCAAAAAAAATGTAGATTTTGGAAGCAAAGTCCTCCTCGATATCGAAGGAGAAGACAAAGAATATACCGTAGTAATTGTCGGTACTGCAGAAGTTGGTATCGAAGAAGGAATCATAAATATCTCCTTTGAATCTCCACTAGGTCAAGCCATCAGAGGGAAAAAAGTTGGAGAAGTTGGTAAAATGAGACACGAGACAGGGAGAAAAAATGTAAAAATTCTCGCTATAGAATAATTTTGCTATTCAAACTCTCAGTTTTCAAAATACTTTTAGGCAAATCAGTAGCGCTATTCCTTGAACATGTATAATCCTTATGATTTTTATTTTAAAAAAGCAAAAAAAACAGGCTACAAAGCCAGGAGTGCTTTTAAACTTGAAGAAATTCAGCAAAAATATGGACTCATCACTCCACAGACCAAAAATATCTTGGATATTGGCTGTGCTCCAGGGAGCTGGATACAATATAGTTTTGCACAGCTCAAAAAAAATCGTATCAAAGATTTTAAAATCATCTGACTAGATATCAAACCTGTAGAGCTCAACTTCCCAGAAATCAAAACTTATGTCCAAGATATCACTGATACTACTGGAGTACAAGCAATCTTTGATGCAGAACAGGTCCAACAGTTTGACTTTATCCAGTCAGATATGGCACCAAATACAATTGGACTCAGAGATATCGATGCAATTAGATCACTAGATCTCATCCAACAGAGCTATTGGATTTACGAGCAATATCTCAACCCCCAAGGGAGTTTTGCAATCAAACTTTTTATGGGACCAGGATTTGATGAATTTATCATGCAGCTAAAAAAAAGATTTTGAGGGAAATATATCAAAGTATTTAAACCAGAAAGTTCTAGGAAACAAAGTAAAGAAACTTATGTGATCAAAATTCCAGAAAAAAAATAAAAGAAAATAAAAGACAGAAACTTCGAAAAATCTCTGTCTTCTTGCATTTTTTTGAGGGATAATCCCCAAAATTTGCTTACAAGGTTCTACTACACGTAGACTATTATATAAATAATATCGATTTTGTCAAATTTATTAAAAGATTTTTATTTATCCCTAGAAAGAGGCAGATCATGGACAATCTAAAGAAAAAAATGCGAGAAAAATTCCAAGATGATATTGCAGAGCTTAACGAAGGACTCCAAAAATTATTGGAAATAAGCTTTAAAAAAGGAAGTATCGAAGAAGAAGAAATTATTTCAGAACTGGATGATATGGATGGAAATATCAAAGTTTTGGAAAAATTTTATGATCTCACCGACAAACTGGGGATCAAGATCATTACCATCGAAGAGATCTTAGAAAAAGAACAAGAAGAAATCAAAAAAGAAAGCAAACTAGGGAAAGTAAGCATCTATGGCAATAAAGCCACCACCAATGCAGCAAATTCTCAGCACAAAGACTTTATCAAGCTCTATTTCAATGATATTGGGAAAATCCCACTCCTCACTGCTGATGAAGAAAAAGAAATTGCAAGAAAAATCAAGAAAGGAGACGAAGCTGCCAAAAAGAAACTCATAGAATCCAATCTCAGACTGGTAATTTCTATTGCAAAAAGATTTTTTGGAGGGAGATTGACCTTTTCAGATCTCATCCAAGAAGGGAATATTGGGCTCATCAAAGCAATCGAAAAGTTTGATCCAGAGAGAGATTTCAAATTTAGTACTTATGCAACGTGGTGGATCAAACAGTCCATCACCAAAGCTATTGCAGATATGAGTAAACATGTGAGGATTCCAGTCCATCTCATCGATGAGATCAATTCTTATAATAAAGCCTATCAGATCCTTTTCCAAAAACTTGGTCGTGAACCTACAAGCAAAGAAATTGGACAAAAACTCTGATTCCCTATCAAAAAAATCAAAAAACTAGAAGAGGTGATTTTTGGAAATGTCTCCCTCGATAGACAAGTTGGAGATGAAGGGAGAGACACCCTTGCAGATCTCCTAGAAGATGCCAATACCATGAGACCAGATCAGATCGCAGAGAGAAATGCATTGAGAAATAATCTTGATACCATTTTGGAGATGCTCGATGATAGAGAGGCAAAAATCGTAAAAATGAGATATGGGATCGATGGTCCAAAATTTACTTTGGAACAAGTGGGAGAAGAATTTGATGTGACCAGAGAGAGAGTCAGACAAATTGAGCAAAAAGTGATCCAAAAACTCAAAGACCACGAAGGGCTCCAAAGAATCATCTGAATAGAAGACGATATTGAAAAAATGATCAGTAAAGAAAAAAAGAAAAAGTCTAAAAAAGCTGGAAACAAAAAATCTCCAGATCAATATGAATATGATGAAGCAGAATCCTATCTAGATACCTTGATAGATGGGGATTTTGAGAGTGAAGAAGATGATATAGAATATGGAGAAATAGAAGATATCGTAAAATTTGAAGAATTGGATTTGGATGAATAATCCTCAAAATTTTCTTTAAAAAGATCTAATCGTTTTAACTAAATCAATCTATTTTAAAGAAATCAGAAATAAACTGAGAAGAAGATTCCATTGAGGGATCTTTTTTTTTGAAAGGTTTTTGTAAGGGAGAATTTACACAGATTTTTTTAGCAACAAAAAAACAAAGAGAAAATTCTGATAAAGAAGCATCTAAAGACAAAAGAAAATTGCTAACAATATCTCACTTCTGGCTCTAATGAGATTCCAAATTTTTCTAGAACACTCTTTTGGATCTGTTGTGCTAAATCAGCAATATCAACTCCTTTGGTGCCGGTATTGAGGATCACCAAGGCATGTTTGGGAGAGACTGTAGCTGATCCCAAAGATTTACCTTTCCATCCCGCTAATTCGATCAATTGTCCAGCAGAAAGTTTGATCAAATCCTCTCCCTCTTCCCAAAAAACTAAATCTGGATACTGTTGAACAAGCTCTTCTCGCTGAGGGATTCAGATTTTTGGATTTTTGAAATAACTCCCAGCAGTCCCAACTTCTGCAGGATTGGGTAATTTACTAGCTCTAATTTGGCGGATTGCCTGCAAGAGAGTTTGCTGTTTATCACGAGGGGAAAGTGCTTCAAAATCAATAGTTTCTGCAGCAAAAAAGGTCTGAATATCTTTGTAAGAAGTAGTAAATACATACTCCTCATCAATTCTTGGAAGCTCAAAACCCACATGAGTAATAATAAACTGATCCAAGAGTTCCTGTTTGAAAATACTCTCACGATAAGCAAACTCACACTCCTCTGCACTGAGTTTCTGGATCGTTTGGGTGGTCAAATTTACTCCCAAAACTTCTGAGATAATTTGAGACGCTTCTTGTCCATAAGCTCAAATATTTGATACTGCTACGCTTCCGATCAAACTCGGGATATCAACCATATTTTCCAGACCTCCTAACTGACGATCCACCGCCCACTGGACAAAATCATTCCAAGACTCCCCTGCTGCTACCTGTACTAGTACTGATTGATCCGTCTCTGAGAGGACTTTGATCCCTTTCATCTCCATTTTGAGCACCACCCCATCAAAAAAATCTGAAACAAACAAAGTATTGTATCCTCATCCCAGAATCCAATGTGCTTGCTCTTTCCACAGATCAGATGCAATGAGCTGCAAAAGTTGGTAAGTGCTAGTAATTGTTTGAAAATATCTCGCTCTGCAATGCACTCAAAAGCTATTGAAAGCTTGCAATTCAACATTTTCTTGAAACATCATCATGGAAAAGAGAAAATAAAACATCCTCAGCTTATAGAAAGGCAAAGAAAAAGCAAAAGAAATCTGATTGCTTTATATTGATTTATCATCCTAAAAAAATATGATTTAGAGGAATCACTTTTAGTTATCTTAAACAACGATGCCAATCATCTCCTCGATAGCGCTTGAGAAGCTTGCAAAAGAAAATAAAATCTCCCTCGATCCTCTACAAGCCACAAAATTAGAACAGAATTTGAATAACAATCTTTCCAAACTAGTAAGACTTCCAATATCCCAAGACACCAAGATCAATATGGAACTAAGAGGAGAAAAGATTAGATGTTTTGACCTGGAAAGTAGCAACAATAAAAATGATAAGCTTCTAGCAAATACTCAACATCCCCTCAAAAATCAAAGCATTACCATTCAAACTTCTCTCAAAACAGAGATTTCGTCATCATAGATAGCTATCAAGATTTTAAAAAAGTTTTTATTTTTTTATACGATATCCTCATGCGAGTACCAGTACTAATAGTTTTCATCATCCTCATATCTATGACACTTAGAATTGTCAATCAATATGAAAGGAAAGTCGTACTAACCTTTGGAAAGTTTACAGGAATCCTCACTCCTGGGATCAGAATCATCATCCCTGGAATCCAAAAAACCATCAATGTTGATATCAGAGAAAAGGCAGTAGATGTACCGAGTCAAGAAGCGATGACCAGAGACAATATTTCCTGCACCATCAATGCAGTCATTTACTATAGGATCAAAGAAGATCAGGTAAATAGAGCTGTTTTGAATGTAAGGAACCTCGACTATGCGATGACACAGTTTGCACTCACTACCATGAGAAATATCGTCGGACAATTTGAACTAGATGAACTTTTGGCTAAAAGAGAAGAAGCTGCCAAAAAGATCAAAGAAATTGTAGATGAAAAATCTGATACTCGAGGAGTAGATGTCCTCTCCGTAGAACTCAAAGATATCAATATCCCAGATGAACTCAAAAGAACCATTGGGAAACAAGCAGAAGCAGAGAGAGAAAAAAGAGCAAAGATTATCACTTCTGAGGGAGAACTTGCTAGTGCAGAAAACCTCAAACACGCTGCAGAAATGCTTGCTTCATCTCCAGGTGCATTACACCTCAGGACTTTACAATCACTCAATGATATCAGCTCTGATCAGAGCAATACTACCGTTTGGATGATCCCTATCGAAATCCTTGATGCGATCAAGGGATTAGGTAACAAAAAATAGAAACGATTCAAAACAAACATTCAAAAAAGCTCACATGAGTTAACTATTTTTTCTTTAGTTCTTCTAAGAGTAGTTCTGAATGTCTATTCCTGATTGACTTAATATGTTCAATACGTAGTTGTTCTAACTGAGAAAGGTCCGTATTGATCTGTTCTAATATTTCAGAACTATGCAAAGATCCTAAATCCAAAGAAAGTGCAACATAATCCGCACCCCTCTCATAAAGCTCCAATGCTTCCTGATTTTTATTTGCACCAACAATAAATAAAATCTGATAAGCTCTTTTTTTGATCGCATCGAGGATGGTGAGATTGTCCGAAAAATGTCTACTTCCAGAGACAACAACCTGAATTCCATCTAGGTCTAATTCATCAAAAAAATTAGGATTGGTGATATCTCCATAGCTACTAGCTATATTTTTACTATTGAGATACTCTACGACATAAGGATTTCGGTCAATCACCAAAGGATTGTTTCCAGAAGCGACAAAATCATCCCTAAAAATTTTTCCCATCCCAGAATAACCCAAAATCAGGACATCATATTTATCTTCTGATGCTTGTAAAGATTCTGGCTGATAAGGGAAAATCTTCCCTGGCAATCGGCTAAAATATTTTCATACTTTGAGATACATCCACTCTCCGTATTTGATCGCATAACCTGAAAGCGCAATCGTAAAAAGTGCAATAAAAGTCAGAGTTCCTAATAGATTTGGATCTTTGATAAAACCATTGGAAATTCCAAAAAGTACAGCAATAAAAGAAAACTCACTAATATGGCTAAAACAAAGTCCTGAGAGAAAAGAATTTTTCTTATTGGATCATTGGAATCCTAGGATCAGCATTACAATCAAGGGTTTGACCAAAAGAACAAATAATGCAAAATACATCAGATAATTTTTTTGGATTTGGGTATCTGGACCGATATTTGCTCCAAGTAAAACAAAAAAGATTACAATGAAAAAATCTTTGATTGATTTGATCTTGGCGATTACCTCATTTTTGTAGGCAGAATTTGCCAAAACCATCCCTGCTAAAAGACAACCAATCTCCATTCAAAAACCTAAATATTCAAAAATTGCTCCATAGATAAAACACCATCCTAGAGCAAAAAGCATTAGAAATTCTTGAGATTTTGCGATGGTTTTGATAATTTTGGGGATCAAGTGTTTAAAAGAAAATCGCACCAGTACAACCACAATTCCTACTTTTAATCAGAGAATACCGATAACCTCTCCTAAACTCCCCTCACCCATTCACTGGAAACTGAGGATTACTATCAATGCAAGCATAATCAAGGTATCCTGAGAGATAGAAATACCGAGTGCATTCTCCGCAAAAATTGAGGTAGCCATCCCTTTTTTTTCTTCAAAAACTTTAAGCATCACAATCGTACTACTCGATGCCAAAGCTATTGCCAAAATCCCTGCAGTTGCCAAATCCATTCACAATAATTTTCACAGAACAAATGCTCCCAATGCAGTAAAGATCACTTGCAATACTCCCCCTATCAAATTTTTTTTACCTGCTTTCTGAATCGCTTCTGGACTAATACCTAAACCGGTAATAAAGAGCAAAAGTCCTATTCCAAAAGAAGAGAAAGTCTGCAAATCCTGAGATTCTCCGAGCAAAAGATCTGGAAACAAAAAACTGATCAATACTCCTGCTAGAAGATAAGCAATGAGACTGGGTTGTTTAAATTTATTCCCTAATGCCAAAAGAAGCAACGCTACCGTCATAATCAAGGCTATAATCGCAAAAGAAGATAATTGCATTCTAGAAAAAAATTTAAATCAAACTAAAACAAAAGCTCTTATTAGTATAATCAAAATCCCCTTTTTTGACAAAAATATCTCTAATAATGAGTGAAAAAACCTTGCATTTTATCAGATTTATTGTTTTTTATAAAAATGGATTTGCAAACTCTAGATAATTGATTACACTACAAGTCATTTTATTGTTCTCCTTTTAAAGTATGCAAGAGATCCTCATCTGCTCTCTAGATGAAGTAAATATCCCTCAAAAATATAGTGCTGAAGCTGTAGGGCGAGATCTCAAGAATGCAGAATCCTGCAATATCGCAGCAGGAGAGATCAAACTGATTTCATCAGGAGTAAAAATATTCCTTCCACTTGGGCGATCTGCTCGCATTGTTGCTAGAAGTGGTTTGCCGATAAAAACAGGATTATTACTAGCCAATAGTATTGGGATCATTGATAGTGACTATAGAGGAGAATATCTGATGCAACTCTACAATCCTAGCAAAGAACAAATAGAAATTCCAGCAGGGACCAGGCTTTGTCAGATTTTTTTTGAACCCAACTGGGCACAAATCCAATATCCTATCAGCTTTCCTCAGATCAAAACCTTGGTAGATAAGGAAATGTATCAAAATTTTGAGCAGCACTATCCTAGTCAGAGAGGAAGTTGAGGATTTGGATCTAGCTGAGATTAGCTAACATTTTATCAATAATATCTTAACAATCATGAACGAACGAATTAAATCTCCAAAAAGTATTGCAAATATCAGAGAATCTGGGAAATATCTGACAGAACTTTTGCATTTTTTACAAAATTCTACTAAAGCTGGGATGGATTTGATCAGCATCGAAGCATTAGCTGAAGATCGAATCAATAAACGCCATCTCAAAGGAGCTTTTAAAGAATATAACGGATTTCCTGCAAATCTTTGTCTCTCAGTAAATGATTGTGTGGTACACGGAATCCCAGACCGCACTATCCTCAAAAACGGTGATCTTCTCAAAATTGATGCTGGACTGATTTATCAGGGAGGATTTTCTGATGCGGCGATCAGTCTTATCGTGGGAAATGAAAGCCATAATCCAGCAGGACAAGCACTCATTGAAAGCACCAAAGCTTCCCTAGATCGTGGAGTAGAAAGCATCAAAACTGGAGGAACTGCTTACGAATTTGCAAAAGCCGTTTATGATCAGGTCAAGGGAGATGGTTTTGAAATTATTAGAACTCTGAGTGGGCATGGAGTTGGAAATGCAGTCCATGAAGAACCTCATATTCACAACTATCCCCATGCTCCCATGAAAAAAATCAAATGGTTACCGTGAATGGTTGTAGCACTTGAGCCAATCACAGCGATCAAGTCTGATGATGTGGTCTATAGAGAACACAACGACTGGAATCTTTACTGTAGAAAAGTAGATCTTGGTGCTCAATGGGAATATACGGTCCTCATCTGAGAACAGGGTCCAGAAATCTTGGCAGGAATACAATAATACCAAGCTATAACTAGCTGTTGTAAATAACCATTCAACTGGAACGACAAAGAGATAGCAATTAATAACCCAAAAGTTTCATTTTCTGAGGAGCTGTTGGGACAAAAAGATCAAACCACCTTGGAGCAGATACTACAAGAAAATCACCTCCATGATTTAAAGTAGCAATACTACGATCTTTGAGATAAAATTGATAATTTCTAGCAAACTGTTCTTGAAAGTTTTCTTGTTCATTAGTAGGGATTTTTAAGGATTTAATCCCATTGAAAACAAAATCACCTGCTCAATTGATCAGCTTGAGAGGGAAATAAAACTGCGTTTTGTCTGGAGAAAAGAAACTCAGATCTACAAACTCTGCTAAACTATAAGCAAGCTGTCCAGGATAATAGGCAGTATTTTTTATTGTTTTTTCTAAAGGTTTTTTTGCACAGGCATTTTCAGCACAAGTAGCCAAGTTTGGAAGTGCTATCAAGACTTTTTTGAAATAAAGACGGTTATTCTTTTCCCCAATAGTCAAAAAAGTTAAATTATCACTATCCGAAGTTAATGGATACCAAAGTTGCTCTTCTGGATCATAAGAGACAGTACCTAATGCAAGCATATTTCCTCCATGATTAGTTCGCAAAGAAATACGATCTTCTTGGACTAGATAAAGCCGCTTTTTATCAAAAAAATACTTTCATTCTCCTGGATCTTGTAAATTATTGAACAAGGCAAACTGTTCATCTATTTTGAGTAATTTGCTAGTCCCCGTATACACTAAAGCAAGGAGTTTTTGAGAAGTTAAATTTTGAGCTTCATCAGGAGACAAGAGAGTTCCTAAAGTCTGATAAGATTTCATATATTTAATGACAGGTTCTAGTACAAACTGATCCAAAACCATGATTTTTTCTTGCTCTTGATCTAAATGATAGAATCCATACATAAACTTGTCCTCAAAAATCAGTTTTTCAACATTTCCAAAAAAACTTGCTACTTGTGATCCTTGATTGAGAGCCTTGAGGTCTATGGTTATCACAGAGATAAAACTCGCACCTAGACTATCAAGATTTTGATCAGGAAACTTTACCATTCTACAGTCAATTTCTTGTTCTTTTGCTGTGATTTTGAGAAAATCTCTATCTTCCAAAAAATGAGGGATCAATTCATTTACTCTTTGCTTCCCAGCTTTATATTCCTCTATTTCTCAAGGAGAATAAGTTCTTTGGGTAGCAAAATAAAATTTATTTTGGATAATCTTGCTGTCCAATAAAGCTCACTGAATCTGAAAATATTTGACAGGAATAATTTTTTTATCATCTATACGATAGATCATCATCAAAGTTTTATCTTCATAATGGGCAGTAATAATAAGTAAATCTTCATAACGATCTGTCTGAATCAGAGAAAATTTGGGAGAAAATCTGATCATCCCAAAAATTTCTGGAGTAGTGAGATTCATTACCGGATTGAGACTAGAATGAGGACTTTTGACCAAAAGAATAGATCTTGCGGCTTTTTGATGGAGAGGCAAAAAATCTGTAGTCATAAAAGAATGAGCTTCTGAAGAAACCACTCTAGCCAAAGAATCAGATTTTTTTGAGCTAAGAGAAGTCTCTAAATTATGTAATGGAAGGTTTTCTAAGATTTTTCCAATTTGATTACAAGAACTGAAACTTTCCCAAGAATCTTCTTGATATGAATTATTTGCTGCAAGAACTGAAGCATTCAACAAAAAAAATACGAAGATAAAGACTAAGTTTAACAGATTTCTCAACATGCTATAACATATAAATTGGGTAAAATTTGACTAAAATCAAAGCAAAGTATTTCTCCCATTGAGGGAATAAAACTATTATAGTCTTTTTTTTATTTTTTACAAATTTTTGGACTTTAAGTTTTGTAAACAGACTTAACATATTTCATAAAACAATAACATCAGAAAAAAATCCAAGAATTAGCCCAGAAGTCAACAAAAACTTGAAAAGAGTCGACAGATCAGTATCTTCTGTCTAGATCCATCTAACTATGGGAGTTTTTATTTTTACAATAAGATGCTTAGATTGTTCAAAGACTTTGCTCGATCTATTATTATCAATGCAGTTATCCTGTGGGTACTAGACTATTATCAGTTTGGGATTTCCATCCAACTAGCATCCTCAGAAACGATACAAATCGTCACCAGTTTTTTGGTTTTAGGGTTTATTTTTTGGGTTTTCAATTTCTTGATCAAAAAGATTTTCAAAGTTGTGACTTTTCCACTTAGGATTCTAACTCTGGGATTGATCAGTGTTTTGATCAATGTTGGGATTCTCTATGCCTTCGCTCGATTTGTCAATCATAACTTCCCTGAGTTTAATATCCAGCTTGTAGGATTTTATCAAACGCTAATCCTCTCAGTAACTATTTCTCTAGCATATTATTTACTTTCTAAAATACTCAAATAATGAGACCAGCTTCACTGTCCTATCTCATCGGACTAGTTATCTTTGGATTACTCGGAGCGATTCCTTTTTTCCAAAATCTCGGTGGAGATACTACTGCCCTCCTTCGAGGAGCAAAAATTTCTGTCACCAAACTTTACCTCTACACCAGCTTTATGGGGATGGTCCAAGGAGCATTTCTTGTCCTCTTTCTCAAATCTTTCCTCCTCAATCTCAAAAGAACTAAACTAGAAAAATTTGATCTTTGAAATTATGAAGATTAATAAAACAAACCCATAAAAATCTGATTTTTCTTTTATTTTAACTATAAAAATTCTACCATCATGTCAAAAGATTATATCATCAGCAGAGATAAAGCGGCCAGTGTCCTAAATGTTTCAACTAGAACGATCGATAGATATATCAAAGCAGGTAAACTATCCTATAGGAAAGTAGCAAACAAAGTCCTCCTTTCTAAAGCTGAAATCCAAGAACTTCAGCAAGAATATTCTGTCCTCCATGAAAAAATTTCTACCGAATTTCTCAAAGAAGAAAACAATGATACACTGACCAACAATGCCCCAAATTTCAATGGGAATAATCAAAACTTGCTAGTGAGAGCTGATATCGAAAAAGCTATCGACGAAAAAATCGAAAAATTTTTCCTGGTATTCAAAGAAAAGGATAAAATGCTCGAAGAAAAAAATACCATCATCTTTGCACTCCAGCAGAGAATCGCAGAACTAGAAGTCAAAATCCAAAATATGATCGCACTCCCCGACTATAGCAAAGAAAAACAAGAAGCATTATTGGAAAAAAAGAAACTCGAAGAAAGAATCTCTAGTCTCAAAGAAACCGTGAGAAATGAAAAAATCAAAAATTTTATCCTCATCCTTTTTTCCCTGGTTTTTATCGGGATTGCACTATTTCTCCTCGTAAAATACAACATCATCGCTCAAAAATAGACAAGTTTTCAATTTCTGAGCAAAGAGACTCCTCCCGCTATTTAGATCTACTATAACACAATAATTATGAGACATAAATTCTGATTTTTCTTTTTGAGTATTTTTTTATTATTAGGGATTTCCAGTACTCAAGCATACACCTTTGGTCTCAAATCTAGCGACAATAGTATAGAAAATATCTTGGCAATCGAAAAGGAATACCGACTCTATCTCCCTCTAGTAGGATTTATCTATGATCCTCGAGATGGACAGGACGTAACTGCTGAGCTAGGGAAAATAGCTACCCAGCTAGGAAATCAAAGAATCTATCATCTCACCCTCTCCCCTGACAAGTACACAGCTGCAGAAGTCGCATCAGGAGCATTTGATCAGCAATATTTGAGCTTTTTTAGAGCGATCAAAGACTATAATCTCAAGGTCATTTTTAGAACGATGCATGAGATGAATGGAGGACGATATCCTCGATCCTCTGACCCAGAAAATTTCAAACAAGCCCGGATCCATGTCTGGAATCTTGCTAGATCTCTCGGACTTGATCAGCATCAGATCCTTTTTGATTTTTCACTCAATCACTGGGATATGCCTACACTAGATCCCAGACCCAATCAACAATCCTCTCTCATCACTTGTAAAGATCCTGCTACTTTACAAAAAGATCTTGAAAAACTAGAGAAAAAATCGACCCTCACTCCAGCAGAAAAAAAGCTTTTGGAAGAACAAAAAAAAGCGATAAAAAAACTGGAAAATTGTTTCCGTTTTGAAGATTATTATCCTGGAGATGAATATGTAGATCTGATAGGAGTCAGTTTTTATAACTGGGGAAAAGCAACTAGCCATAGACAGTGGATCGCTCCGGATAAAATTCTCAATGATCCAGACTGGAATACGCTAGATAGGATGAAAAAACTCGGGAAACCACTCTTTGTAGACGAAGTAGGGACAAGTGCTATTTACTACAGTGGAAACTATCTCCATGAAAAATCTCAGCAAGTTTTCCGCACAGAAAAGGAGAGAAAAAACCAATGGTTGAGCCAGCTTGGAAAATTTTTATCACAAGAGCATTTTGTAGGAGCACTCTATTTTAATGTAGACTATACCCATGGACTAAACTATGCACTCCTGGGAGAAGCAGACTGGGCAATTATCAATCTCCAGACACAAATATTTTATGAAGGATTTTGGGAACTCTATCAGGCTTCAAAAGCTGATTTTACCAGTCTTTTGAAACTCTTTGGGCTCGAAGAACTGCAGCTACAAGGAAAAAGCTATCTAGTGGCACAAGGGCTCAGTAGTCTCATCCAACAAATAGATACTCTCGTAAGTACAAAATTCCCAGAAGCAGAAAAAAAACTCAATCTCTATCAACAACTGGAGAAAAATTCAGGATTTCCTCTCACCTTTAGAAAAGCTCTCGGAGAACTCAAAGAGATCCTAGCTTATCAAATTTTGGTAGCGAAGGAGAACGTTTTTGAGAGTAGCGAAGAAATGCTAGAAACAGGGATTGAAAAATAGAGGGGAAAAAACAAGCTTGAAAAATACTCCTACATAAGTATAAAAAAAACTGAATATCATCTTTTATCTCATTTATTTGATACACTACCATGGTAAAAATCGATGCAGCAGAAGTAAAAAAAGGAACTGTTTTAGAAATGAATGGTCAGCTTTTTAGAGTATTAGACCTTTCTTTTATGCAGATGCAACAAAGACAAGGAAGTTATACCTACAAGGTAAGGAATATCAACACTGGAGGGGTACAAAATATTACCGTAAAATCTGGAACTACACTAGATCAGGCAGATATCCAGACCAATAATGCAGTCTACCTCTACAATTCTGGAGAGAGCTACTCTTTTATGGAAAATGATACGGGAGAAATCCACGATATTGACAAAGCAGAAATCTCTGATATCACCGGATACCTCAAAGATAATCTCGATGTTTATATCCAAATCTACCAAGGGAATGTGATCAATGTCATCCTGCCTTCTACTATTAGTTATACTATTACCGATACCGTACCAGGAATCAAAGGCAATAGAGCCCAATCTGGAACCAAACCAGCTACTCTAGAAACCGGAATGGAAATCCAAGTACCTCTCCACAAAGAAATCTGAGATATTGTAACAATCAATACCCTTACTAGTGGGGTGAGTTAGATCTTTTTTTATTCACTTGCTTTAGATGCTGACTCCCAAACTCCTCGCAAATATCAGTATTATCATGGCTATCATTGTGCTGATCCTCAGTATCGGAGTCATTATTTTTCCCAAAACATTTAGAGAATTTGATCTCAAACTCGTAGCCAACAATACCAACTCTGCATTCAAAGATCGTATCGCTTTCTGGATTGATCGTAGCATCAGCTGGAAACCAATCACGCTCCTCTATCTGGTATGGGGGGTCTTTTTGGTTATATTGGACAAAATTACTGCATTTGGAGTGATAGGGATCAGTATCCTCTCTGGATCTTTAGGATTCTGGGCAATCAAGCGTATTACCCAAAGGAAAAGACCTGCAGATGCTAGAGTCCATTACACAGACTATAGTTTTCCTAGTGGCCATACTACTACAGGAGTTATTATTTTATTGAGTTTTGCTTATTTTCTCACACTCCTCATCGATCAAACTCTTTGGGCATGGATTTTTTATAGTTTAGCTCTCCTGGGAGGAGCTGTGGTCGGACGGAGTAGGCGATACCTCAAAGCGCATCGAGTCAGTGATGTAATAACTGCACGATTATTAGGAATCGGATTTTTTATCTTTTCTTATCTCCTGATCCTCTATTTTGGAGATGCGATCCTCGAGAGTGTAATGCAAGTATTTTTTAGTCTCTAATAGGGTAAAAAAATCACAAAAATCCGAGATACGATCATCATTTGAGCTGGAGCTAGTGGACTATTCTTTGCAGATCAATTAAAAGATCACAAATCCGTAGCCATTTTGGAAGCTAACGATGCTCCTGGAAAAAAACTCTTACTTTCTGGAGGAGGAAGATGTAATTTTTCTAATGCAAAAATCGAGTTGGCTCAAGATTATCTCTGTGATGATCTAGATTTTTTGGAACAGACTTTTGCTCAATTTGATACGGCAGATTTTTTGGATTATCTCAAGAGCTATGATATTGACTACAAGATAGAAGAGAACGGAAGACTCCTTCTAGCAAGTAATAAATCAAAGCAGTTATTGGAGCATTTCTTACAGCAGAGGGAAGATAAACAGATCCCAATCTACTACAATCATCCAGTAGAAAAAATAGAAAAATCTGGAGACTATCGACTCCTCCAAACTAATCAAGGGGAGTTTCTGAGCAAAAAAATCGTCATTGCGAGTGGTGGGAAAAGTTTTCCCGGGATCGGAGGATCAGATTTTGTCATTCGTTTTGCAAATCACTATCATATCAGCTATCAAAAACCCTACCCAGCACTTTGCGGGATCCAAACCCAGCCAAATCTAGGAGAAATAAGTGGAAGTAGTGTTATCGCTACCCTGCAACTCTGGGATCAGGAACAGATAATTCATCAAGAGAAAGGGGCTGTGCTCTTTACCCATCGAGGGATTTCTGGACCCAGCGCTTTCAATCTCTCCCTCTGGATCAACTACTATTATCCTCAGAATTTTGAACAACTTAGGATTCAACTCCATATCCCCGCTGATCAGGTCAGTAAAAGATTACTTTCTCATCTCGGAAAAAAGAAAAAATCTGATCTCATCCTGGACTTCAATATCGATCAAATCAGAGGATTGGATCAAGCCAAAATTATGGCTGGAGGAATCTTGCTCCAAGAAGTCTATCCCAATTTTGAACTCAAAAAATTGCCCAATATATTTCTCATCTGAGAGGCCCTCAATGTCAACGGAAAAAGTGGCGGATTCAATCTCCAATGGTGTCGAAGCAGTGCTGCTGTCTGTGCAAGTGCGATGGAGGGAAGATGCTAAAGCATACATCATTTCCACCCGGGTGTGATACACAAATCCACCCCCTGCCCCCCTCCCACGCCTCGTAGCACTGCGAGGTTTATCAACCCCGTAGCTAGTACGGGGCTAGGGAGGGGGATAACTAAAGCATTTCCTCCCTTGATAAAGGGAGGATAGGAGGGATTTGTCCGAATAGAAGGATAGAAAGAATTTGAAAAATTTTCTAAAAACAAAAAAGCCGAATTAAAATAATCCGGCTTTTAAGATATTATTTTTCTATTTTCTTTTTACTACAAAGCGAAAATTCCCGCCTTGTAATTGAACATATTCAGCATATACACTTTCAATCTTAACAGAAATACTCTGCTTACCAGAACTAAATCCGGAGACATTGAAAGCAATAATACTTAAATTCATTACATCCCCCACCTTGCCATCTACAAAGGGGAGAAAAACTCTCTTGGAATAAGGATTCACCTTATCAGGTGAGATCCAGATTCCTTCCTTATTTTTAGCAAGAAAACTTGCCTCAAATAAGGAATTTTCATTTGCATCATACACTCCCACCCCCTTTGATAAGAGATTGGGAGTTGGTTTTTCCACCTCCTTAACAGTAACCTTCAATCCAGCGGATTTATCCACAGAAGAGATAATTAGAGTCTGGATCCCGGCTTTCAACCCAGTAATACGGAGTTGATTACCTGAAAGATTCCAGCGGACCGTTTCAGAATTTTTCGGAGACACAACGTAACCTTCTGCTTTATCACCTCCGGTGATGGCGACGGTTTTTTCCTCTCCTACCTTCAGTTCAATCGAGCTTTCGCTCAATTTTACATCAGGAGTTGGCAGGTCTTCTTTACACGAAGCAAAGAGAAGAAGAGAAACCCATAAGAACAATATTATCTTTTTCATAATTTTCTTTATTATGACTCTCTCCTCTCTTGATCTAGACCTTGATCTAAACCAAGAAAGGGAAAGAGTCTGATTATTATTTTACTTCTATCTTATAAAAGATATCCCACTCATCACCAATTTTTATGGTGAGTGTGAAAGATCCTTTTTCATTAAGCGATATTTTTTCTGGAAGAGGAGAAAATACTTTTTGAGTATTTTCATTAATTCCTTTGCTGAGATGATAAGTCATCTCAAGTTTAGGATTTTCAAGATCCTTCCATATTACTGGAAGAAGATCTCCCATCTCAAAAAATTCCTTCATCTCATAAAGATGGGGAATTTTATGGGTCTCACTGCTCAAAGCTTCCGTCTTAACGGAAGCAATGAGTGGCTCTGAAACTTTATCACCATCTTTGGAGTAGATCTTGATTTCATACTCCATATCCGGTTCAAGATTCTTTAGCCACAAGATCGGCTCATTAGAAGTCAGAGAATGCTCTCCAACTTCAATCAGCCACTCCTCACTTTCATTATCTACCCAAGAGATGATAGCATCTCTTTGATAGATTTTTTCAATTTTGAAAGAAGTAGGAGCAGATGGTGCCGCTCTTTCTACGATTACCGTTGCATTTGCAGTTTTTCCACCATCAGCAGTCGTAACTGTGATTGTAGCATTTCCTACAGCAAGAGCTGTTACTTTACCATTCGCATCAACACTAGCAACTGAACTATTACTTGATGACCAAGTAACACTCTTATTTGTTGCATTCGTTGGTGCTATTGTAGCTACCAAGGTTTCACTTCCGCCTTCAACCAAGTTGAGAGAAGTTTTATTGAG
>CAYIZS010000001.1:55547-57150 GCA_964367985.1 uncultured Candidatus Peribacteria bacterium
TTATAGCTACCAAGGTTTCACTTCCGCCTTCAACCAAGTTGAGAGAAGTTTTATTGAGTGAAACTCCGCTTACCGGATAGGTTTGAGCTTGAACGGTTACAGCACAAGTTGCAGTTTTTCCACCATCAGCAGTCGTAACTGTGATTGTAGCATTTCCTACAGCAAGAGCTGTTACTTTACCATTCGCATCAACACTAGCAACTGAACTATTACTTGATGACCAAGTAACACTCTTATTTGTTGCATTCGTTGGTGCTATTATAGCTACCAAGGTTTCACTTCCGCCTTCAACCAAGTTGAGAGAAGTTTTATTCAGTGAAACACTAGTCACAGGATAAGTTTGCGCTTGAACTGTTACCGTTGCGTTTGCAGTTTTGCCTCCATCTACGGTTGTTACCGTGATCGTGGCAGTTCCTGCAGAGATTGCAGTTACCTTACCATTACCATCAACACTAGCTACTGAACTATTACTTGATGACCAAGTAACGTTTTTATTACTAGCATTGGTTGGTGAGATTGTAGCAACCAAGGTTTCACTACTTTCTTCAACCAAATTGAGAGAAGTTTTATCTAGTGAGATGCCGATTACCGGGATAGTAGCTGATCGACCATCTATGATCCGGATAGTCTGCGATGAAAAAACATACATACCATTTGATGTACCATCACCAAATTCAACCCGAAGGTCAAATTCATTTACAGCTCCTAATTCATAAGAAACCAAATCAAATAATTCTTCTATTTGCATATTTTTAATTTGATTACCAAAATCATGCAAATATACAAAATTATTTTGACCTGGCAAAGAAGCTTCCCAAAATATTCCACCATTTAATACAAAATCCGGTCCGATCAAAGATTGACCAGCATTTTCATTCGTGATGGTGATGACTTGACCATCCACCACCTCAGCGCTCTGCCACTGAAGAGTACCGTAGTAGTTCACATCAATAGAAACATAATAATCCTTTATTGTTCCAGAATTATTCGTTTTGTAATAAAAACGAACCCAACCTGGTTTACTTATCTGAATTTTATTCTCTATCAGAGATAAGGTTTCATTATCAGCTCGTAAATTATATACTTCTGATAAACCAGCGATAGAACTCAAATCCAAATTAAAGGAGTTGCCATTTTTAACAACTATGCGGTTCATTTTTTGCTCTCCTGAATGACCAGGAGAGCGATCATTTGCATAAAGTTGCGTAAGTGCAACACTACCTCCATTAATTTGAAGGTTCACTTCATATTGGGCCTTTGCAGGAAGCGCGAAACCCAACATCATCATCCCCATCATTGTGATGAAGATGAACATTCTGATTTTTAAAATGTTTGTTTTCATTGTCTTGTAATTTTTATTTGTTTATTATTTTTTTATTTCAAATGTTTCGGAAAAGCTTGCCCTACTTTTGCAGTAAGATCCTCTTTTCCTTTGATGTTAAAGAACCCATCTACTATATCCTATCTATTTTCCCACAAAAGTCAAACCAAAATAACAAATCCACCCCCCTGCCCCCCTCCTTTCTCAAGGAGGGGGAACTTTACCACAGCATTTCCTCCCTTGATAAAGGGAGGATAGGAGGGATTTGACCCCAAGGGGAGG
>CAYIZS010000002.1:0-36915 GCA_964367985.1 uncultured Candidatus Peribacteria bacterium
GCAGCTATGAAAAACTCCAAAAATCGATAGGACTCTCTGTAGCTACACTCCATCGTTCTGATTCCGAATCTGTCAGTCGCTTTATCGTAGATCACTTTGATATCCAAAAGGGAGAAATGCCAGAATTTTTATCTTCTCAAGGACTGTTGGATGATAAATTTGATGAATATTTAACTAAAGAGGAGAAAAATGACTTAAAAGGTTTGATTGGAACATGTCCAAGCACTCATTTGATTGCTCTTTTGAAACTAGAGCAGAGCTATGCTATCGATCTCAATGATCTAAAATTTGATCTAAAAACTCTTTCTGAAAGAGAGAAAGAATGGCTTAAATCCTATATCAATAACTTCAATGGGATCAAAAAAAGGATGTTTGAGAGATTGGAAAAGAGTAAAAATGCTCTCCGATATCAGCTGATGGCAGCTCCAATTCTGGGGATGAGCTCTTATCTAGATACGAGTATTGATGAGCAAAATCTAGCAGAAAACTTTCTCACACTTCGTCAAAAAACGGATATTCAAAAAAAAGGAGAAAATCTGAGTATTCGTGGAGAAATTTTTGGTCAGCAAGTAACTTTAGTGCAAAATGGAGAGCAACAATTGATGATCAAAGATGCTCTGAGTCGAGATCCTGACAAGGGATTTGAGCAGGATAGTAAATATTTGGATCTCAAAGTCAGACTTCCAAGTGCTTTTCTTTTGGAGGAACAGAGCAAAAAACGGTTTGAAAAAAATCTAAACAACATGATGCAATCTGAGTCAGACTGAAAAAATCCTGTAGTTCATGAGCTGGGAGCAGAACTTTTGAATATGTATCAACCCTATCAGCTTTTTGTCAAAAATCGTCTCTCCAATCAGCTTCAGAGGACGGTGAGTAAACAAGATTTTTGGGATACCTTGCAGACTTTGGGTGGAAATTTACCCCTTTCTGAGTACAATATTCAGTTGGAAAAAGATCATCCCAATAGTAAAATCTTCCAAAATCGGATCAAGATGACGGATCAACTTCCTGCAGAGTCAGCTCATTTACTCAGCGATCAGCTCAAAAGATTTAGGAGCTTGATGCAGGGATCTGATACTGAGAAATTGAAATTTGCAAATCAATCGGACCAGATTTTTGAAAAACTAGATGATCAGCAAAGGGATCCTCAAGTAGATAAGATCGTTAATCTCAAAGATACTGAAAATCCTTTGTTTCAGTTTTTAGGACTTTTTGTCTGATCTGCAGAACAAGAGAAGACTTTACTAGTACAGGATATGAAAAAATATTTAGACTTGATCGAAAGTGGGGATGATGTTGGAAGTATGTTAAAACAAGGAAGTGGCTTTTCTGATAAGTTTATAGCTAATTATGGAAAATTACTAGAAGATGCTGAAAAAGAAGAATGAGAAGAAAATTTTGAGTTAGCTTTAAAAGATCTTGAATCAGAAAAATATTCTTATGCATAAAAAAAATCAAAAAATCTGAATGAGTCCTCTGACTTATTTTTTTTTAATTTAAAATTTTTCAGAACTTAGCTCCTGTGCTCTAAAACAATAGTTAACATGATCATTGATGATCCCAATGGCTTGGAGTCGAAAGTAGACCATAATACTTCCAACAAAACTAAATCCACGAGCTTTGAGATCCTGAGCAATGCGATCTGAGAGCGGAGAGCGAGTAATACTACTTACATCATCGGTGAGTTGATTGTAAATCGTTTGCCCTGCTGTCCAAGATCGGATATAATGATCAAAAGATCCAAATTCTGACTGTAGTTGGAGAAAGCATTGAGCATTGTTGATGATTGCTAGGATTTTCTTTTTATTGCAAATAATGCGAGGATCTTGCAAGAGTGCTGCTAGCTTATTTTCATCATAGTGAGCAATTTTTTCTGGATTAAACTGATCAAATGCTTGGCGATAACCTTCTCTTCTCTTGAGGATGGTGAGTCGAGAGAGTCCAGCTTGTTGAGATTCCAAAGTTAGCATTTCAAAATGTTTCTGATCATCATGGACAGGAATTCCTCGTTCAGTATCATGATAGTGGATATAGAGTTCGTCTCAGAGGCATCGTGAGCAGCGGGATCCGGTCATTGTATTTGCTTAGTGCTAAAGTTGATTAGATTGTAATGATTTGTGGATAAAAATACAAAACAAAAAAAATCCCCTAAGGATTCTTAGGAGAAATAAATTATTTGTAGTTCAATAAGTAAAAGACTACCAAAATTGTAGTCTTTTCTATTATTATTGTAAGTTAAGATATTCAGGTTTTTTTAAATCAATCCTCTAGAAACGAGCTCTCTTTTGAGATATTCTTGATTGTTTGCTGCTTGGAGTGCTTGTTCCAAGGTAATCATTCCTTTGCTTAGCAGATCGAGGAGACTATCTTCCATTACCTGCATTCCTCCAGTTCTATTGGTATACATAGTACTTTTGAGTTGGTTGAGTTTATCTTCTCTGATGAGATTGGTCACTGCAGTGGTATTTAGTAATACTTCTTGAGCTAATACCAGTCCAGGTTTATCAGCTCTTTTGAGAAGTTTCTGTACGACGATTGCAGACATATTTTCTGACAATTGAGTTCTAATATGATTTTGCTCTTCTGAGACAAAAGAACCAATAATTTTATTGAGGGCTTGTTCTGCAGATCTCGCATGGACGGTAGTCAAAACAAGATGCCCCGTCTCAGAAAGGAGGATTGCATTTCTAATACTATCTAGATCTCTAATCTCTCCAAAGAGAATGACATCTGGCCTTTGTCTAAGTGCATATTTCATCGCATGAGAAAAGGAGCTGACATCTTTTCAGAGTTCTTTTTGATCGATGATACATTCTTTGGGATCAAAGATATATTCGATTGGATCTTCGATGGTGATAATATGTTTTTTCTCAGTACTATTGATTTCTTCGATCATCGCTGCAAGAGTGGTTGATTTTCCACTTCCAGTAGGACCTGCTAGAAAAACAATCCCATTATCTCTATGACAGAGGTCTTTGAAAATAGGAGGCAGAGAGAGATCTTTGAGTGTCGGAATATCTTTTCTCAAAAGTCTAGATACGATCATAATATGTCCTCTTTGCTTAGAAATATTGATCCTATATCTTCTCTCTTGAAATCCAAAACCGATATCTAGACTTCCATATTTTTCAAAATATTCTAATCCAGTTTTATTCATCAGAGCTAGTGCTAAAGCATTAAGCTGCTCATCCCCCATGAGGGAAAGATCCTGCTGTCTCTCTACATGTTCCATAATCCTCAGTGTGGGAGGTTCGTTGTAAGTGAGATACATATCTGAGGCATTTTTTTTGAGCATCAGTTCGTGCAAAAATTCTACATATTTTACTGGATCATTGATATGCGGTTTTCTCTCTCCCATGATTATAAAAAAAATATAAAAGCAGGATTTTCAAACTAAAGTATAGTCAAAAAACCTTCTTTGTCAAAAAAAGACTGAAATTTTGATCCAGTCTCTTTTGTCTTTTGGGGTATTTGTGATTAAATAATTTTTTTTATCCTACACTTCACTCCATTTCTAGTTCGATGAGACGATTGAGTTCTCCTGCATATTCGAGAGGAAGTTGTTTGACTACTGAGGAGATAAATCCATTTACAAGCAAAGATATCGCTTTGACCTCATCCATCCCTCTACTCATGAGATAAAAAAGCTGATTTTCATCTACTTTCCCAGCAGAAGCTTCATGGGAAATGATAGAGTCAGAATTTTTGGACTCAATCACTGGGATTGTGATACTGACAGAATCTTTATCCAAAATGAGGGCATCACAATTGACTCCAACGGTAGTCCCTGTAGCATTTTTTCAGATTTTTACCAAACCTCTATATTCACTGATTCCTCCTTGACTAGAAATTGATTTAGAAAGGATATTGGAACTGGTATTTTTCCCCAGATGAATCATTTTGGCTCCTACATCTTGGTACTGACCTTTGCTTGCTACTACGACGGAGAGATTGTCAGATCTAGAACGATCCCCCTTGAGGATTGAACAAGGATAAAGCATCGTAGCTCAGGATCCTAGATTTCCTCCGATCCATTCCATGATCCCATCTTCTTCTACAACAGCCCTTTTAGTATTGAGATTAAAGGTATTGATAGACCAGTTTTCTACAGAAGAATATCTCATCTTGGCTCTTTTTCCTACAATAATTTCTACACATCCGGCATGGAGGGAGAGATCCTCAAATTTTGGAGCAGAGCATCCTTCGATATATTGGCATTCGGCATCATCATCCACAATAATCAGCGTATGTTCAAACTGTGCTCCAGTCTGGATATTCATACGAAAATATGCTTGTAGTGGTTGAGTCAGTTTGACTCCTTTAGGTACATAGATAAAGCTTCCACCACTTCGCACGGCTCCATGAAGTGCAGCAAATTTGTGATCATTAGGAGGGACTACCGTCATAAAATGTTTTTTGACCAGATCTGGATATTTTTTGAGTGCAGAAGAAAAATCATCAAAAATAATACCTTGTTTTTCCCAGACTTCTTTGAGCTTATGGTAAACAGCGGTAGAGTCCATTTGTCCTCCAGCTCCCGAGAGATATTTTTGCTCACTTTCTGGGATTCCTAGTTTTTGAAATGTAGCTTTGATCTCCTCAGGCACATCATCTCGATTTTTGGCATAACTCTCAGAGTCCATCTTGGGTTTGGCATAATATACTAGATTATCAAAATCCAGACTCTTGATCTTTTTTGGGCCAAAATTTGGCATCGGCATTTTGAGAAAAATTTCCAAACTTTTGAGTCTCATTTCTAGCATCCATTCAGGTTCTTCTAGTTCTTGGGACATTTTGATGATATTTTCTCTAGAGAGTCCTTGGAGAAAGAGATCGTATTGGATATCACTTGCTTGATCTAAATTCATACTATTTTGATATTGTGAGATATAAAGTTTTTATTTTGATTTTGAGTGTTCTTTTTTCCACCTTTCCAAAATGACCATTGCACTAATAGTATCGGTAGTAGCATTTTTTTTGAAATTGGAAACGATCTCTCAGGACTGGACACTGCTATAGTCTTCTTCTACGGTCAGGATTTCGATCTTTTTATTTTCGATCAAATAGTTGAGTGAGTGCATAAATTTGGTAATATGATCTTGAATATCAGCTTGTTTGCTCGGCCATCAGAGGATAATTTTTTTGATATGATATCTCTGGATGAGATCTGCGATATAGTAATAGGTCATCTCATCATTCATAATATAGCCGATAGGAAAAACAATCTCTGAGTCATCCAGTGAGCTGTAGGCAAGTCCGATATATTTACTTCCTCGATCGATACCGAGGGCATTTGCTTTTTTCATTTCCATAAAAGAGAGATAAATATTGATAGTAGTAAGCTACTTTTTAGTTTATCTAAAGGATTATTTTTTTCAATAGTAAAAAATTACTAATAAGTTTCCATTGAGTTATGATTTATCTTTTTTATTATCTTTCTTGATAAGAATATAGATAATATTTTATTCAATTTATAATCATTCCTATGACTTACCCCAACTTCCCAAATAAACACTCAGAAAAGGCCTTTTTTTCTCCAGTAGAATATATGGAATATGCCAAAACTATTGGGAGATTTCCTCAGTTTCCTGTGCCGAAAGGACTGATCTTTTCTTATCAAAGGAGCTTGATGGCTTATGTACTAGAAAATCATCCCGTGACGAAAGTAGATTTTGCTTATGGAGATATGTATTTGCTTGATGAGACTGAGGGACAGGTTGCTTTGATCTGAAATTTTGGGATTGGTGCTCCAATAGTTGGGACGATTTTAGAAGAGCTGATCGCCTTTGGAATTCAGCATTTTATTTCTATTGGTACGGCAGGGACTCTACAAAAAGATCTAAAAATCTGAAACTTGATTGTTTGTGAGAAAGCAATTAGAGACGAAGGTACTTCTCATCATTATCTCCCTGCAGGAAAATATGCTCATGCAAGTCAGAGGATGAGCAAAAAAATTCAGGCTGCTTTAAAAAATTTAGGACAACCTTATTTGCTAGGAACGAGTTGGACGATAGATACTCCCTATAGAGAAACTATTGCAGAGATCCAGCAGTATCAAGCAGAAGGAGTGGCTACGGTAGAGATGGAGGCGGCAGCATTATTTGCTATCGCAGAATATAGAAAAGTGGAGATGGGCTCAATGTTTAGCATCAGTGATTCTCTCGCTGGACTCAAGCGAGATCCAAAATTTCACTGAAAAGTAACAGCATATGGATTGGAAATGTTGTATCAAGTTGCTATTCAGGCTCTGATGCAAGAATAATTTTTTATTTCCCTTGCAATAGGAGTAAATTCTGCTAAACATGAGCAAGACTTTGATCGTTGAGTCAAATTTTTCAGAATATTCAGCTTTGTTTAATTTATATTTCCCCCTGATTTTAAACCTTATAGAAAATATTTCTAATGAGTAGCCCCAAACTAAAAAGAAAAGTAGAAGAATCTCTCAAAAGACAGAGACAAAAAGAAATTAAGGATCTCAAAAAAATTAGAGAGACTAAAAAAGCACTTGGAGAGGTAATCACAAAAGAAGATTATCATCCTTCTGGCCACCTCAGACATGGAAAGTTTTAAATAAATGTTATTGATTTTTATTATCTAAAGGATATATCCATTGCGATCCTCCTCATGATAGGGGAATGTTTTTATTTTCTAGCTACTTTACCCATGAAAAAAATCTGAATTTTTGCACTTATCCTGCTAGGATTGAGCGCAATCTTTTTCACAGGATGTGGAAAAAAGACGATTGACGAAAATCCAGAAGTGTACGCAAAGACACTTCAAATTTCTCAGAATTATGTAGCTTTGCGCCATCGGTCTGAACAGCTTTTAGTTAATGCTCGTGAGTATGATTATTTAAGTTGGAATGCAGAAATGGATCAGCTATTGGCTCATTGGATAACACTAGAACAAGATGCTCAAACCTTGGAACAGTTGAGCAACACAACCATACTTGCTAGCAACTCTTCCTTTTCTTTAGAAAATTTTGGCTTTGGTTTTGGGAAAGTTTATGCCTATGATAGTTATGAAGTTTCTGATATTTTTGATAAAGCTCCTGCAGGAAAAAAAATTGCAACTTTGGCACAACATCTTTGAGTAGATGCGAAACGTGCATTTCAGATTTTGCAACAAGCTCAAGCAGGAATAACAGCAGATGCTTGGAATGAAGCAGGAGATACTTTCCAAAAATTAGAAACCAGTGCAACTTTGATCAAAGATGGATGTAAAGTAGCAGGATTTGTAGGAGGAATCGCGGTAGGTGGAGGAGTTGCTTCCTTAGCAGGAAAGTCGCTACTGAGCCAAGCAACAGTGGTTGTTGGAGGAGCTGATCTGATTCTGGAAGTGACTGATGATGCAGCAAAAATTGCTCTGGGCAATCACAATCAGGTTTCTAGTTTTGTTGGTAATGTTCGTACGGTTACAGAACCCCTTGCAAATATTCTGACTATTACAGATATTCCAAATAATTTAGATAGTGGTTTTGATAAATTTAGTGCCGTGATGGTTGCTTTGGATTCCTTTAGAGGTGCAGCTCAGGAGTGAAGTATACTAGGAATCTCATTACCAGCTTATGAAACTGATTCATCAAAAGAAGAAAAAAGTCAGAATCCAATAGTAGTTTCCGTGCTTTCTGCAGATGAGGTGGATACTTGGTTACAAGCAAGCCAAAAAACTACGATTGAGCTAGTAGAAAAACCTGACTTGGACACCTTACAGGAACTTTTAGATATCGTGAAAACTGCAGAATCAGATCCTTTGATCAATACTTCTCAAACTATAAATTCAGCAGAAAACCAGGAAGATCTTGTAGAATTTTCTGATAAAATTCAGGGCTACTGGGAAGGAGATATTTTTCGGACAAGTTCAGAATCTAGTGATCCTGAATCTATAAAATGGAGTATGGAGTTTGGAAATGATGGTAGTCTCAAGAGATTTGATTTCGGGAATTGAAAAAGTGAGGATTCCACAAGACGAACTCAAGAGGATAATCATATCAAAATATATCTTCTGGATGAAGAAGGAAGGGAAAGTTATTTTGAGTTTATGCTGGATGGGGATAGTTTAATATTCCTCAAATTAGTTTGATCAGACTTAGAAGGTTATCGAGACGAACGATTGGCAGGAAGCGAATTTTTTGGAGGGACTTTTTTTGCAGGGACCCTCAAACAAAAGAAATAAAAAACAGTAGATAAACTAGTTCTATTCTGCTGTTTAGTACTATTTAGCCACCCATTTTTTACAATTACACCCAATTATACCAAAAAACACTAGTTGATTTCTAGATACCTAAATACCTATAATAAGAGTAAATCAAGTATAAAGCTAGTGGTAAATTTTCGTGATGCTACCCGATATTAGGATCGATCATATAATTTGCTACTACTTGTTCTACTGGAGAACTAGCAAGCTCTTCCCAAGCTAGTTGAAAATCTTTCCCTTGGAAACTGAGATGGACTGCTTGCTCATCAAAGTAATATTGCAGAGCTAGATCTTTCCATTCATCAAAATATTCTGGATCAAAAACTTGATCAAAAAAAATGTTGGGATAGTTGGCCACAATCTCATTTAGTTCAGATTTTTTGATTTTTGCTATGAGCTTATTTTTAGAAAAATCTCGGAGCCAAAGATTAGCTTTTTGTCCGATGTAGATGATCCCATAGCGAGGAAGAAATTCTGCTGCAACAAACTTTTGATACAGCTCAATTTTTGAAATACTATAGAGTTGAAGCGGAGTTTCTTTTAACATTCTGAGGAGATTGACAGCTAATGTACCTACTCTGAGATTGGTAAATCCTCCTGGTCCATTGATCAACAATATTTCTGAAAAATCTGACTGCTGATCTAGCTGAACTAGTGTTGGTCAGATCGTGGTGTCCACTCCATTTCTTTCCAAAAAAGTAGCTCCTCCTGCACTATAAATGACGATTTGATCTGAAGAAATATCGATACTTACTCTCATAGTAATATTCTGGATTCATTAAAAAATACTTTATTTGATAGCTAGAGATCAAACATTCTCTGCAAATCTTGATCTCTGATCATGTTGGGATTCCACATAGGATCAAAAGTGATCTCTACATCCGTGTAGTAGCTAGGCGCTACAAGCATCACGGCATTTTTGACACTTTCGATGATAAAATCTGCCATCGGACAGCTTGGAGAGGTAAAAGACATCAAAATATGCACTTTCTCATTCTCTTCATCGATATTGACTTTATAAATCAGTCCTAGGGTATAGATATCTACCATTGGAAAATCCGGATCATAGACCGTTTGGAGGACTTGTTCTATTTTGCTTTGTAATGGATTTGAGGGAGTATCGCTATTTGTCATGGGATTTTTTTTGGTCAGTAAAGATAAAATAGCTCATCGCAAGGAAAGCGATAAACAGTGCTACTCCGATGATTTTATTCCACACAGTTGCCAAGAAAAGCAACACATTGATCAGGATATAGAGTCCAAAAATAAAGGAAGTTTTGTAGGCATCTTTTTGGATTCTTTCTCTAGTATTGGAGCCACGAAAGAGATCCTGCACCAGATAAAATACAAAATAAGAAATCCCTCGTGCAAGCACAAATACTCCAACCAAAGCTAGAGAGATTCCAATTGCAGGGTCTTCTTGGACATTAATCATAAAATAATCCAACAAAACTACAAGGATTCCAATTCAGATTTTAATCAAAGATGCTAGTGTATAAGCAGACATTCGATAGATTGATGTAAAGTTTGCTGACTAAAAAACATTGATTTCTTCACTTTCTCTCTCTTCTTTTTCCTGTTCCAAAAGGGTTTCTCTACTGAGTTCTGACTTTGATGGGATGTAGAAGGGATTGTTTCCAAATTCATACATTTTGTGATAAACGATTTCCCAGAGTCCATGAAAAAAGATAATAATAGGAAAACTGATTAGGGTAGAAAGCCAGATGAGCATTGACTGTGCAGAAGGGTCTACTCCTTGGGCATTTTTGCTCCAGAGCATCCCAAAAAATACTAAAGCAAAGATAAATCAGATTGCATTTCCTATCAGTGCTGAGCTGGAATAGTTGGGATTGGCCATAAATTCAATCTGTGAAGATGCGATAAAAATTGAGAAAGCTACATAAAAAACAAAGAGAATTATCGGTCCTTCGGTGCTATCTTGAAACATTGCAAAGAGGATCAGCATCGCAATAAAGAGAAAAACACCGATCAAAAGGAGAGAACCTGCTGTTTTGGATCCGTTGTTATATTTCTCTGAATAAATGAGTGAATAAAGAAAGGTAATCAAAAGGCTTCCAATCAATGACACAAAAAATCCTAATCCCAGAAAAATCACCCATCTCAGAGGATGAACTTGGACACCACTAGAAGAAACAGATACTCCGATCAATAAATCTACCGCCGACATCACTACAAAAAGCATCACTGACATCAGTGCTCCAACTCAGATTGCAAGGAGAACTTTCCCTAGCAAACTCCATCCAGTAATTTTTGCTGGTTCATTACCAAATCTGGCAAAATCTTTATTTTTTTTCTCAGGACTGGGAGTCTTTTCCAGAGAAATATTACTTTTCCCATCAATACTTGGGATCTCAAATGTGGTATTCTTGTTGACCATTTTTGTAGAACTAAAGGCTAAAACTGTATTTTTTTGATAGCTGAGATAAACTTTTTTCTATTGCTTTCTTTGGCGGAAGAGTAGCTAATTCTGGAGACTTTTTTATCTAGAATAAAGTAATAATCACTCATATAACGTCTCTCTCCGTTATTGTCTTGGATAAGATAGTTTCTCAGGAGGGTTTTGATTTTTTCTCCTTTGCTGTTGTTTAGTTTGTTTGATGTATTGCTAATATTTTTGATACTATAGCCAGCTCCGAGGAGTTCGTTATGGATTTTTTGAGCATATTGGGAGAGATTTTTTTCCCAAGGATTGAAATCTTTACTGATACTTAGGCGATCTGTTGCTTGATCTTTTTTTTCTTCTCCCTGATAGTAGTAGAGGACTGCTACCTGCTCTTTTTCTGCTGGAGTCAAAGATGCTTGCAAAGTGACGGGAGCTACAAAATCTCGTGTAAAATCTGACTCTTGGATTTGGATCAGATTTTTGGAGCTTCCACAGCCAGCGAGAAAGAGAAGTATCACAATCCCTGCTAGTACTTTAGGCATTAGATAAATAGGTAACTCAATGCTAAAATGATCCCAATCCCAATCCCAATGAGAAAAGAATTTTTGCATATTTTTTCTTTTTGTTCTAGAGAGTCAGATTTTTCTTCTTTCGTTTTCCAAATAACACTAATGAGATAACCTACTACCACTCCAGCTAAAATCAGATAGGCCGGCATGAGGATCATCTTGATTATTTGAGCTGCTGGAGCGCCAAAGAGAATATTTCCTCTCAGGAGAAACATCCCCATCAGGAAAGTAAAAAAGAGGAAGATGCTATTGATTATCTGAAATAATACTGCCATGAGTTCGTAGGGGGATAAATGAATCTAAATGATTTATCTGCTGAGAGCTTATATTTTTATAGCTCAAAATCAAGAAAAGCTTTTCCTAAGCTTAGAAATTATTTGAAGATTATTTGAGTCCATAATTTTGTGGCCAAAAGAAAGGAGAAGAGGAGCATTTGTTGCTCTCACATTTGATCGCAGCAACCTTGGTCCCTTCGGGAGTATCTCTGAGAGTAATGACTCGATCTTCTCTAAAGGATTGGTTAGAATTGAGGATATAAGAAATTTCATACGAATACTGTCTAGTTTTTTTGAGCTCATCAGTGCTTCCAGCGATAAAAAAGAGATTTTCTAAGCTGAGAGTATCATGAACATTTCCTACAAAAGTATTGATGTTTTTTTGAGACCAAAACTGTTGCCATACAGAAGTATTTTTGAGTCCAGTATCTACATAGCGATTCATCCCTTCGACATCTACCTGTCCAAATGCAACATAAAAAGATGAAATTATTTGGAGATCTGTTTGCATTTCATTTTCAGGAGAAGTAGAGGTATCTGGAGTGCTGGTATCGATTTCAATAATTTCTCAACCTTGTCCTTCTAGAGTTTGATCGACATTTAAAGCAGAATTATTTACTCCTTCATTTCCATTGCTAACTCCTTGTGTATTCTCCTCGTATTGCACTTTTTGTTTTGATGGTGAGTTGAGATCATCTTTTTTTGTTGGCTGGAACCCCTGTAATGCAATTTTATAAAAAGCAAAGAGGAGCAAAACTAATGAAAATATAAAAATCAATAAAATCCGATTGGGAATTTTTTTGTCAGAAGTTTTTTTTTCTAGTGCAGTAATCTTTTTGACAGAAAATCCTGCAAGGATTGCTTGCTCCAATTCTTCTGAACTAATTGGTGTTTCGAGCTCTTGTTCTGCTGAGATAGTCTTTGTTTTTTTTGCATTTGGCTTTGTTTGAGAGCTGAGTTTGTTTGTTTTTTTATCTGTGATTTTGGGAGTATTTACAACTTTCCCAGCTTTAGTGTTGCTTTTTTTGTTTGCTTCAGCTTTGTTAGATGTTTTTGCCATGCGTACTCTGGGGGAAAATAAAGCTCAATGTTTCTTGCTAGAAAGATATTCTAACTAGAGTTTCTCTAGTGTAGCAAATTTTCTTTCAAAAGCAAGTGTTTTCTTTTTTTGAAATGCCAAATGTGATTGCTATTTTTGAGCTTTTCCTTATACTTTTATAACTTTATATGATGCAGATTTTGAAGTATGCAGACGACTCACAAACCCTTACTTTTTGATGAAAAAGCATTGAGCTCTTGGATCCAGGAAAGAAAAATCCAACTCTTTAGGACCAAGCAAATCCTTTTTGAGCTCTACAAAAATCAGCATACAGACTATGAGGAGATGACTACTTTGTCCACAGAGCTCAAATCACAGTTGGCTTCAGATTTTGATCTTTTGGCAATAGAACTGGTAGATACTATTGAGGCCTCAGATACGACCAAATTTGTCTTTCAAACGAGAGAGGGAAATCTGATTGAAGCGATTTTGATGTATCATCGACAACCAGCAAAACATACTCAAGGCAATAAACCAAAACTCAATCGTATTACACTTTGTATTTCTTCTCAGGTTGGTTGTGCAATGAATTGCCTTTTCTGTGTGACGGGTAAATTGGGATTCAAAAAAGATCTCACTCGAGAGGAGATGGTTTCTCAGATTCTTTTTGCCAATGCATATATCAAAAAAAGATTTGGGAAAAAAGAGGACGGAACAAATTATGCAGTGAGAAATGTTGTCTTCATGGGGATGGGAGAGCCTTTACTCAATTACGAACATACCAAGAAAGCGATTCAGATCATGCTCCAGCAGGATAGATTTTCTCTGAGCAAAAGACATGTGACGATCTCTACTTGTGGGATTATCCCAGGGATTCAAAAACTCATTGCCGATGGCATCGATGTCAAATTAGCTATTTCTCTCCATGCACCCAATCAAGATCTGAGAAATCAGATTATGCCAATCGCCAAAGCTTATCCTTTGGAGCAGTTGATGGAGAGTATTGATGAATATGTGCTAGCGAGCAATAATAGGATTTTTTATGAATATATTATGATCAAAAACCTGACAGACAAACCTGCACTTGCTCATGAATTAGTTGCTTTACTTCGTGGGAGACTTGCCCATCTCAATCTCATCCCTTACAACGAAAATCCTGCCATCGATCTCCAAGAAAGTGAAAGAAAGGTGATTGAAGCTTTCAAAAATATTTTAGAAGCTGGAGGGATTACCGTGACGGTTCGTGATAGTATGGGGAGAGAGGCGAAAGGTGCTTGTGGTCAGCTAGGTTATGAAAAAGTACAGGAAAAGGAACATCTAGGGCTTTGAAAAAGTTAGGAGTTTTTTTAGGTAATGAGACAATACTAGTAGAATTTTTTTGCTTGTATAATATTAAGATCATTTTTTTAGCAGTACAATCTAGAGAGATTTAGAAGGTTGGTTCATATGGATCTGACCAATACATCTTCCCAGTATGTAATACTGAAGTATCCTGAATAAGGAACTCAGGATCTTCACTCTGATTACCCAAAAGAGGATTTGCTCACTCTACTATCTTATAAAAGGGATAACGAATCAGTCCTTTTTCCCTCAAAATTTCATAATTATGAAATCCTGCTTCATTAAAAGGAATGTCATTCCTCAAAAAGGCATACACATGATTTTTATCTGCTCCATATCTTCGTCCTGTCCATATTTCAAAGCTATCAAAATCTGCCTCTATGATTGGATGATAATAAAAATCTTTTTCATGAACAGAGCAAAGTCGAGCATTAGCAGAATATTCCGTAGGTAAAACCTCAAAACTTCTATTTACACAAGGAACCGTAAGAAACGCTGGAAACATTTCTTCATAAAAGAATCATTGCTCATTTAATAGCTCTTGCCATCAAGCATTACTATCGTGAGGTACAAAACCTATAAAACGAATTCAAATAGTTTTTGTTTTAGGATCTATAAAGAGAAAATCTCAAAGAGTATTATGATCTTTGGGATCACTATTACTAAAGTTATCCAAAGGATGAAGAAGATAGTCAGCAAGAGGATCTGAGCTCTTTGCAACAATTTCTGTAACGCTGATAGCATCCTTGGTCATTGGAAGTTGTGCTATAGGAGTATCCTGTATGATCAGATTTTCAGCTTCCTCTCAAAGATTTGTTTGTAAACATCCTCAGAGGAAAAAGAGGAAGAGAAAAGAGAGATAAAGGTAGTACTTCATGATAGATTATCATATAATAAAACCACTTACTAGAAAGCTTACTTTAACTCTAATATAATCAACTGACTACTTCCAAAGATACTATTTTGGATCATCCCATAGAGGCTTTGTTCTGCAGCTTGCTGGTTCCCTGAAGAAAGGTTTTCATAAATACTAAGATATTGCAAAAGTACTAGTCTTTCATCTTGGTTGAGTTCTTCAATTGCTGCTATGGCAGTCTTTTCTTGATTGATCAATCCCTCAAAAATTTGGAGAAGTCTTGGACTATCTACTTTTTTCCCCAATACATTTGCGATATCATCGAGTCCCTCTCCACTACTGATTCTGGTTTGAAAAATATGGATGATCGGAGCGATGACTTGGTCATATTCTTCTCAGAAATATTTTGCTACAGCAATTTTTGCTTTGAGGGTATCAAGTTCTGCTTGTCCTAGATCTCAGAAAATACTTTTCCAGTCCTGGTCTGAGAGTGTAAAAGCATATTTTGCTCCTAGATTGTTGCTATAGAAAAGATCGAGGTATCCATATTTATGAAGCTGGATAAGCATACTAATTGCTCCTTCAGTTTGGATTGTTTGTCCACTAGGATCGAGTTTTCAGAAAAATCTATGAAAGAGAGATTCATTTCCTTCTCCTAGTCCTACCGTACCGATATTTGGATCGATTACGATATATTTTACCTTTTCTTGTTGGAGTCTTTGATAAGATTTGCAGCTATCAAAATCTGAAACCTGTTCCCAAAGTCGAGTCAGCATTCCATCGAGTCTGAGATTCCACTGGTTTTTGAGAAAGTATTGGAGATAGGTTCCTGCGATGAGGACTCCATCCTCATTTGCTCTGTCTGCTACTTCTTGGACAAAAGGAAGATATGCTCTAAATTGGAGATCTAGTACATCAGATGCTTTGTAGTGTCCGGTTTTTTCTTGGGTTTGAAGCTGTTCGTTGATGATCATTTTGGTTCCCATGTTGGTTTTGTACCATTCAAAAGGCCCTCCTGCGGTTTGTGATGCAATCCTTACTCCATTGAGGAAAAGTTGTACCAAAAAGATAATCCCAAATAATCCAACAAAAGCCAGTTCTAATATCTGAGCAAGTTCAGACTTTCCTTTTTCTTGATCTTGATCAAAGAGCACTACAACACTCAAAATCGTCCAAATGATCAGTCCTAGTCCATATCGCACGATTCCTCCTCAGATGATCCATCGTAATGCCCATCAAATAATTGTAGCTCCTATGAGGGTCATTTGTTTCTTATCTCTCTGACAGAGCGCATAAATAAACCCTCCTAACATCAAAATAAAGACAAAAATCCAGACAAATCCAATGTCGGTATAATAACTGCTGAGGTTTTGGAGTGATCGATTGAATACTACATTGAGTGGTACAATATATCTATAAGGGAGTGCTACAGAGTTACTTGAACTATAAATACTATGTGCTTGATAGTATTGTCTGAGTGCTACGATACTATCTCTCATGATTGCTGGATCTGGAGTCTCTCCCAAGTTTTGCTTGCTTTCTCGATAGTTGAGTCCGGTCTCCAAAAGCAAAGCTCATTCTCAGGAAAGGTTTTGAAAATTATTGTTATAGAGGTCTTTTAGTGTTTTGTAGTCAAAGGTATTGATGGCTTCTTGGTTTTGGCAGAGGAGTTTAGCATCAGTATTGAGTCCATAACAATTACCTTCTCCAGGGAAAATAAGTGCTAAGAGATTTCCTCCGACTCCAGTTTTTTTGAATTCTCTCCATCCATATCCTACATATCTTCCTACATCTTCATTCATTGCGTTTCATGGAGCTTGTTGCATACTTGCTTTGAGTTCGGCTGGAGAGTAATCTAACTGTTGGCAGCTAGCCAGATCGATCTGACTACTTTCTTCTTCAATCGTACTGAGAGAAAAGAGATCAATCCTATTTTGCTCTTCTATAGTTATTAGATTTTCTTCGTTTTCGTCATTTTGTGCCCAGAGGAGAGGAGAGTTAGTTTTTTTTGTTTCTTTTTGTTGCTCTTTCCCAGCAGATTGATCTGCTAAAAGGGTCGATTTTACCCAAACTTTAATATCAAAATTCCCCTGAGTGAGCTGATTGATCAATACCCAAGGACCTTTGAAAACGAAAAGTCCAGCAATCATCACAATTCCCCAAGCAACAATCGTTTTGCTAGCTTTTCCAAGATTTGCTTTTGCTTTCAGAGTTTCGCTCATAAGTCAGATTATCGCAATAATGATTCCGATGAGGATCAAGATTTTCCCAGTACTAGCAGAGAGAAAGGTCGCTGTAAAGAGGGGTTGTAAGATTCCCATTGCTCCTAGAGCAGTGATTCCGACTCCTAGAGCAGTAGTAGTATTGATCCAAAGCCCCACTAAAGTCAATCCAAAAACTACCACATCGATAAAAGCGGTCGGCTTTGCCATGGTCGCAAAAGAAAAGAATAATCCAGAAATAATGAGATAGGGAAGCATTTCTTTGGAGATAATAGGATTTTTATTCAGCTTAATTACTTCTTGTTTTTTATCTTTAAGCACTTCTTTCATTTCCTGGTCCGCAAGTGAATGAGTTGAAGTGCTTTCTTGATATTTTTTGATAAAGAGAAGTCCCGCAAAAATCGCTAGCAGTGTCAGAGTGAGTACTCCAAGGTCGGTTTTATTATCTACAAAAACAAGAAAAGCTCCCATCCCACTTGTGAGCCAAAGCAAGAGTAGACTCCATCCCAAAAGCATTCCTTTCTGAGAATCTGCTTTTCTTTTAGGATTAAAAATCTTGATCACCTGTTGGATGATTGTGAGTCCTAAAATCAATACCAAAATTCCACTCAAAAAGTTCATCGTAGTTCCTAGTGTATCAGGAGCTATTCCTATTGTTTTTCCCAAAGGGACTCCCAGTGCAAAGAAAAAGGTGATAAAACTATGCCAGAGATAAGGCATCCCTGCAGCAGGACCTTGGTTTCCTCGGAGAATTCCTCCATGTTCTGCAATAATTTTTGGGATATACATATATTCATGATTGGCATCCCATGCAGTAGGATAAGGGATATAGGCATGATTGAATCCAAAATAAAAATAGCCAATTGAAACCAATGCTAGTACAATAATAATTCGGAATTGAGGATTTTTAGATCACTTACGGATAGAAATCTGATTGAGCTGCTTATTGAGATAGTCCCAATAAGGGGTGAGGAGTTTTTTGGATTTCCAGAGAAAAAATCAGCTAGCCAAAAGGAGTATCCACATGATCGGCCAATAAATTAGCTGAGTAGCCATCAAAATTTGCATTCCAATCAAAAAAATTACCAATCCGATCCCAAAACTTAAAAGAACTTGTGTTCCAGTTACTTCAGTATTTTTGGTCCACTTTTTACTAATCAGAGCTCAGATCAATAAAAATCCTCCTAGGGTAATGACTGCAATCAGAAATGTGAGAGCAAAATTGAAGAAAAGATTGGCTGCAGCGAGGAAATTGATCAGTCCCCCCGTAATCCATGCATGCAGGATTCCAAAAAATCCTAATCCAAACCCTAGATAGAGGAGACTTTTCCCTAGTGTTTTTTTCTCAGCAAAAAGAAGATAGCCTAGCGGAATAGCAGCACTAATCGCAGATATGATGAGTAGCCAGAGATTGTCCCAGTTTTTTATCATTTCTCCATAATAGCTATGATCGCTAAAAAACCCTTGGAAAATTTCAGGTCCAAAGAGTAAAAATACTAGTATCAAACCAATCCAAAAAAAAGCTTTTTTCATCTGAAAAAGAAAAAAATAAAGAGTTAGGATTTTTATAGAGATTCAAAGTGTTTTTTCAATTGAAAAAAAGACCTTAAACGATAAAGTGGAGAGAGCTATTTTTATTTTTTTGAGTTTAAAGCTTTGAAACTTTGAATCCAAACCCAACAGTTGCAACAACTAATCCAAACATTTCCGGATCCTAGTCAGTTTTCTCTGGAAGAAATTAGCAAGCATTATCAGCTTTTTGTGGATGTGATTACCGACCACAATCATCGTTATTATGTCGATGCACAGCCTATTATTTCAGATTTGGAATACGATCAGCTCTTTGATTATCTCAAAAAAATAGAAGACTATTTCCCCAGTTTGATCTCTAGTGTATCTCCTACTCAGGCCTTACTCGCACAGTTGCCAGAAGGATTTCAAAAGGCAAATCATCGTGTCCCCCTCCTTTCTCTAGAAAATTCTTACAATGCAGCAGACCTTTTGGCTCGAGGAGAGAGGATCCATAAATTGATCCAAAAATCAGATTTTTCTTTGCCTCGTTTCCTTGTTGAGCCAAAATTTGATGGAATCAGTGTAGAGTTGATTTACCGTCAGGGAAAATTTATCCAGGCGATTACTAGAGGAGATGGGATGATCGGAGAAGATATCACCAAAAATGTCAGACAAATTTCCACCCTTCCTCTCAGCATCGATTATCTAGAACCTCTTCATCTCAAGGCAGAAATTATGCTGGCCAAATCTCAGCTAGCTCAGATCAATACAGAGAGAATCATGAGAGGAGAATCAGAATTTGCTAATACCAGAAATGCTGCAGCGGGGACGATCAAATTATTAGATCCTCAAGAAGTCAAAAAGAGAAAGCTTTCCATCTTTGTTTATGAGATTTTATATACCAATACTGCTATAGATCTCGATCTCAAAGCTTTAGGATTCCCGGTAATTGAGTTGCCTCCAGAGTTTGCTTTTGTAGAGACTATTGAGCAGGTTGTAGCGACTTGTCTGTCTCAAACTTTGCAAGCATTTTTGTATCAGCAGGATGTGAGTTTTGATGGATTGGTGATCAAATTAGAAGATCAACTTTTGGAAAAACAAAGTTTACGTCATTTTCTTGGAAGTACTCAACACCATCCCAGGTGGGCGATTGCTTACAAATATCCTGCAGAGCAGATCGTGACACAGATTCTCTCTCTAGATTTTCAGGTAGGGAGGACCGGGATTATCACTCCTGTGGCAAATTTAGCTCCTGTAGAACTGAGTGGTGCGAAAATTTCTAGGGTGAGTTTGCACAATTTTGACTTTATTCTCAAAAAAGATATCAGAGTCTGAGACTTTGTCTGGATCCAGAGGAGTGGAGAAGTGATCCCATATATTTTAGCTTCTCTCGTGGATCGTAGAGATGGGACAGAAGAGATCATTTCAGCTCCTCTGATGTGTCCTTCTTGTATGGCTCCGATCCACAATATTGATATCCACTATTATTGTCATAATCCTGCTTGTCCTGCTCAGATCAAAGAAAAAATCATCCATTTTGTCAGTAGGGAGATGATGGATATCTGAGGGATTGGCGAGCAACTGATCAGTCATCTGGTAGAGAATAAAACCCTCCAAAGAGTAGATGATCTCTATTTTTTCCAAACGATCGAAGGTAAAATTTTATTGCGCAAATTTCCCCTTTTTGCAGAGAAAAAAATCGAAGAACTAGAAAAACAGCTCCAAGCTTCTAAAGAGCAACCCTTGTGGAGACTTTTGCATGCTTTGGGGATTCCTCTCGTGGGTAAAAAGCTGGCTCAAGATTTGGCAGGATATTTTGCCCAAAAGCAGACTAAAGCGCTTTCAGATCTCTTAGAGGCAGTCATGGATAGATCAGCATTAGCTCAGATTCATGGGATTGGGGAAAAGGTGCTGGATTCCTTAGCATTGTTTTTTCAGAGTCCGGAGACAAGAGAACTTCTGACTTCTCTAGAGCAAAAAGGGCTCAATTTTGATGCACAAAAATACCAGATACTCAATCTAGGAGGCAAGCATTTTTCTCTGACTGGGAGTTTTCCACTAGGGAGAGAACAGATCGTCGTTATGCTAGAAAATCAAGGCTATCTCTTTGATAGCAATCCTAATAGCAAAACAGACTATCTGCTTATTTGAGAAAAGGCTGGTTCCAAAGCACAAAAAGCTCGTGATCTAGGGATTCAGTGCATAGAAGGTTGGGAGGCAGTACAAGAATTTTTCAATTTATCCTTAGCCACAGAGAGCATTACCCCTTCAGTAAATTCTACAGAGATTCCAGCTCAGGATCGTTTATTTTAATCTTTTGCAATAATTTCCTTCTTATGAAAAAAAAACAACAAATTCAGAAAAAACTCAAACTTTTGGCAGAAGAGTTATCCACTTTGATCCCTGATGCTCAGACAGAGCTGTATTATCAAAATGATTTTCAGCTTTTGATCGCAATTATTATGTCTGCGCAGTCTACGGACAAACAGGTCAATAAAATCAATCAGGATTTTTTCCAAATATTAAAAACTCCTCAGGATGGAGTAGCGCTCGGATTAGAAAAAATTAGAGCGATGATCAGTTCGCTCTCTTTTTTCAACAATAAAGCAAAACATATTTATCAGACTTGTCAGCTTTTGGTAGAAAATAAAGGAGAAATTCCTACTTCCTTAGAAGCATTACAAAAGCTTCCTGGAGTGGGAGTCAAAACTGCAAAGGTTTTTCTTTCTATCACTCAAGATGCTCCTTATCTAGGAGTGGATACGCATGTCCATAGAGTGCTCAATAGGTTTGGAATTGTAAATACCAAAACTCCCGAGCAGACAGACAAGGTTATTACGGAAGCAGGATTTGAGGGAAATTATGCCAATCTCCATCATACGCTGATCCTCTTTGGGAGGTATTATTCCAAAGCAAATGATCATGATTTTTCCAAGAGTAAGGATCCTGAATTTTGTAGACAGCTCAAAGACAAACTCGATGCGATCAAATAAAAAATCTGATTTTTTATACTATTTTATTACTTTCTCAAACTATTTAGATGAAATTGATGATTAGCTGTCCTCAGGGACTCAGTGCAATCCTAGGTAATGAACTCAAAAGACTCAAAATTCAACCCAAAGAGAGTCGAGAAAGAGGGACTTTTGTAGAGACGGATCAAAGAGGAATGTATCAAATCAATCTACGATCCAGGGTTGCAAACAAAGTCTATCAGATTTTGGGAGAAGGGAGAGTGAGGACTTTTGATCAGCTTTTTGATCTGATTTTCCATTTAGATTGGCAAAATTATTTTTCATCTCCTGAGGAGATTAGTATTGAGGTGGTGAGTAAAAATTCTCAGCTACAGAGTAAAAGGACCATCCAGTCTATCGCACACAAATCCATCATCAAATCTCTTGGAATTACCAGCGCTTCTATTGCAGCCAAAAATACACAACATCAGCAGAAAACGGTGCTGATCCATCTAGAAAATGATTTTGCCAGAGTAATGATCAATACTTCTGGAACCAGTTTGCATGAAAGGGGATGGAGAACTCAGACAGGAGATGCTCCACTCAAAGAAAATTTGGCAGCAGGATTGGTCTTGCTCTCAGGATGGAGATTTAAAGAAGTGTTGCTAGACCCTTTCTGTGGATCGGGAACGATTTTGATCGAAGCTGCGATGATCGCAAAAAATATCGCTCCAGGATTGCAGAGAAATTTTGATTTTGAGCAATTTAAAGATTTTGACTCAGACTTATTTATTGCGTTGAAAACTGAAGCCAAAGAGCAACAATTTGAGGGAGAGTATCGTTTGATTGCCCGTGATCGAGATGCTAAGATGCTAGAATATACCAAGGAAAATGCTAGCAAGGCAGGAGTTGCAGAGATGATTCAGTTTGAGCAAGGGAGTTTTGAGAAATTGGAATTAGATACTGTTGCTCCTAGTGGAGAGAGAGTTTGGATCCTCAGCAATCCCCCTTATGGGAAAAGACTAAATGTAGAGAATATTTCAACTTTATATCAAAAAATTGCTCAACAATTTCAATCTCAGAGATCGATGGGAGGTATTGTTTCTTCTTTCTCTGAATTTTCTAGTTTGATCGATTTCAAGTATTGGAAGCAAAAGAAGCTCTATAATGGAGCAGATGAGGTAATTTTCTGGTGGAAGAAATAGTTTGTTTATTTTCTCTCAAAAAATACTCTAGAGTTTGCTTTTGATTTTTTTTTGACTATACTTGAGAGTGATGAGATTTTTTGATTGTATTTGAAATCAGAAAATTTATAGTAAATCAGACTTTTTAATTTATTATTATCATATTCATGACTTTGATTCCTAGTGTAATTGAAAAGACCAAAGGTGGAGAGAGAGCTTATGATATCTATTCCAGACTTTTGGAAGATAGGATTATTTTCGTAGGGGAGCAAGTACATAGTGCGATGGTAAATACTATTATCGCTCAGATGCTCTATCTAGAAAAAAAAGATCCAGACAAAGATATTATCATGTATATCAATACTCCAGGTGGAGAAGTTTATTCTGGACTAGCGATTTATGATACCATGCAGATTCTCAAATGTGATATCCAAATCATCTGTACTGGTTTGGCTGCATCGATGGGATCTTTACTTCTTGCAGGAGGGACCAAAGGCAAAAGATTTGCTTTACCTCACTCTAGGATTATGATTCATCAACCTTTGATTTCAGGAGGAGGAATTTCTGGTCAGGCAACTGATATCCAGATTGAAGCCGAAGAGATGCTCAAGGTCAAAGAAATTCTCACCAATATCATCGCAAAACATACTGGTAAAGATTACGAAACTGCTTTGGCAGATATGGAGAGAAATAAATGGATGAGTCCCCAAGATGCTCTAGCATATGGTATCATCGATAAAGTGATAGCATAAATCAGAGCAGTATTTATCTTTTAAGGGCTATTGATTGATGAAAAAAATTGCTCTCATCGGAGCTTCAGAGAATCCAGAAAGTCTAGCTCATAGACTTTTTTTTCGTCTAGAAAAATGAGGATTCGCCGTTGTTCCTATCAATCCCAATTGTCTTCAGATCGGAGGGAAACAGTGTATTGATACGATTGCTGAATTAGAAAAAAAACCTGACTTGGTTCTCTTTATGGTCAATCCAAAGGTTAGTTTACTAGCTTTGGAGCAAGTCGTAGCCATGGGACTAAAAAAAGTATGGTTTCAGCCAGGTACTTTTGATGATGCGGTGATCAATTTTTGCAAAGAGCATCATCTCATTTATGAAAATGAAAAATGTGCATTGATTTCTCCTTTGGATAGTATTGAAGAGTTTATCGGAGAGTAAAATCAGTTTTTTTTATTTTAACTCCAAGGGAATATGAAAGTTTTGATTGGATTGTCAGGAGGAGTGGATTCTGCAGTAGCAGCTTATCTCCTCAAAGAGCAAGGATACGATGTCGTAGGAGGATTTATGAAAAATTATAGTTCTGAAAATGCAATTTGTACGACTTATCAAGATGCAGAAGAAGCAATCAAGGTTGCAAACTTTCTCTGAATAGAACTGATTTCTTTTGATTTTCAGAAAGAGTATCAAGATAGGATTATCAACTACATTTATGAGGGATATCAGAGGGGAGTGACTCCCAATCCAGATGTACTCTGCAATTCTTTGATCAAATTTGATCTTTTTTTGGAGCATGCTCTCAAGTTAGGATTTGATAAAATTGCGACAGGACATTATGCCAGGATTCTTCCTCTTGATTTAGAAAGTTGATCTCCTTCCAAGGAGGGCTGATTTTATCAGTTTTTGCCTGAGAAAGATCATCACAAAGATCAATCCAAGGAGGGCTGAATTTATCAGCTTTTTCGTGGTAAAGATCATCATAAAGATCAGTCTTATTTCCTCGCAGGACTCAATCAATTTCAACTAGCTCATGCTCTTTTTCCGCTCTGAGATTTAGATAAATCATCGGTGAGAGCTCTGGCTCAAAAAATCTGACTTCCCAATGCTGATCGTAAAGACTCTCAGGGTTTGTGTTTTATTTGAAATATTCCGATCAAATCTTTTCTCCAGCAGCAATTACCCATCAAAAAATGACTGATCAAAAATCTAGAGGGAAAGCTCATAGGAGAACACGAGGGAGCTTATTTTTTTACAATTGGACAAAAACATGGATTGGGACTTAATTTCAAAGCTTATGTCTATCGCATTGATGTAAAAGAAAATATTGTTTATGTGACAGATAGAGAAGCTGAAGAACTCTATAGTGATGAACTGATGCTCAAAGATTGGCATTGGATCTGAAAAGAATATCCCAATGATGTTCCACTCACTGGAAAGATCCGTTATCGTCAGAATCCTCCTGTAACTTGTAGTATTATCAATCAAGAGGGAGATATGATGAAAATTTCTTTTGCAGAAAGGCAGTGGGCAGTAGCTCCTGGTCAGACTTTTGTGCTCTATGATGGGGAGATTTGTCTGTGAAGTGGAATTATAGTCTAGCTTTGAAAATCTGGAAACTATTTTGTAATAACTATCTTCAAATAGTTTAGCGGTATATTATTGTTTTAGCTGTTGTTCTGTTGGATCGCAGAATAATCAAGTTTTGAGTGAGATTTTTCTCCAGGTCTTTTGGTTGTTATTTTAGGAGTGAGAATGATTTCTCCTCGATCAAATTGAGCATAAATTTTTTTAAATTCTCTTTGGAGGTCATCGAAACTTAGGTGATAATCTTCTGGCACTAAGAGATTAAATAGTGTAATATGACTAGGTAAGCTAAAATCCATATCAGGATTTCCTAGTGTTTCTGCTGTTTCTTTGTTGATGCCCCAATTTCCACTGAGAATATATTCTCCAATGTTAAATTTTAGTCTAATTATTCGAGATCTTTCTTTTCCTTCAGGATTTGCACTCCAACTAGGTTGGAAAGCTTGTACTTTAGGAATTATTTTTTCCGAATTATACATTTTGAGTTTGAGAAGAGAATCTCGCAAAATTCCTTTTTTTGCTTCAAAATCTAGTAGTACTTGTTCTGAAATTTTTCAATTACCAATAATGGTAAAATGAAAGGGTAGGCTTTCTTCTTTTCTTTCAAAAATGATATCTCCAAATTCATCTTTTATTCTTTGATAATATTGCTGTAAAGTTGCTAATGATTTTTCATCTGGTTCGAAAAAAAGATTGAGTTTGATATTTGGAATATCAAGCAGTTCTGATTGTTCTATTGTATTTTCGGGATTTTCTATAGGATTAGAATGCTGATTTTCTGTCGACTCTCCTAAAGAAGAGATTATTGATGTTTTGATCATTTCTCTTGGTTCTTTGAAAGAATTTACAGAATCAGTTTGAAGTATTGGAGAGATGCTCTCTTTTTCTTCTTTTTCAATATTAAAACTATCTGGAATAATATACTTATTCTCTTCTGATTTGTATGATAGATTGTTGTTTTTCATGCTTTTCGTCGCTTAAATAGAATCTGTTTTATATACAAATTAACCATATCTTATAAATAAATTGATGTTAAAGTCAACTAAAATAATATTTATTCTGTTTTTGGATATCGGGATGATTTTCTGTTCGTTTTTTTGCTTTTTTTGATCTTTTTGGTTATACTAGGAGAGAGTATTTTGGGGAAGTCGTGAAAAATACTTACAAGTATGTTTTAATTCTTTCTTTTGCATCTAATAACATGAGTATTCAATCAAAAAAGAAAAAACAATCCAAAAAAAAAATTCTAGCTTCTCAGCAAAGTCCTTCTTCAAATAAACCAGATTTATTGGCATTTTTGGCTTATACGGTGATTCTTTTTTTTGGAGCTACAATTTTTGTAAATATCTCCCCTAATGCCAATACCAATTATAGAAAAGATTGGAATTCTGCACCAATAGGTGAACTAGAGTGGAGCTTTAGGGATGTGGATAAAAAATCTTATTCTCTCTCCAAGATGTTACTTTATGGAAGTCACGGTTCCTCTCCAGATTTTTCTTTTCTTTTGCCTCCAAGCGATTTGGATATCTATAAAAAGAAAATCCAACAATCTCAAATTTTAGAAAATACAGATTATTTAGACTCAGATCTTATCAATGAAGAGAGATTGCATGGAGCGGCTCCTGATATTGATTTGTCAGATATTCCGAATGTTTCTACTTATGCAAATATTTCAAGCTGAGCTCAGAGGGGAATTTTGGCTGCACCTAGAGTTTGGAATAAAATTGCAGATCGCTCACTTTTCGTCAATATCCTACTAGAATATCTCATTACAGGGGAACTAAATGATTTGCCAGAATGAGCAGTAAAATATATCCTTCTCTTGTATCAGTCTTCAGATCAAGCAAAAACAGAGCTACTCACAGAACATGCTTGTCAGACTCCTTGGGGCTATGAGATTGAGCATGGGCAGTCAGTATTTGCTTATCAGCAGAGAGCAGATATTCCTGGAATGTGTAATGTAGAAAGGAGAGTTTGTATTGACGGAAAAATTACAGGATCTTTTACTCAACAACACTGTGAGGAATCTTTTACGAGTAATGGAGCTTCTGCCTCTTATCAACAAGCAGTTCAGTATGAGAAAAAATCAGTAATGTCTCACAATACCTTTGTTCCAGATGAGTTTATCCAACCACCTAAAGAAGCTGCTAATGCTGGAGGAGAATTTAGAACTGATGGGAAACCTTTACCAGAAGATGAGCCAAAATTGATCCCAGGAGAGGGGAATAATCCTCTAGTAGCAGAAGATCCAGAAGTATCACAAAATCCAAATATCAGATCTTATTGTCAGACTCCTCGAGGAGAAAAAGTAAATCCTGGTCAATTTGTCAAAGCTTATAGACATCAAAATGGATTTACTGACATCCCTTGTAAAGTACAGCTGAGACTCTGCGTAGATGGAGAGTTGGAAGGAACTTATTATCATCCAACCTGTACTCCATGGAATACTGCTTATGAAGATTTTCTCAATGGCTATATGAATGGAGAGCAACCTTCTCCTCAAAGACTATTGAAAATGCTAGAAGCTCCTTTGGTTCCAGATCCAGAATATGGAAATAATTTGAATAATGTACTCATTGATCAGATTTTAAAACTTTTAAGAGAGTAGAGTATTTTTTTGGGTAAATAAAAAAGAGTGTGTTTTATTCTCCATTGATAGAAGATTGCTAGAAAGAATTTTCTTTTACTAGAACAATCTTCTTTTTTAATATTTTAAACTAAAAATATTTCCTATCTTTTAAAATATCAGGAAAATGCTGATTGTCTGTTATGATGGTTCCATTAGATTGACGATTCTGCGGAAGATCATGAGCATATTGATAGCCATCTCCATATCAGAGATCTTTCATCATTTTGCTAGAAGCGTTGCGTATTTGCATTGGAACGGGAAGATTCCCGTATTGTTCTACATCTCTCCTTGTTGCGAGATCAATTTTTTCTGTGATATTATTTTTGGGAGCTTTGGCGAGATAGAGAGCGAGTTGAAATAGAGCTGTTTTACACTCTGGCATTCCGAGTTTTAGAACCACATCATAGACCTGATTTGCAAGAAGTAGTGCATTATTATCTGCTGGTCCAATATCTTCACTCGCAAAACGCAACAAACGGCGTGCAATATAGCGCGGATCTTCTCCTGCAATCAGCATTCTTTGTATCCAATAACAAGCAGCGTGAGGGTCACTATCACGGAGGCATTTATGTACTGCTGAAATGATATTGTAGTGTTCTTCTCCGTCACGATCGTAGTACACAGGTTTTCCGAAGGCTTGCTGGATAATTTCTTGAGAAAGCTGACCATCTGGAGAAAGCATAATTGCTGTCTCTAGGATATTACACGCATTTCTGAGGTCGCCATTGGCAAGGTTTGCAATAGTAGCAAGGATTTCTGGGGTGAGCTGGAGAGTAGGAAATTGGTTCAGAATTTTCTCAGTGTTGAGCGTAAAAAATTGCACGATATGCTCTTCTGCCAACGGCTGAAAGACGAGTACTTTGCAGCGAGAAAGCAGAGCATTATTGATCGTAAAGCTTGGATTTTCGGTGGTTGCACCGATGAGTGTAATCAGCCCACTCTCTACAAAAGGCAGGAGTGCATCTTGCTGTGCTTTATTTCGGCGATGAATTTCATCGAGAAAGAGTAGTGTCTTTTTTCCATAACTTTGGTTTGTTTGAGCATGTGCTAGGATTTGGTTAAGGTCCTCTTTTTTGCTTTTTACTCCAGAAAGTTCAAAAAAATCTGCTTCTAAGGTATGAGAGAGAATTGTTGCCAACGTCGTTTTCCCACATCCCGGTGCTCCTCGAAAAATCATCGAAGGCACTTGTCCCTTATCGAGGAAAGAGGAAATGGTTGTTTTGATTTGTTCTTGTCAGACCATCTGTTCTAGAGAGGTAGGACGGAGAAAGAAAGCGAGAGGTTGCTGCATCATCATGAGAAGACATAAAGTAGCTTTAGGGTATGATTTTGTAGAAATTTTTCAAGATAAAGAAAATGCTCCAAGTCTCTAATTTGTCTCCTTTATAAATAGATGTATGCTAGATGTTATTAGAAATTATATCTTTTTTAATTATTTTAAGAGTACTAATTTTCTTATTATAAACCTTATCCAAACATCAACCACTCTGGTCTAAAGATCAAAAGTAATCCAATAATGACCATCAAAATTCCTCCAATCATATGGCTGTATTTGGTATATTTTGTGGTAATTCCTGTCAAATGCAGGGTTTTCATCGAGACAAAAAAGACAAATAGATCATCCAAAATAAAGAAGAAAATATAGAGGAGAATGTAGGCATATTTTCCTAGCATACTGAGATTATTTACTTCCAAAATCTGAGTATATACGATCGGTAATCCTGCTGAACAGAGGAGTTCTACTAGATTTACAGAGATAGCCAAAATACTGATTCCAACTAATGCAATCCAGAAACTTTTTTCTTGGACAATATTCCTGATTTTATCAAAAATTTTACTTCTTTTTTTCTCAGAAACGACATGACATCCACTGTCTTTACTGGACTTACAATATTGATAGAGATTGTATCCTCAGCCGAGGAGTGCAAAGATTCCGATCCCCGCTCTGATCCAAACAATATAGCTCAAAATTTCAATCAAATTGAGCCAGGCAGCCATAAAGAGAAAATAGACTCCTCCAGAAACCAAGATGAAAGTACTTCCTAGGATTCGCATTCTTTTTCTATTTTTCATCCCTAGGAGCATACTAATGAGAAAAAGTAGAATCCACATCGCACAAGGATTGAATCCATCAAGTGCTCCGATGATGATAGTAATCACAGGGAGAGAAAACTTTTTTAAATCAATGGTTCCAAAGACAGAACTTTCGATCACAGGTAAATCTTCCAGAGATTCATCAGTAGTAATTATTGTATCTTCAATATTATCTGATTCTGGGTTATTTCTTTCTTCGATGATTCCTCAGATGCTATCATCTGATTCGTTGTTATCTTCACTTTCGTGATTTGAATCTTCGGATAAAATAGCTTCCTCTTGAGTATTATTCTCCGTATCGGGTAAGCTTGGATCTGGAGTTTCTGTTTTTTCTTCAATACCAAAGATCTCTGCGACCAGATCTTTACAAGTATTTTCTCTACAAAAGTCTAGTGCTGAGATGATCTCTTGACCACTACTTTTGGCTCCTCCAAAGCCAATCAGGGATTTTTCTCCGATCAGTGTAAAAGGAACTCCGGAGATAGTTTTTCAGGATTTTTTCCCAACTTCTGCCAAGAGTTTAGCATTATCTGCATTATACCAGACTTCATATTCTTGGACGATAAAATCGTCTCTTTCCCCTGCTAATTCTTGTAAAAATTCAAATTCACGTTCACAGTGAGGGCAGCCATTTCCATAAAAAAAATGGATTACTGTTTTCCCTTCTGCCCAAGAGGTATTTAAAAATATTCCCAGAAATAATACTAAAAAAGTCAGATTTCTTATTTTCTTGAAAAAATTTTGCATGGTTGATGATTTTGGAGTAGAGTTAAAAAATGTTATTTGAGTATCAGGATATTTTCTAGAGATCTTTGTATTTTTCGATTCTTTCCAGAATTTCTTTTTTGGAAAATTCTCCGTTAATTTTTTCTAAAATATTCTCATCTTTATCCAAAAATACAAAATAGGGAATATTTCCATCTAGTTGAAACTCTTCAATCACTTCAGGATTAGCATCATAATCATAGTACTCGGTTTCGAGTCGAGGCAGTTCTGCTTCAATTTCTTTGAAAAGAGGTCCCATCACTAGGCATCCCGAACATCGCACAGCTCCTACTTTGATGATTTTCATTTTTTTTATTCATAAAAAGAGATAAAAATCTGCTCTATATTTTAGTATAAAGTTTTTTCTTTTAGTTGCAAGTGCTCGTTTTTTTACTTGCTTTTGTTTGGAGTATTACTAGGATATTTTTATCCTTTGAAGGGATTCTTATTTTTTGGTAGATATATTTTCATGCTAGAGATTTTGTATATTTTAGATTATTACCTTCCCCATAGAGGAGGATTAGAAACAGTTTTTGAACAGACCATCTCTCGTTCACTAGCAGCAGGGTATCGTGTTAAAATTCTGACTTCTCATTTTGATCCTCAGCTTCCTAGCTATGAGCAGCAGAGAAATTTGGAGATTTTTAGGACAGGAAAATCTAGAAAATATTTTGTTTTAGCTGCTTTTTTCAAAGGATATCGTTTGCTCAAAAATAATCCTCAGATTTCTCTAATTCATACCAGTACTTATGGAGGAGCAATTCCAGCTGCGATTCTTTCCAAAATTTTTCATAAAAAAATAATTCTGACGGTGCATGAGGTTTTTGCTAAACTCTGGAAAGTGTATAAACCTTGGCCTAGTCGCTGGTTATTCCAGTTTTTTGAATCTTTGATTTTCTCTTTGCCTTATGATTTTTATCATTGTGTATCACTTTATACACTCAATTCTTTGAGATTGGTCTATGGGATTCCTGATGCCAAGTTGCATTTGATCCACAATGGAGTAGACTATGATTTTTGGGATAGAAAAAAAGTTGATAAAAAAGAGAGAGAGCAGCTGAGAAAAGAGTATCAATTAGATTCATTTTTTACTTTACTGTATTTTGGTCATACGGGAGTGAGTAAAGGATTAAGATATTTGGTAGATGCTTTGCCTCAGCTTTTTGCCCGTTATGCAGATCTCAAAATTATTTTCAATCTAATTCATGCTGAGAGTAGGGAATTGCTTGTCCAGCAAATTCAGGATTTTCAAGCTTCCTTGTCTCTTGAGGATCAGGATCGTATTATTTTACTCCAAGGATTGAAAAAAACCGATCTTCGTACTTTAGTTGCTGGCGTAGATGGAGTAGTAGCTCCTTCACTTTCAGAGGGTTTTGGTTCTGTGCATACAGAAACTTTAGCAATGGAAACTCCATTGCTCACGACTCATGTAGCTTCTTTGCCAGAAGTATTAGATGGAAAGGTAGTTTTTATGACTCCTGCTAGTAGTGATGCAGTAGTGAAGTGAGTAGCGAAACTCAGAAGTCAGGATTATTCTACTTCTCAAAAGAGTAAATATTTCTCTCGAGATGAAAACTTTTCTCAGCTCCAAAAGATTTATCAAAAAATGAGTGCATAAAAAAATTTAGCAGTAGTTGTTTACTAGAAGCTGTTAGAAAATGGGGCGGTTTTATAAACTTATTCCTTCCAAAAAATAGTTTTCCTTATCTTTATTCCAGATTCTATGATTTTCTTCTAAGCTTGAAAAAAAGTGCTTGTAATTTCTCTAGTATTTTCATCTATGATAGCAATTTCTAGCATCATCGCATGATCTATTCCAAGCTGATCAATCCATTTGGGCCATTCTATAACAATGTATTCATGGCTATTGATGGCATCCAGAATCCCTTTCTCTACTACTTCATCAAAACTATTTAATCTATACATATCGATATGGAGAAGCTTCCCTTCATAGCTATTGATATAGGTATAAGTCGGACTTTGGACTTTGTTAGGATCAATACCGAGAGATTCTGCCAATGATTTAGTTAAGGTGGTTTTCCCAGCTCCTAGAGGGCCTGAAAGTAAAAAAACTTTACTTTCTGAAATAATCGTATGAGCATATTGTTGCATTTCTTGGAGTCCTGAGATCAACATTTTTATAAAAATCAACAATTAAAGATAACAAAAAATCAGATTTTTCCCTCTGATCTTTTGATGCTATGATAGTAAATATTTATGATTATTTTCCGATGTATTCATAGACTCCTTTATCAACTCTTTTGAAAAGTTCTTTATATTTTTGGAGATTGAGCATTACTGTGTTTGGGCTTACCATTTTTTCTTTGAGTACTTCTTTAGTCAATTCTTTGGAAGCGAGAGGTCTATCGTATTTTTTGAAGATTCTAACCAAAATATCTTTTACATTTCCTCCTTGATATCCCCATTCTTTGAGTCCATAGGTTCCAAGACCTAGATTTACAAAAATATCATTATTTTTTACCAATTCATTGTGTGCTGTAGTGGCTTTTACCGTTTGGTTTGGGAACCATTCCAAAATCTTTGCAGGGAGTTCTTGGAAATGAATCGGTTTATTGATCCTCCTAAGCGTATAGAGGATTTTGAGTTTTACGGTTTTTGGATTGATATCTTCAAAGCTATCTAGTCAGATTTTCCCATCCAATACTCCGATTCCTCTTATGATATTGAATGCATTGATATAGAAAAGATCGTTTTTGAGAAAATCAATATCTTTGAATTCTGTAGCAAATTCGTCCTTGAGGATTCAGATAAACTCATAAAGATCCTGGCTTTCTGCTTTGTTGTCGAAATGATCTTCTGTAAAAATAGCGATTTTGGTCAAAAGATCTTCATAAAGAGGTTCGATATAGAATGCTTTGTCCAAGAATCTATTTCTTTTGAGATAAGTAATATCAAAATCTGAAACCAAGATCAGTTTGAGCTCTTGTTTGGAAAATTTGAAAAGATTTTTGTTGATTAGTTTGGCAATAAGTGCGCTTTCTTCTAAAATTCCTCCATTTGCTTCTAGGAGTTTTTTGCTTTCATTGAGTACCTGCATATAGGTTTCATTCCCTACGATCAACCTCCTAAATCTCATGAGTGCTTGAGTTTCAATCTGTCTGATCCTTTCTCTAGTTAGAGAAAAATCTTTACCAATCCTTTGTAAGGCAGTTTCTTTACCTCCATCTAATCCAAACTTTCTCATCAAAACGAGTCTCTCTTTGGGTTTGCAATAGATTAGAATGTCTTTGAGATTGGTGCTCTCTATATCTACTTTAATTTTTTTGTCATCCATTTTTACTTTAAAGCTCATGATTTTGACTAATTAGCTAGTAAAAGATATATCTCTGGGTAATAAGAAATCTTAACACTCTGAACTATAAGGAACTCAAATATAATGTCAAGCATTTTTTTAGATTCTCTAGTCTGTCTTAAAATCTCGAGAATAACGAGATATTTGCTCTATAAACATTCAAATAAAGAAAATATAGGAAAAGAAAAACAAAAGTCAAATGTTTTTTTGATCTAAAATTTTGAAATACTTCAGACATATAGATTGGGAAATTTTAATTTACGACTAGCCTAAATGTTTTTTAACTTTTTTTGTTATTATTGTCTTTTGCTACAGAGAAATAAAATATTTTAAGCATTTGATTCTAAAAAGATATTGTTTTAAATTTTTTTTATGATAAAGTCAAGTTTAGTTATTGCAAATTCTTTGAGCTTTTTTGATTTTTTTTAAAAAAGAATTATACTTAGTTTAGCTTTTATTTTACTCGGACTTTGATGTTAGAAAATTTAGCTAATATTATTTATGATACCAATTATACTAGCTTGGTTTTGGGATGAGGATTTGTTTTGACATCCACACTCCCTACAGCTACTAAAGCAACAAAAAAACCAGGATTTTTTGAAGCACTTTTTGCTCCTTCTAAAAAAAATCCAGATTCAAGTTGAACGATTTCTGATCAAGCAAATAACAATCCTTGATTAGAGTCGCCAGATACTTTAGATTCAAAGAGTGGAGAAAAAAAGTCCCGAATCGATAATATTTTAGATAAAATTGGTCTTTGAGCGAATAAACCAGCAGAAACTAAAGTATGAGCAGAGAAATCATCCAAAACTCCTCTCAAAAAAAACCAAACTATCGCAGATCAGATCAAAGAATTACTCAATATTCCAGATGAAGAGTACAGTGACAAAAAACTAACCTCTGAGTTGAGACAATACATCAAAGAAGTCGATCAGCATTATAGTTCTCTTCTTTCAGATTACAAATCTCATCTTGCTCCTTCTTACCGAAAATTTAATACTACCGATTTTAATGTTTCTGGAATGTTGGGAAAATCTTACTATACTCACGAATATCCTAGTTATATTGATATGCTCTGGACCAGAGATATTATGTCACTTTACTCCAAGCGAGATATGAGCTTTTATGTCTATCCAGAAGATGATAGTGCAATCCAATCAATGCTCAAACAGAGATCTACTCAGCTCAAAGCAGAACTTAATGAATCACTTCAAAAAGGAATTACCTTAGATAAGGAGATAGAGCAGCAATATAGAGATGTAGAAATGATCAGAGAAAAGCTTGTTACCAAAGAAGAAAGATACTTTGAATTTGGAAATTATACAACTATTTATGATTACTCTGAGGAATCTCTTAAAGAAAATGGTAAAAAGTTTGAACAAAAAATCTCTGGATACTGAATCAGAGTAAAAAATGCTACCCACAGAATGGATGAAGGATTCAATACTACTTTACCACTATGTACTGATGAATTAGGGATTGTTAGAAGTGCAGTTACTTCATCTTTAGCTGCTAGCTTCCCTTTTGTTTCCAGTGATTTGATTAGCAAAACAGGAATTATGTATGGAGTCAATTCTCATACGGGAGGTTTGGTAATTTTTGATAGATTTGATTCGCATCTTCCAAATATGAATAGTGTAGTTTTAGCTACTTCTGGTGCTGGTAAATCCTTTGCGGTAAAATTAGAGATTCTGAGATATTTGCTCAATGGTATTGATATTATCGTCATTGATCCAGAAAATGAATATCAAGCATTAGCAGAAAAAGTCTGAGGTACCTACATCAATATTGCAACTTCTTCACAGCAGTTCCTCAATCCTTTTGATCTCCCGCCAAATATTGAGGATGTAGAGTATGGGAAAGGCGATCTTTTGAGGAGTCAGATTATGAATTTAGTAGGTTTAATTCAGATTTTGATTGGGAATCTTTCTCCAGAAGAGGAAGCATTGCTAGATAAAGCATTGCAAGCTACTTATGCACTCAAATGATTTACATTAGAAGAAGATGATTATACTGGCAAGCAACCACCTTTGATGGAAGATTTGATGCATACTCTAGAAGGAATGGATGGAGGGGATACCATGGCTCTCAAAATCAGTAAATATGTAACTGGAACTTTTGGAAAACTCTTCAATAATTATACGAATGTTGATATTGATAATGCATTGACGGTTTTTAGTATTAGAGATGTAGAAGATGCACTTAAAACTCCTGCAATGTTTAATGCTTTGAGTTTTATTTGGTCCAAAATTAGATCTCAGAAAAAGAGGAGATTGCTGGTTTGTGATGAGGCCTGGATTATGCTTCAAAATGAAATTTCAGCAAACTTCCTTTTTGGATTGATCAAAAGAGCGAGAAAATACGGACTAGGAGTGACAACGATTTCTCAGGATATTGAAGATTTTACGGCTAGTAAATATGGAAAACCTATTGTTTCCAACTCAGCAATGCAGATTTTGCTCAAACAATCTGTGACTTCCCTCAAATCACTCAATCAGCTTTTGGGACTTTCTGAAGCAGAACAACAACTGCTCATCTCTTCTGCGGTGGGAGAAGGATTGATTTTTGCTGGGAATAATCATGTTGCTGTCAAAATCTTAGCTTCTCCGGAAGAAAAGGAATTTATTACTACGGATGTAAAATAATTTATTTGGACAATTATGATGAAAGCTATCACAGAAAAAACTCATAATTTCAATCTTCTGGCATTATCTGCAGTATTTTTCCTTTGACCTTTTCTTAAAAATCAGAATTTTTTTCTTCTTTCTGTATCTGAAAACCAAGATTTTCAGGTTTTTGTAAAAATTGGAACTTTAGCATTGATATTACTTTGATTGGCAGTTATTTTTTTATGAATAGAACACCTTTTTTATCTCTCAAATATAATTTCATTGCTATTGCTTTATCTTTTGATTTTAGTCGAAATTTATGGGGTTTTGGCTATTTTTACTGGAGTCCATACTATTAAAAATACTTATTCTAATGTACAGAAATTGCAAATTTTATCTATCTATATTCCTGGATATCAAACTTATTTACGAAATAAAAAGACAGATTATCAAAAACCTATCTGGCGATATAAGGAGTCAGAGTTGTCTCGATTTTTGATCGCATTAGGCTTCTTGATTTCTCATTATTTAGGATTTTTTTTATTTTCTTTATTAGTTTTGAGATTATTATTACTTTGGTTAGAAATAGATATGATTCCCCATTCCCAAAAAGCTCAAATCAATAAACGATATACAATTAATC
>CAYIZS010000003.1:0-22390 GCA_964367985.1 uncultured Candidatus Peribacteria bacterium
ACTTATTTTTTTTTATTTTTTCTGAGATTCAAATCAAAATTTGAGAGGATTGTTTTTGAGATTTTTTTTAGATAGCAAAAAAGGGGAGTCCACTCCCCTTTTATTTTATGATTTTTTTTATTTTTCAAGAAAGTCTACAAACAATCAACTATATGCAATAAGACTTACCAATAAACTCCTCCACTACTCTGCTTTCCATCCAGTCCTCGCATGCTCCCCATCACAAAAAGGCTTGTTTTTTGACCTTCCACAGCGACAAAGTGCTACCATCCCTTCTGTATCATGCTCTTTCTGCTCCCCTCCTCCTAACTCCTCTAAGAGTTCTGGAGATCCTTGAACGATATAAGGGCCATCTTTTTTGATCGTAATTTTTGCTTTTTCTGTCATTGGATTATCAGTTAATAAATAAATCATCCTCAGCATAAGAAAAAATTACTCAAGTTCAACGTTATTTTTTCAAAAAAAAGGAGCAGTATTGCTCCTTGGTAAATTACTATTTCTTTGCTCCACAGCATTTTTTGTATTTTTTTCCACTTCCACAAGGACAAGGATCGTTCGGTCTGACTTTTCTCTCTCCTTTGATATTTTCTGGTTCCTCTAATACCTCTACCGTAGTGACTCCTCACTCCTCCTCTACTTCAAATACTTCAAAATCCTGACCTTTTTCAAAAACCTTTGCTCTTTGATCGATTGGTTGCTGTGCCTTTGGAGCTGAACTATTTGCACGATAATTGACTTTAAATCCTTTACTTGCAGCAGCCAAAAGATTGACTACATTTCCTTGTTGTCCCTCATCTCCTAAACTAATCATCGGAGCTTGTGCCTGCTCGATCAATCCCATATAATCAATCTTGAGCAGATAGCCAGCAGTACTACTCTGGATACTAGCCAAGAGTTCTTGGAATTTATCATACGATTCTTTTTTGTACATTACGAGAGGATCCAGCTGAGCATAAGCCATCAGTCCAACCTTGTCTCTGAGATTTTGCATCTCATCAATATGATTGACCCACAAAGTATCGATAAAGTGTAAATGAACCTCCCTAAAGAGATTTGCCAAAATGGTTGGATCCATTTTCTCAAATACTTCCGCGAAATATCTCTCCAATCTATCCAATAATACTGCTTTCAAATCTAGGTAGTCTAGCTGAGAAAGTTCGTGATGCTGTTCTTTGGTAATGGATAATCCATATTCTTTATTGAGAACCAACAATAAATCTGTTTGTGGTTGCCCAGTATTTTCAGCATTCAAAACCTGAGAAGCAATAATGGATTTTGCTCCCTCCAAAAAGTCTGCTTTCATCGTAGTGAGATACGATGCTTTTTCTTGTTCATTAGTTTCACTTTGCAAAATCTGATCTCTGATCTTGTAGACTTTTTTTCTTTGTTTATCCGTCACACTATCATAGTCAAAGAGATGCTTTCTGATCCCAAAATACCATCCTTCGATCTCTTTTTGTGCCCTAATGATTGATTTGGTAAATTGTTTTTGAGTCAGTTCCAATTCTGAGAGTCCAGAACTTCCAAGCAACATTCCTGCAAGGGATTGCATTTTTTCTCCTCCCATTTTTCTCATCAGTGTATCATCAAGTGCCACAAAAAATACTGAGATTCCAGGATCTCCTTGTCTACCAGATCTACCTCTGAGCTGATTATCGATTCTCCTCGATTCGTGTTTTTCTGTACCGAGAATAAAGAGTCCATAAAAGAGATCTTTATCTATCGCCTGAGAACTCCCCTCTTTTCTAACTGACAAGATCGCATATGCTTCAGTATTCTCTTTCCTTTTTTGATTAAACTTTACTGACAAATTAGTCTCTTGCCAAACATGTCCTTTCTCTGCAATCGCTCTAATCTCCTCATCAGAAAAACCAAAAACTTCCTTGAGCCCCTCCATCGTCAATTCATACTCTTTTTCTGAATAAATTTTCAAAAACAAAGAAGTCTGATTTTTGAGACTTTTTTGTATCCAAAGGGCATAGTTTTGGGCTAATTTTTCATTGAGTCCTTCTTCTAGTTTAATATCGGTTCCTCTACCTGCCATATTGGTAGCAACGACTACGGATCTATATTTTCCTGCATTTGCTACGATATTTGCCTCCTGTTCGTGAAATTTTGCATTCAAAACATAATGCACAATTGCATCCTTTTCCAAGATCCTAGAAACATATTCTGAAGTAGCAATATCTGCAGTACCGATCAGAATTGGTTGTCCGATTTCATGATAAAATTTGATATAATCTTTGACAAAATTTCGTTTGGTCTTTTGATTGAAATAAATTTTATCATTGAGATCTACTCTGATAGTCGGTTTGTTGGTTGGAATAGTCACTACCTCTAGTTCATAAATTTTCATAAATTCCTCTGCCTCAGTAGAAGCAGTACCCGTCATCCCGGCTAATTTAGCATATTGTTTAAAGAAATTCTGATAGGTAATACTCGCCATCGTTTGAGACTCTCTCTGGATCATCACTTGTTCTTTAGCTTCAATCGCTTGATGCAATCCTTCGGAGAACCTCCTTCCTGGCATCGTCCTTCCGGTATGTTCATCTACGATCAAAACCTCTCCATTGGTGATGATATAATCCTTATCTTTGATATAAACTGCTTTGGCTTTTAGCGCATTCTCAATATGATGGATTTCTTGGTATCCTAGATCCTGATAAATATTTTCTACTTTCAAAATCTCTTCCAATTTCGCAATACCTCTCCCAGAAAGCTGAGCTGTTTTGGTCTTTTCATCGATATAGTAGTCTCCATCTTCTTCTTGAGGACCAGATTTTTCATCATTGAGAATTTCTTGGATAAATCCTTTGGAAACCTTTTTTTTGGTTGAACAAGGAGTCAATAAATTTACCACTTGTGAATAATAGCCATATTTTTCTGTAGCTTCTTGTTTGGGCTGAGAAATAATCAAAGGAGTCCTTGCCTCATCCACCAAAATACTATCAATCTCATCCACAATAGCAAAATTGAGTGGTCTCCAAGTCAAATTTCTTTCTTGGATACTTTTTACCAAATTATCTCTCAGATAATCAAACCCTAATTCTGAATTTTCTACATAGGTAACATCTTTTTCATATTCTTCTCTCCTAGTAGAAAGATTGGTAGATTTTACCACAGAACCTACTGAAAGGCCTAGTCGCTGATAGACATATCCCATCCACTGAGAATCACGAGATGCTAGATAATCATTTACTGTCACCACATGTACCCCTTTTCCAGAAAGTGCATTGAGATAGACGGGAGCTACTGCCACTAAAGTTTTTCCCTCTCCAGTTTTCATCTCAGCAATTTTCCCTTGATGCAAGATAATTCCTCCGATCAGCTGAACATCATAAGGGATCATATTCCAAATCATCTCATTTCCTTTGACTTTGAAGCTAGTCCCTACAAGTCTTTTACAAGCTTGTTTGGCAATGGCAAATGCTTCTGGCAAAAGATCATCCAATGTCTCTCCCTTTGCAATCCTCTCTCTAAATTCAGGAGTTTTGTTTTGTATTTCCTCATCAGTCAGTGCATCATATTCTGCATAAAGATAGTTGATTTGTTTGATCAAAGGATTGGTCGCATCAATTTGTTTTTGATTGTAATCTCCTCCAATCAGGTTTAATAGCCAATTCATCTAATAGATTGTATTATATAACTAAAAAAATTACACGATATCAAAAATCAACTATAGAGATTTTCCTCCTCAAAGCAATCAAAAAAAATCAAAAATCTGAGTAAAAATCCTTGATTTTATCCACTCAGTAACTACACTAAAGAAAAGCATCTTTTATTCTTCTACTCCGATGTATCTTTATAGTTTCAATACTTTTGCAGGCAGTGATAGAGTTTTTTTCTATCAAGGAGATCACAGCGCTTTTAAAGCTGGAGATTTGATCCAACAAAAAGAGTATTTTTATCTTTGTCTCGGAGAAGAAATCGCATTTGCAGAAGCATACCAACCCTACCCTCTCCAAGGACTTATGGAAAAAGTTTATCCTGATTTCTTTTCTGAAAAATATCTGGCATTATTGCATTGGATGGTGGAATTTTGGTATAGTAATTATAAGAAAATTATCCCGCTTTTCATCAATTCAGATATCCCAGCTCTCTTGAAAAGGAACAATAAAATCGCAGAAAAATCTGATTTATCCAGCATTCAGCTTTTTGAAAAAAACTATCCTCTCAATCCTAATGTTCAAAATCTAATCATTTTCCCTGATCTCTGGAGTATCAAAAATATGCTTTGAGAAAGTGTATTGACTGCTGGAGATGTTTTTTACTCTCTCAGGACCCAAAATCAAAAAGACAGAATTTGGCGAGATTATAAACTCAATACGACTGGGACCTTGATCACCACAGGATCTGAAATTTTCCAAGATTTCAATAATCTCCAGCACATTATCCTGATCGAGCCCCACAAACGATACTATAGTAGCCAACAAGATCCTAGATATAAAGTCCAAGAAGTAGCTGAAAAATTATCCCAGCTTCACAATGCCAAACTAGAAACCATCTCAGATTTTTAATCAAACTACAACTACTCCAAAAAATACTTTTTTTAGTCAGAATTAAGTATCGTCTGAACTATTTGCTACTATCAAGTTTTCTGCTATTGATAAGTTTTTTTTCATATAATTCTAATTCTGGAGAAATTTGATTGGCAGGAATCTTTTGTTTTGATTTGCCATCACTCATCACTTCAGAGATACTCTCCGTCTGCACCAAATCCAAGATCGGATTTTCTAAACTTTTTTTGATATCTTTTTGTACCAAATCTGTAGTCATAGGACAAGAGCTAAATAAACTAAAATAAGAAATAGAATATCTTTAGTTTAAGGTTTTGAAGATAAATAGCAAATTTTTGGTAAAAAAAAGACCGGACAGATACTGTCGGTCTAAGGTGATGTTGTTTCCCTTAGAACCGCAGCAAGCCTTTAGAATACATAAGGCTTTATAATACTATTTATCACTGCAAATAGTAGTATAAAATCCCATACACTAAACTAAAAAAAAACGGTTCCAAGAGCGATGTAGAAGCTTTTCTCCTTGGTAGAATACTCGTACTTCTGATGCAAACCAACTATTCTTGAAATAGCGAGATGGCACTTTTTTTTGTTTTTTGTTTATCACGATATCAAAATACTGAGATAGCAAAAAAAAACAAGCACAAAATACCAAAAAGCCCTATAAGATCGTTAGCACTTTTTTTATTTTTTATGATATAGTTATCATTATTTATTCTACAAAAGAAAGCTATAATAGTAGGATTTAGCTTTTTTCAACTATATTATTTACAATGAGAGCAAGAAGAATGAGGAATAAAATCATCCTAGCATCTGTCTCTAAAAATCAATAAAAATCTTCTATACAAAAAAATATATAAAAATTTTCTTTAAGCCCCAATTTTTTAAATAACATAAATCACAAAAATCTGAATTTATTTACTACAACAATTAATAACTACTATCATGTACTGCACCTTCTTTCTCTGTAAACTTCATAATTTCTTTCTCAAAATGGAGTTCAACCTCCCCTACTGCTCCGTTTCTATTTTTTCTAATACAAATATCTGTAGCTCCTTTTTTATCCGTATCTGGATCATAATAATCCTCTCTATGAAGCATCAATACTGCATCAGCATCCTGCTCAATAGCACCTGATTCTCTCAAGTCTGAAAGCTGAGGTTTTTTATCCACTCTCTGCTCTACTGCACGAGAAAGTTGAGAAAGCGCGATGATTGGAACTTCCAATTCTCTTGCTAGTTCTTTGAGACCTCTAGAAATCTCAGAAATTTCTTGGACTCTATTCCCCAAAAAACTAGTCCCATGCATTAACTGCAAATAATCGATAATTACAATATCAATCCCTCCTTTTTCTATTTTCAATTTTCTGAGTTTGGATTTGAGTTCTGGGATCGTCAATGCTCCTTTATCATCAATATATATTTTTGAATCTCCAAGGACTTCCATCGCTTCTCCCATACGAGCAAAATCTTCGTTGGAAAGGTTTCCTTTAGTGATTTTGTACATGGGTACTCTCGCCACCTCAGACATAATCCTATCAACAATGGATTCTGAACTCATTTCTAGTGAAATCATCACTGCAGATTTTTTTTGTTTGAGCGTAATATCTGTGAGTAAATTTAGCGCAAAAGAAGTTTTACCCATACTCGGTCTCGCTGCCACAATAATCAATTCTCCCGGCTTGAATCCCGTCAGCATTTCATCTATTCCTCTATAGCCAGAGAGTACTTTTCTCTCATTAAATTTCTCAGGATTATCCACAATATCCATATACTCCTCTATCCTCCCTTTGAGTAGCTCTCAAATAGACATAATCGTATCTCCAAACTCATTTTGAGTGAGATCAAAGATTCTTTTTTCGATTGCATCAAAGATTTCTATGGTATCTTTTTGTTCATACACATCTCCCGAAATTCCCTGACAGACCTTGAGTACTTGTCTCAAGAGTGATTTCTCTTTGACGATTTTGCTATATTCTGCACAAGGATGCGTAGAAAGCAAAAAAGCTGACAATTCATAGAGAAAATCAATCCCTCCAATACTATCTAGATGTCCATTTTTGGAGAGCTGATCAGAAAGTGTCACCACATCTATCGTCTTTCTCTGAGTCCAAAGATCTTGGATGGCTTGGTAGATCAGACTATATTCTTTTTGATAAAAATCCTGATAGCTAATACTATCTCCATCATAGATTCGCATCGTTTCATTATCCATCAAAACTCCAGCAATCACTCATTTTTCTGCTTCGGTATTGTGAGGAGGTAAATTGATCGTAGTATTCATGAGTAAGAGAAAAAATTAAACATCTTTGGTATAAGAAAAATCAGCAAAAAATCAAGAGAAAATCCAATCCAAAAGCCAGATTTCTTTTAACATTTTAACATTTTTTTCACACTACTAAGCCCAGAGATTCTCTGGATACTCTCCTTGTGCAATCAAAGTATCAATATTATGATTTGTAGCTGCTTTATCTTCTTGGTAAGTGACTCCAAACCATTTACCAGCTCTAGAAAGAACAGGGATTTCTGCACCTTCCTCATCAATCAATCTCTGCACCACCAAAGGCATATAAAACTCTCTCGTTGGATGATCCAGATACTCATCCAAGAAATCTTGGAAATATTGTTTATAAAATTCCTTTACACTACTATCAAATCCCATCATATTCATCGAACAAGGTACTTCATCATCCAAAATACCACTCCTACCATCTTCATTTGCAAAGTGAATAAGAGCATCATCTTTTCTCATAATATTTTTCGTTTCTACAATTTTTTGAAGATTTTGATGAAAGTCTGTTTGGCAAATCCCTCTAGAAACCGTTCAAAAATCAGACAATACCTCAGAAAGAGTATATCCCATAATACTATGTCTACCTGCTGCACGATCGGATTTATAAAAATCACTCATTACTTGATAACTCGCTCTTCCATAAAAATCATCTGCATTGATCACCACGAAAGGATTCTCTATCAAAGGCAAGGCACATAATACTGCATGCCCAGTCCCCCAAGGCTTTTCTCTCGTAGCTGGACAAAGATATCCTGTTGGTAAAGCATCAAAACTCTGAAATGCATACTGTACTGGGATCTTTCCTTCAATTTTTTCTCCAATCTGTTCTTTAAACTCAGTTTCAAAATCCTCTCTAATCACAAAAACCACTTCATCAAATCCAGCATCAATTGCATCATAGATAGAATATTCCAGCAAAGTATGTCATCATTGTCAAAATTTGTCTAACTGTTTGAGTCATCCATAACGAGAACCCATCCCTGCAGCTAAAACCAATAAAGTAAGTTTTTGTTTTTCCATAATAAAATAAATTAGAAAATAAAAAAAGATAGCAAATATTATTCTTGTATAAAGAATTGCTTAAAAGCTTCTTGAGCAAAAGAAATTTGTTCTTGAGTTAGATTTTCGTTGGCCTTTTTGAGGAGATTATTTTTATTGATTACAGAGAAACTCAGACATTGATGATCCATCGTTGTTAATTTTTGCAAAAGTGCCACTCCTCCTAATTCATATTTTAGATAAAGTTTTCCAGCAAGTAATGATTCTAAAGCAGATTTCATTCTCAGAAAATAAGGACTATTTTGAGAAAAATGAAGCGGATCATGAGCATCTAAAACATTGATATGATAATTGATTCCCTTATTTCAAAGCATACGAGCCAACCATTCATCAAAAGTTTGTACAATTTTTTGGTATTTTTGATTGCCAGAAAGTGAAACTTCTATCTGTACTTGCAAGGAATTAGCAATTTTTTGAAAATCTTTGATCAAAATCCCTGGATAAAATTGCTCTTGAGAAATAGGATCTAATGTATTATTCTTGATCAGCCAGGGATGATTACCCAGACTTTTTTTATATAATTTGAGATTTTGCTCTTGGAGAGAAAAAGGGATTTTAGCAACATCAAAATAAAAATGTGGCAAACTTACCCTTCCATTTGCATCATAAATTCTCCCAATGGTTTGGATACTTTGATAGATCCAATCTGGATTATCCAAATCCGAAGGAGTGATATCGAGAGAAAATTTTAGCAAACCTTTTTGTCCAATACTCACAAAAAGATCATTACTTGGATTCTCTCCTCAGAGATAAAAGACAAAATCATGAGTCAATTTTTCTTTAGTCTTAGTCAGCCATTTTTCTACAATTGAGGTATTGATACTTCAATAATGATTTCCTGAGAGAAAAATTTTGACATTATAGTTGAGTTTCTTTTCTTGCCAAGCACTGAGAAGTTCTTTGAATAAGAGGATAAATAATCATTTCTCCTCAGCTACTCCTTTTGCAATCAGACTATCTTTCGCCAAAAAAAGCTGAAAAGGATCTTCTTTCCATTTCTGATCCAATCCTGAAGGGTTTAAATCATAATGACTATAGATCAATACCGTTGGCAACTGTGGATCTTGAAAAAAATCAATAACTCAGATACCCAATCCCTCCAACTTTTCATAAAAAAAAGGAATCTGATTTTTTTTCAAAAGTTTCTCCAGCCAAACAAAAAGTCTTTCTGATTCAGTAAACAGCTCTTTAGATCCAGCAATGGTTTTGAATCAAAGATAATCTTTTAATAATTCATAATAATCTGCCAACATACAAAAGCAAACAAACAAGGTAAAATCAGAATATCAAATGAATGATTATTCTGCAGTAAGTTCTTTTATTTTATTTTTTGCTTTTTGATTATTTTGTTCATATTCCAATACTTGAAAATAGTATTTTTTTGCATTTTCAATATTTCCAAATTCTTCATAAAGACCCGCAATAGTGAGCAGATAAGTAGTATTTGTTGGTCTGAGTTTGATAACCTTTTCCATATAGGAAAGTGCATCTTCTAACCTTTCGGTGTTGTAAAAAATCTCCACCATAGTTAGATAATATTTAGGATTATCATTTTTGAGATTTATCGCTTTATCTACAAGATATTCTGCAGTTTCATTATCTCCTGTCAAGAAATAGATTTCTCCAATTTGCCAAATTGATTGATGATCGTCTGGATCTTTTTCTGTTACTTTTTTGAGGAGAGAAAGTGCTTTTTTATGATTTCACAAAGTGAAATAAAGATCTGAAAGCTGTCTACTAATTTCTAAATTTTCAGCATCAATTGCCAATCCTTCAATGAGTTTTCTCTCACAAGCTTCAAATTTTCCTTCAGATTTTAAAAGTTCTGCTTCCAAAATAATTCCATTGAGTTGTTTGAGGTGTTCTTCTGTAAGCAGTGGAGTGTCATTTAAAGTTGTGGAATCTTTTACTTCTCAGCTTTCTGAACTAGAAATTTCTGGGATAGTATTTGCAGTTTTTTTGATCTCATTGAGATAATTTGTTTTGATTTCTTGCAATTCTGCTTCATCTTTGAGCTGCAGTTCAATCTCTTCTACAGTAAGTTCTTCTGATTGAGATCATCAAATTTCTTCTCATTCAGTTGATTTAGTCTGAGAACTTTTTGCTTTTTCAGGATTGATAAATTCTTCCTTTTTTTCTTGGAGCTCTTTTTTCATTTTTTTGATATCTCTATTTTCTTTAAAGAGTTTATATTTTTTATCCAAAAATCCTGAAGTTTTTTTGCTCAAAGCAATCAATCCCCAGATCAAAGGTACAATAATCAAGATACTTCCAATAATAATCCATGCTAAGGATAATCGATACTTCATCCTTGTTGTAAATAAATAAAATACTATTTTTGATTAAAATTTGATCTCAGAAAGGGGTAATCTAAAGATCGTGTCTTCTGTTTTGATGGTAACATTTTGATTGATAATATTAAACGAAGTAGCAATACCGGTAATTTTCCCATCTTTTGTCGTCACCTTACTTCCTTTGGTAGGATATTTTTTACTTTCTGATTTATAAAGCTCTATTTCATAAATAAGATCACATCTCAATTTACCACATCTTCCTTTGAGTCTTTCAATATCTCTTCCCTCTAAATGTTGAATCAAGATATCTTCAATATCAATACTCGGTAAAGGTTGATAGGTTTTACAATACATAGGAATCTGTGTAGTACCACACATCATACCATCAGTTCTTGGATCTAATCTGACTCTATCTCTCGCACCAATCTGATAAATAAAAATATTTTTTCCCAATTGTTCTCTGAGTCTTTTTACAAAATCACTAAAGACATATCTCTCCTCTGAATAAAAGTAAAAATAAATCTGATCTGTGAGATGATTGTATCTAGCAGTAACGGGTATTGATGTCGGGAATTCTGCTTGAAATTGTTCTTTGAAGACTATAAACAACTTTAAAGCAAACTGATGCTGTTTATTGAACTCTTCTAATTCTCAGCTCTCCATTTTTTTTAGATACCTAACAGTGATTTCCGTACTAGGAGTATAATAAGCAACATAAGTTCCAATTGACTCTTTCTCTCCAGACTTATCTTGGACAAAGTAGACAAGCTTGTCTCCATGTTTGAGTTTTTCAAATTCCTCTTGAGCAAGTTCAAGTTGGAAATATTTGTTTACAAATCGATCTAAAACTGCTATTTTAATCATTATCGTATGGGAAGAAAATAAACTATTGTGGAGAATCCATCATTGCTGAAAATTCTTCACTAGAGAGATACTCTTTTTCTAGTAAAACATCGGCCATCTGATGAATCAAATCGGTATTATTTTTGAGTATTTTTTTTGATTTTTTATAAAGATCTTTGAGGTAGCTTTTGATTTTTTCGTCTACTTTTTCTGCCAAATTATCACTATAAGGATTGATAAATGAAGACTCATTACTAGCATCTTTGCCATAATTGATCGGTCCAAAATCCTCATCCATTCCATATTTGAGGATCATATCTCTAATAATTTTGGTTGCACGCTCAAAATCATTGGATGCTCCTGTAGTAATCTCATCTTTCCCAAAGAAAAGCTCCTCTGCTGCTCTACCACCAAGTAAAACAACTACTTCATCCAAAAATTTTGCTTTAGAATGGAGATTCTGATCCTCTTCTGGAGTGGTCCAAGTCACTCCCAAAGCATGACCTCTACGAACAATTGAGATTTTTTCTATCGGGTCTGCATTTTCTAGTAAATGTCCGGTCACTGCATGTCCAAGCTCATGATAGGCTACCAATTTTTTCTCTTTTTCTTTCATAGATTTTACTTTTTTTTCTGGTCCCATGATAACTTTTTCCAAAGCATATTCAAAGTCAGCTACTGAAAGGGAAGTTCTATCTTCTTTTGCTACTTGGAGTGCAGCTTCATTGACGATATTTTCAATATCCGCTCCTACCAGACCACTAGTTCTCTTTGCTAAAGATTCTAGATTTACTTCTTTATCTGTTTTTTTTGATTTGAGATAGTATTCAAAAATCAGAATTCTCTCTTCCATTGTAGGAGCTGAGACATAAACCTTTCTATCGAATCTCCCTGCTCTGAGTAAAGCTGGATCTAAAGTATCAGGTCTATTGGTTGCTGCCATCACAATAATATTGGTATTTTTGTCAAAACCATCCATCTCTGTCAAAATTTGATTGAGGGTTTGCTCTTGTTCTTGGTGTCCTCCAGTATATCCATTTCCTCTCTTTTTCCCAATTGCATCGATTTCATCGATAAAAATAATTGCTCTCTCAGAAGCTTTTGCTTGTTCAAAAAGTTTTCTCACCTTAGCAGCTCCCATTCCCACAAGCATTTCCATAAATTCTGATCCTGATGCAGAGAAAAATGCCACTCCTGCCTCTCCTGCTACTGCTCTAGCTAACAGAGTTTTCCCAGATCCTGGTACACCATAAAGCAACACTCCCTTTGGAGGACGAGCTCAGATTTTTTTGTATTTTTCTGGCTTTTTGAGATAATCTACGATTTCAATGAGTTCATTTTTTACCTCATCCATCCCAGCAATATCAGTAAATTTGGTAGTAGATTCTGCTTTTTTGCTTTCTTTACCAACATTTACTCACAAAATATTTCCAGGACCTCCTTTGGGCATCAAAAACCTCATCCCTACAAACAAAATCAAGAAAAAGAGCAAGAGATATCCCACTTGATCAAAAAGTTTCATAAAGAAAGACTCCTCCACATAACTCACTTGAACAGTAGTATCTCCTGTCAGGACGATTCCCAAAGTGGTAATGGAATCTTCTTTATTTTTGTGGGTAGTATAGAGGAGATATTCTTTAGTAGGATAGCTATTGGAGAGAAAGGACTTTTCTCCTGTCTGCTGAAAAGCATATCCTTGCAAATCAATATCATTTACTACTTTGATCTGCTCAAAATCTCCCTCATGATATAAAGTAAGCCATTCGCTCAGGGGAAGTTCTTTTTTTTCAGTGATGAGTTCTGTTGCCTCAGTTTGGGAATTTGTCACCATCCCTGGTGTGAGTCCTTGTTTTTCTAGCTGACTCAGAAGTACATTGATAATAAAGATCACCAGTAATCCATAAAAAATCCATTGGAAAAGTCAGATTTTTTTCTTCTGAAAAATGTTTTTTTTGTTTTTTACCATAAAGATAATGCTATTTGAGAAGTAAAAGTTATATCCAATGACACTCAATTTAACTATACTAAAGTCTCAAAAAAAAGCAAGGAGAATCCAAAACAATCAGCAATGGAGAAAACTCCCAATTCTACGACAATATGCATCTTTTGATAAAGAAAGAGAAAAACTATTCTTGCATTTCTCTCTGATTTTCTCATACTTAAAGGAACTTATCCATTCATCTTATTTACTATGTCAGAACTCAAAACTCAGCTCAAAACTACTCCCAGATATATCAAACTTTTGGCAGAGAATGGGATTCATTCGCTCAAAGATTTTTTCAATTATTTTCCCAGAGCTTATGAGGATAGAGGGAGTATCAAACCCCTCAATGCCTTGATTTTCAACGACAAAGGAACTACTGCAACCAAAGGACAAATCATCAAAAAATCTGTCTTTAGGAGAGGCAACAAAATGATTTATAGCATCGATTTTGAGGATGAAAATGGACAAAAATGAATAATCAGTATTTTCAACTCTTGATATCTGGCTAGTAAAATCTTGGAACAGCAACGATATATTATCATTGGTAAACCTACCTATAATTATGGTAAAATCACTTTTTCTCATCCAGATGTTATCCCCAGTGGTGTAGGAACGGAAAATCCAGAGATCCACAATTCTGGGAGGATTTTCCCCGTTTACTCAGAGATGATGGGGATCAAACCCTGACGATTTGCACAAAAGATGCGAGAACAGCTGGAGCAAGTACCAAATTATTTCAAAGAATACTTACCAACAGAATTTCTCCATGATTTTCAGCTCCTGGATGTCCAGACTACGATCAAAAATATCCATTATCCTGAATCTGAAAAGCTCAAAAATCAAGCAATTCACAGGATTTTTTTTGATAGACTACTGAGGATTCAGATTTTTTCTCTGATGAATAAAAGAACTTATCAAAATCAACAAAAAACCATTTCACAAACTCAACAGCGAGATTTGCTCAAAGATATTTTATCTAGACTCCCCTTTCAGCTCACTACTGCACAAAAAAAAGTCGTCAAAGAAATGATCGATGATTTTCATAGCGGGAAACCGATGCTCAGACTCCTCCAAGGAGATGTAGGAAGTGGAAAAACCATCGTTGCTCTGCTAGCAGCTTATTACAATAAGCAAATCTTTTGAGGACAGACTGTCTTCCTAGCTCCTTTGGAAGTATTAGCCAATCAGCATTATCAAAGCATTGCAAAAATACTCTTACCATTAGGACTGAGAGTTGAACTAATTACTTGATCTCTGAGTAAAGGACAAAAAGACAAAATCAAACAAGATCTCAAAAATAATAGAATCGATGTGATTATTGGAACTCATGCACTGTTACAAGAAGGGATCGAGTTTCACAATCTCCAATATGTCATCATCGATGAACAGCATAAATTCTGAGTCAAACAAAGAGCTTTTTTCAAACAATTTGGATCTCCCCATATCCTCCAGATGAGTGCAACTCCGATCCCAAGATCGATGGCTATTGCATTTTTCTGAGAATTTGATGTCAGTATTATTGATGAGTTGCCCCAAGGGAGAAAAGCCATCAAAACTAAAATCATCACCAGTGCAGAAGAAACTAAACTCAAAGCTTGGATCATGGATAAAATCAATAAAAATCAGAAAATGTTTGTCGTCACTCCTTTGATCGAAGAAAGCGAGGCATTGGATGAAGTCCAATCGGTCTTGGCAGAATATGAACAAATCCAACACCTTTATCCAGAACTTCAAGGACAAATCTGACTTTTGCACGGGAGACTCAAAGCCAAAGAAAAACAAGAAGTTATGGAAAAATTTAAATCCTGAAAATATAAAATCCTCGTCTCTACTACGGTGATTGAAGTAGGAGTAGACATTCCAGAAGCTACCGTGATGATCATCAAAAATGCAGAAAGATTTGGACTGGCACAGCTCCATCAGCTCAGAGGGAGAATTGGAAGATCAGATTTGCAGTCTTATTGTTTTTTACAAACTCCAAAAAAATCCTGAGATAGCTACCAAAGACTCAAAGCTATGGAAGAAACTCAAGATGGATTTAAACTGGCAGAGCTAGATCTACAAAATCGTGGATCAGGGGAAATATTAGGGACCATGCAATCTGGGATCAGCGACATTCCGATCAATATCCTCACGGATCTCTATTTTCTAGAAAAAGTAAAACAAGGAGCAATCCGACTTTTGGATAAATATCCAGATTTAGAAGGACTACCTGCCTTGCAACATTTCTTAGATGAAAAAATTGGGAATATTTTGGCTTAGTACTTTATCTCAAAAGATGTATTCTTATTTTTTTCAATCTCCATCTGGATAGAGAGAAATGATCTTAAAAGAATTTTTTGCTGTTGCTTGGATTTGAACAATACGATTTTTAGATAATCTTAGAAAGTGAATATCATTTTTTTTATTTTTGTAAAAAGGAATCTGGATTCAGTTTTCTCTCTCAAATTCTATAGATTCAAGTAATTCTTCTAAGGAATCGTGAATAACCTCAAAAAGTTCTTCCTTCCCTCCTGCAAAATAAGTTTTTTTCAACTGCTTTGCTTTATCGATTTGACAATCCTGACTATGGTAATCCAAAATATGGGTTAAAGCTTTCTGTGTGAGAGTGACTGTCGTTTTTCATTCTGTAAGAGTATATACCGAAACATCTCCATAGCTTAATTCAATAATAGAACTTTCTCCTTTTTTCATCTTAAGTAGTATTTTATAGATAAAATAGATATATTTTAATAATAACTTTTTTAGAAAAAAAAGCAAAAAATTAAAAAATGAATTATCAATATATAGATAGAATATAAAATCATATAAAACCTCCTTTTCAAGAAAAGCTATTGATTTTCAAGGCAAGTTGTTTATAGTACATCTCGTAATAGTGATGATGTTGCACTAGCAAAACTAGTGAGGAAAGTCCTGGCACCAAAAAAAGGCTAACATCTAACGGGTCTTGGATCTCCTCCGGGAGCAAACGAAAGTGCCACAGAGATCAAACTATCCCAATCTTGGGAGAAAGGTGAAACATTGAGATAGCAAACTTGATTTGCTTACTCATACTCAATCTCGGCAGATGCCAGATGAGGGGTAAACCGTAGCCGGTGCAAGCTTACTTCAGATTATGAAGGAGTGCAAGAGAGCAAAATTATTGCTTATAGATAAATAGCATCACTCGACAGAACCAGGCTTATCCACTATTGCAATCAAACACAACATAGGGCCGTAGCTCAGTGGTAGAGCGGGAGTCTCCAAAGCTCCGCGTCGCGGGTTCAATCCCTGCCGGTCCTGTGTTTTTTTATTTAAGAAAAAATGATTCTAGTAGAATCATTCAATAAGCTTATCTAATTTTTTCTAAGTTTTATTAGTCCAATAAATCCTCAAAAGTAGCACGAGTTGTTTCATTACGATATTGATAAATAGCATTTCTAATTCACAAAAGGGAAATCACCGCAGCCCTCCTCCTCCTAGGAGAAACTACAAAACCCTGATCTACTAAAGTTTGATAATTTCGCTGAAGAACCTCATCTAGAGGTTGATTTGGAATCATCTCAGCTACAAAGCTTGCTGCTGCAAGCGTAATACTACTACAATTTCCATCATAGCTAAATTCCTTGATGCGTTCATTTTCAATCTTCAAATAAACGGTAATATCATCTCAGCAGATAAAGTTGCCTTCATGCTGAGAAGCATTGTATTCCTCCAATTGATAATATCCATTAGGATTTTTTGCATATTCTTTGATTAGAAGATCCATATTTTCTGCTATCGACTCCTCTCCCATCTTTTCCTAAATATTTCAATTAAATAAAAAATCTGATTAATGATTTGAGTATATAAAGTCGAGATTTTTTTGCAAGAATAAAATTTATCATTCCGAGCATTTCCATTTCCACCCGGGTGGGATGATGTGTCATTCCGAGCGAAGCGATTAAATACAAATCTCTTCTAATCGCAACTTTAAACACAAATCTCCCCTAGCCCCTCTTTGACAAGAGGGGAAATATATTAGCTAGAGAATAATTAGAGCATTTCCTCCCTTTATCAAGGGAGGATAGGAGGGATTTGACAGCCATATTTCCACCCGAGTGAGACTACCTCAAACAACACAAATCAAAAAAAATCCTGTAAACACTTACAGGAGCAATCAAAAAATTCTAAAAAATATCATACTTCTACCACTCTACTGCATAAAAAAGATGCCCAATCAGTTTTTTGATCGTAGTGATAAAATCAGTAGTCAACTCAATAAATCCTTTAATCGCTAAAATTTCAAACTCTTGGATGCGATCCATCACCATCTCCAAAGCAATCAGCATTTTATTGGAATTTACCTCCAAAAGCACTTCGTAATTACCCTCCTCTCACTGAATAAAAGAAGCTTTAATATTACCAGAGGTTACACTCTTGGTATTTAAAGTGGAAGGAGTAAGAAGTGCCGCTTGAAACATAATAAAAAAATAAACAAAATAAATGCCTATATTTTCTCCAAAAAATTCTCCCGAACAATTTATCTCAACGACCCCCTTTTTAAGATTCCCTCCCCTCAATACAATAGAAAAATCAAAAGAATTTTTATGGAAAGATTGACTTGATTTTTTTGTCAGAATAAGCATAATTTTTTGTGATGAATTTTAGCATTATCTCTACACAAATGAACAAGTGATATTTTGACATTATTGTGAAGTATTTGTCTAAAAATCAGGGCAAAATTATTTCCAATACGAGCATCAAAAATAAGCTCAAAAGTATCCTCGATGAGGACTACCAAGACTCCAAAATGTACAAAACCGTCTATTATCTCAAAAATAGATGATACCTCCTCAACCTCAGAAAAAACCTTTTTTATATCAAAAATCCTGAAGATACGATCGAGGAACCTGAAGTCATCGAACAGTGGTATCGAACGATTCTCAAAGAACATGTCAAAGAATCTTTGGATAACAAATACTACATCTGAGGCCTCAAAGCACTAGAAATCCATCTCATGAACTATCGCACTCCCGATGAGATTATTTTGATCAATCAAAAAAAACAAGGCTATGAAACGATAGCCCTAGATAAACAAGCTCTATTAAAAAATTATAGCAACAAGAACAAAAATCTGTTTTCTCTTTTTTATCGTTATACGGTAAGCAAAAAAATCAATCAAATCACTTTTCGTATTGCGATGCCTGAGATTGCACTCTTAGAAAGTCTCTATAGTCCCACTCCCCTGCAAAAAACTTATAGTGAAGAACTTATCAAACAGCGAATGAAAAAAAATCGGAAAAATCTAGATCGAACTATCATAGAAGAAATTCTCAAAAGCGGGAAACACAATTCTAGTCTCAATAGACTCATCGATTTATCAGCCAAAATCCATCCTAATATCAAAGAAAAAGGCGAAGAAATTATCAAAAAATACGGATACCTCCTCTACGAATAATCCTATAACGATTTAATAAAGAAACAGCTAAAACCGAAAGAAAAAAGCTGATTTTTTTGCAAAATATTCTTTTTTATTTATACTTAGAGAGAGACTTTAGCTCTAAACAAATATTTAAAACATGAATATGCTGATTCAAAATATCATCAATCCAGAACAAATAACTGATCTCAAAGTAGATTTCCAGGTTTTGACGATGATCAGAGCAGAAGATGCCCAACAAGATCAGATTTTAATTTTCAATAAAGAAGCAAGAAATACCTTTAACATCCTCACTACGAATAATTATACAGAAAAAGTCAGAGCACTGATCAAAAAATTAGAAGATAAGGGGTATCGTAGCAAAGTCTTTTATACTACGAAAGAAGGATTTGAAATCTGACTACAATGGTACAAACAGATGGAACAAAAGGAACAACTCCAAAGTGAGAAAGAACAAAGCGAAAAAAGTGCCGAAGGAAGAATTGCAATCAGCATTATGAAAGAAATTTTTCAAACTAGAGAAAGCAAAGATCCTGGAATCTTTATCGGGGAATTTATCAGGATGGGATTTCAAACTGGAGCATCAGATATGCACTTCCAACCCAACGAATCGGGAATAGAAGTTAGGCTCAGAATCGATGGGATTTTACAATCTATTGCGACCTTTTCGTATCCAGAGTTTGGAAAATATCTCCAAAAAATAAAATTTATGTCCGGAGTAAAAATCAACATCACTCAGCTTCCCCAAGATGGGAGGTTTAGCTTTGAAAGTAATGATAAAGACGGGAAGCTCAAACAAATCGATGCCAGAGTCAGCTTTATGCCTTCTCTGAAAAGAGAAAGTATTGTGATCAGATTTTTGGATGCGACAAAAGCTATTGATGAGCTTGCTGAGATTGGATTGGAAGCAGAACAAGTAATGCTTTTGGAAAAATATATCAAAAAAACCACTGGGATTATTATCATCAGTGGACCTACAGGATCTGGGAAAACTACAACACTCTATACCCTCCTCAAAATACTCAATGATGGGAAAAAGAAAATCATCACCCTAGAAGATCCTATTGAATATAAAATTGATGGGATCCAACAATCTCAAATGAATTTTGCTAAAGGTTATGACTATGAACAAGGACTCAAAGCTAGTCTAAGACAAGATCCTGATATTATCCTCATCGGAGAGATGAGAACCAAGGAAACTGCACAAATCGCGATCAATGCTTCATTGACTGGACACCTTGTCTTTACTACCCTCCATACCAATTCCGTGACAGAAACCGTTAGCAGACTCATCAATATGGAAATAGAACCCTACCTCCTTGCTCCCGCATTACATCTCCTCCTCGGACAGAGACTCGTTCGCAAAAGCTGCCCTCACTGTAGTGAATGGATTGATGCTGATCCAGCCACTCACCAAGAGCTCACCAAAGCCATCCAACATGCACAAACCGTTGATCCGAATTTTGGAGAGAATTATCATGGTAAAATCCTGAAAGCCAAAGGATGTGAGATGTGTAATCATACTGGATATGTAGGAAGAACTGCTCTTGTAGAAATTTTGGAAGTAGATCATGAAATCAAAAATACTATCACAAGCAATACCAAAGGAGAATCTATTGCTCCTATCGCAGAAAAAAAAGGATTCCTCAATCTCTATTATCAAGGAATCAAAAAAGTGATAGCTGGGACTACCACCTTGGAAGAAGTACACAGAGTAGAATATTAGATCAATAATGACCTAATTATCAAATAAATAAAATTAACGAATAATAATAACTTTTCTAGCAACTTTATGCTGATCTCTTTTGTACAACTCATCAAGAGAAAAGAAAACTCCTCCCAATTCTTGTACTTTTTCTTTTAGAGAAATTTCCAAAAAATTATCCCAACCGAGATAATAAGGAATCGTAAAAACCATCACTGGCCTGATTGTAAAAGTAGAAAATACTTGTGTAATCCAATCAAGATACATATTTTTTACCCATCTTTGATATTCTGCGATCTGAGCAGCAGTAGTACTTCTTTTGACAATAGGACCAAGCCACCCTTCTGAGACAATCAAAGTTTGTTTGCCTTGGAGAAGAATTTGAGCTTTGGAGTCCAGAGCTTTGGTTGCATCCTGTTCAAAAAAAGAAAAAATCAGATCAGATTTGAAGTGTTTGGATGCTTTCCATCGTGGAAGATTTTGCTCTGCAAATCAAAGTTTGATATCCGAACCTAGAAAATCTAATCCAAAATAATTGGCCAAAAATCCTGTTGTCCCACTCCCAACGAAAGGATCATAAATCACAGGATTTTGTGTTTCAGAGAGCGAAAGAGCAATATTGAGTAAAAGATGCGTCAACTTTGCAGGCATCATCCCCATCTGCATACTACGACCCGGCTTCCCAAAATCAATCAACTCATAGAGCCAAATTGGCTGATATCCTAGCACTTTCCCCCATCTTTTTCAGATTTTAATCAACTCAATCCCCTTATTTTTGACATCCAAATCAGTACGGAAAAGGTCTACCTGTTTAAATCTCTTGAGCTGATATTCTTTTTTGAGCTTGATGCCCAACTGTTTATCTGCAACTCAAAGAATAATTTTTTGATCTTGCTCTGCAAAAAAATCTGCAAGTTCTCCTGCTAGCATTTTCCCCCATTTGATAATCCCAGCCAATTGTTCTAATTTTTTTTCATCCACAGCATCAAAAAGCACAATTTGAGGATTTTCTGAAAATTGGAGATTTTCAACCTTGGCATATTCTAGTTCTTTGAGACTGAGTTCTTTGTGTTTTCCTAAGAGGGCAAAATACATGGTATACGAAGAGAGTTAAAATAAGGAATCATTACTTGAGTATAAAGAAAAAGCCTGAATTTACAATCAGACTTTTAGCTTTTATTCGCAATATATTTAGAAATAACTAACACTTAAACTTTCATTTCTGTGAGATCAATATCTGCTTTGATCTTTTCTAACTGTAAGATCACACGATGGATATCTTCAATATTTCAGATTCTTTTGAGTTTTTTAAGTTGTTTTTCTAGTAGCGACCTATTGGCATAAAGTTCTGCTAATTTCCCAGGAGAATTGGTTGTTGCTATAGACACCGTAATCCTAATATTTTGTGAATCAACAAAAGCAATTCCTTTAGAAATACTGAGTGAACGAATAGCTTCGATCAGATTTTCTTGGGTATAAGCTAAAGGTACAATTTTGATAATACCTGGAACCAACCTCAAAACTACTGGGATGTGATTTTTATAAATCGTTTGCGATCCTGTCTCTGTAGGCAAGATAATTTGTTCTACTTCTCCTGAAAAAACAGTGGTATTTTGAGTTGTAGCGATAGTTACCTTCATCTCATCATGAACAAAGAATAAAATATAACAACTCAATTATAGAGATTTTTTTGATCTTTTGCAAAATATTGCAAAAATACTAGCATTAAAACTTGACTTTTAGAAAAATATATAATACATCAATTATAATTTTAAACTAATTCCCTATCCCCTCTTGTCTAATTCTTCTCCTTTCAAATGCAGGAATTTCTGTATCTTCTTCTGATGTAGTTTCTACTTCTGGAGTTTTGGTTTCTGGTTGTGCATCTTTGATTCATCTGGTAATAAAATCATCTGAAGTAGTTTGAGCTCTCCTCAATGGTTTACCAAAAACATCTCTTTGAACAGTTTTTAAAATCGGAGCTTTGCTCTGCTCTTCAAATCCAGTTGCGATAATGGTAACCTTTACCTCATCATCAAAAGATTCATCAAAACTCATTCCCCAGATCATATTTACATCTGGATCCAAAATTTCTTCTACAATATTTGCTGCCTCTTGTACTTCTACTGGAGTCAGATCCATTCCACCAGATACTGCAAAAATTACTTTTTTTGCTCCATCCAGATTAGTTTCTAAAAGTGGATTTTCTATCGCCTTTCTCGCTGCTTCTACTGCTCTTTTTTCTCCTGCACCATATCCGATTCCCAAGAGTGCATTTCCAGAGTTGAGCATTACTTC
>CAYIZS010000004.1:0-22055 GCA_964367985.1 uncultured Candidatus Peribacteria bacterium
GGTATTCCACCTTAAATCGCTTTCCAGACCCACTACCCAATACGGTCGGACGGCACTTCTAGAAGCCTTGGGTGATTCTTATATCTTCGATATCAACTGTTCGCATCTGACTGAGAGTTGTTACCGATTGTATGAAATCGGCCCTGGGGCTTCTGGAAAGAAGCTCTGTAGGTATGCCTGCAGAGTTTTTATTTTACGAGAAAAAAAACATAAAAAGATCTTCAAAAAATAACTGAAAACAAAAAACTTCTAAAAGTAAAGTAAAATCCACACAAAGAAGCAAAAAATTTGCAAAAAATCTGAGCTTTGATTATACTTTAGTTGAGTAAAAAAAATCTGATTTTTATCTTTTATCTTGCAGGATGCCCGTAGCAGACGAAGCTCCTAAACTCTGACTCCAGTTTAGCAATTCCAATGACTTTTTTCTCCATCCGATGAACTTTTTGCAAAAGATTGGATTTAGCAATATTTTGAGTATCGATATGTTTGTCAAATATTCTTTCCAAAAAGCCAGCTGGCAAACGATTATCCAAGGAGCAGAGATAGAAACCTACAATAATGATCACAATATCAATGATCGCTTTTTTGCCTATAGTCTCACCATTCCAAGAGAAACTCCCATTACTCGTTCACTCCTCACTGCCAAACTCAATCAGAAAAAAAATATTTCTCTAGGAGATTTTTCTACCTTTATCAAATCGATGCCTCTCTTTGGGCTCTTCCTCTTTGCAATTCTTTTCTCTCTCATCCCAGGGAAAATCTGAACTATTTTACAAGGGATTACTCGGATTTCTATTGCAATTTTTACCCTCTACTATGGATATAAATTTATATTTTATCTGATCAATTTGACCAAAAGCTCCTCTACCAGACAAGATGATCATATCATCAATTATATCAATCCCAAAGACCTTACGCTACTCACTCCCAAAGTCAGGGAACTTTTGGAAAATTTAGCAAAAATCGGAGTTAGTAATGTCGCAATCGATAGAAATACTCTCTATCTCAAACAAGAGCTCATCAAATCTGGAGAAACTAATCTTATCAAAGAACTTTTTGCCAAAAAAGAACACTACTCTGAAAAAGAAAAAGATAAAATCATGAAAGATATGATCGATATGATCGGAGATCCAGAATTTTTAGCACTTTTCCTGGAGTCGAATGACTAATTTTATCCAAAAGATCAAATCTACATGGGAACAACTCTGAGCCAAAGCAAAAGCTCAGCTTCCCAAAGAAATTGCTGAAAATGCTGAACTAAAATATTTGGAAGAGCAAAGCAAACAGCTTTCTCCACAACTCCAAAAAATGCTCCAAAGCTTGATCCACAATGGAGAGCTTAAAAGCAAGGTAGAGCTCGATCCCATAGATAAACTCTGCGCCCAAGTAACTTATTATTCCTATCTAGAACCCGATCAGCGCCCGTATCAGATTGGAGATTTTTATCTAGAAACGATGTACAATAGTCTCTTTCACTGCGTCTATATCAATCATCAGGAAAAAATCTGCATTGTTGGCTACAGAGGCACCGATCCTAGGAACAAAAGCGATATTATCTCTGATGCTCAACTTATTCTCGGAATTAATGCGATCGACCCTAGAGTCACAAGTAGTTTAGAACTCTACGATCAGCTCAGAAAATCTCATCATGAATATCAAAAATGGATCACCGGACACTCACTCGGAGGCACCATTTGTTATATTGTAGCAAAACACAGACAGATTGATCACTGTGCTACCTTTAATGCTGGAGCTGCACCAAATAAAGTTTTTATCATGATGCTCAAGGATACCCTCTTCAAGAAAAAATGGACTTGGAATATCTATAGTTATAAAATCCTCTGAGATCCGATTTCTACTTTTAGTTATGTTGGGAAAACTACGAGTTTTAGAATTTCTCAGCTCAATCCCCTCAAACTGCATACCATTAGAAATTTTGTAGAAGATGAAGTTCTAGAGATCGAGAAACAGCAACTCAAAGACAAAGAGAAAGCTAAAGAAAAAAATAAGCTAAATTTTTCCAAGAGGAGAAAACTCAAAGAGCTAAACTAAATAATACTATCTCAATAAGAAGTTAAAATAAGATTTTACCCAAAATATTGTTAGTTTTTTTTAATCTAAAAAAGCTAATACTCAAAATAGGCCTGCTCCAAAAACTGCAACCACGGCAAGAGTAATTTGAATGCCTTGAGGGTTTGCTGAGGGAAATTTTCTTGTATCAGCTCCTCATCTTTGAGTGGATGACCTACCAGCCAATCCCCAAAATATGCAAGATGATCCAGCATCTGCTCCGATCTACGACTCCCCACATCCGGATGATTTGCTAGCTGGACATAGTCATCAAGAGCCAACTGTTTCAAACTGGGGCTGAGCTGGGATGATAATTCAGGATAAATTTGGAAAAGCTGTTTGAGTTTCCCAGTGGTTTTGAAATTCTGAGAACAGTAAAGGTTGCCATAGTATTTTTTGAAGCTTGGTTGTTGAATCTGGGACAATCGCTCATCATAGTTTTTGAGCAACAAAATCCTAACCTGCTCTGCACTCTTGGCTCTCGGTTTATAGACTCCGCCTCCAAAACTACTCTTTCCCGGCTCTAAATGGAAATAGAAACAAGGAAAATCCAATTTTTTACCACCAAAAGCAAATACCGCTCAGAAATTGAGCTTGTAAGGCAGTTGATCTCTAGAATAGCGAAGATCCTTATTGAGTCTAAAAATACATTCTTTGACTTGTAGATCTTCTCGCAGAGGATATAGTTTTTTGATTTCTACGAGCAGATCGCTGACAAAGTGTTCAAATCTCTTTTTCTCCTGCTGATAAAGATCTCGATGCGCATGCATCCAGTGGGTAGAATTATTTTCTCTCAAAGCTTCCAAAAACTTGAGCGTAATCGCAAACATCTCGCTATTTGATAATAGGATAAGTAAAAAAACAAATCTGAACACGGTTCCAGATAACATAGGATAAGCCAAATCAAATCAAGCTAAGCAAGAGTCAAAGTCTGATTTTTCCCTTTTCTAAAATACACGAGCATCCCAATTCCTAGCAGAAAAAAAGGTAAGAAAAATCGCTGAGATTTGCTAAATAATCCAATAAATTCGAGCTGGCTATCCGCTCTCAGATACTCCAATAAAAATCTGACCAAAGCATATCGCAGGACAAAATGACTGGTCAAAATCCCAATCTTCCATTTTTTCTGGAGGATCATTTTTCTCGCAAAATACAGTTGTGCCCCAAAAAGCAAAAGTCCCTCAAAAATCATCGAAAGTACATTGGTATTGACCCTCAATAAATTATCTACCTGAGGATACTGATGCAGAAGTCCCAGAGAGCCGAAGAGCTGTGCTCCTCGTTGAGGAAGCTGAGTTGCCAAGATCCCATAGAGCTCTTGATTGAGAAAATTCCCCAATCTCCCCAATAAAATCCCTAATGGCACAAAAATCAAAATCAGATCAAAGAGGAGGAAAAAATCTTTTCTAGAAAGTTTTTTGATCCAGCTAAAAAGACCAACAGCCATTACTACCCCCACAATTCCTCCAATGAAAGACATCCCACCTTCCCAAACTTTGATAATCTCATTCCAATGCTGAAAATAATAGCCTTCTCCATAGATCAAAACATGTCCCAGTCTCCCACCGATCATCACTCCCAGTAAAATTGCTAGGAAAAGATCTTCTAATCCGGTATCCAGGATTTTTTGCACTTTAGGGAAGTTGGCAAATCGCTTTTTTTTCCCGATCCACATCAATCCTCCATATCCTAGGAGAAATGCCACTGCATAAAAAATCCCATACCAATAAATAGGAAATCCAAAAATCTGAAATGCTACCATGGGAATGATCTAAATAATGTAAAAATCAGTCTTACTTTTCTTGTATCAGTGCTAAAAAGTAAATGATGAGAATACTATCTTCCGAGATTAGTCAGAAAAGAAGATGTTCAATCTGGATTATTTATGTCAAAAGCTCTAGCAGGACAAGCAATTCCATCTGAAGTGAAATAATCCAAATCATATCCTGAAAATGAATAATAAAGGTTTGGTGTTTGTTCTGTCCAAAAAAATGTTAGCATTTTATTTCTTTTTCCATTGTAACAATACCTTTCTCCTGTATCTTCATCTATCTTGTTGTTTCCTATGCTTAATATCTGCAATGCTTTTTGATTACTATTAGAGCCGAAATTACTATATCTTGTATATATCTCTCCTGTAAAGGGTTTGTATTCTCGTTCTGACATCGGCACATCTTGTGATTCAAATGTTGTAATGGAAGAAATAAATTCTCCATCAATATTTTTATAAATCCAATATGGATTTCCTGTTTCATAATAGTTTGCATTAATATAACTTTGAGATATTTCTTCAAAACAAATAGTATCCTTTCCTGAGAATAATGCATTGAGTTCTTCTACAAAAGTAGGTTTACTCAATTTATGAACCTGTAGAGCTGACAAATATTTTTCTTCATTTTCACCCAAAAGCGAGAGATCGATAAAATAATCATTTATAAAAGGATGATCTTTTTGAACAGATGGATTTAATAACGAAAATCCTAGCTCTTTAAAATTGAGGATTGAAACCGTCCCTTTCGTAAATAAACATCATTCGTTGCTATATTGTTCAGGAATATTTAACGCCTTAGCTAAATCATTTGCTGAAATGTTTTCAATAGTTGTAATTTCTGGTTCAGATATTCACAAAAGCGAAACTAAGGTATTTTCCCACAATAGTGATTGTTGAATTTCTAGAGCATCCTTCGAATTGTTGTTTGTAATTAGATTTTCAGTTGTAATTTCATTAACTACAGTTTTATCTTTATTTACACAAGCTCAAAGAAAGAGAATAGAACATAAACATATTGTCAAAAAGGACTTTTTCATTTTTTTTACATATAAAATTTAAAACAAGAGAGATTTTAAACGATCCCTCCTGTTAACATTATTGTTCATATTCTACACCTAATAGTCCTTCTTCTCGCTGGATGTTGAATGCTTTGGTCACTCACTTTAGATCATCTGAATATGTTTGAATTAGCTCTAAATATTCTTTCGGTCCAGTAATCTGCAAACTTGCTAACTCTGCTCCCATAGAGATCTGATGTTCACTTTTGTATCTCCTCACCGATTCGATCAATTCTTTTACTTGAGCAAAGTCAGCGATCAACTCTGATGCATCTTTGATCTTCAAGATCTCACTAGGGAAGCTCGTTTGATGGATTGAAAGTTCTTTATGATAGGCCTTGAACATTTGCTGATAAATCTCCTCAGTGATATGCGGGAGATAAGGAGCAATCATCCTCAAAATAGCAAATAAAGTCTGATGCAGTGTCCACTGTCCAGCGAGTTTTTTCTCCTCACCATGGGAGAAAAGTTCTGGTTTGTAGAGTCTCATCTTTACCAATTCCAAATAGTTGTCACAATAATCTGCCCAGAAAAACTCCTCAAAAGCAATCTTTGCTAGTCCGTATTCAAATTGATCGAGATGTTTGATCATTTTTGCGATGGTTTCATTGGCTCTAGCAAGGATCCAAAGATCTGTAGAAGTCAATTTACTCGTATCAAACTCAGCTTGAGGATCAAAATCTTGAGTCAACATCTGTACAAAATTGGAAGCATTTCGGAGTTTGGTTACGAGCTTTTGCCCATTTTTGATCTCATTTTCTTCAAAAAGCATATCTTTTCCTAATTGACCTCCTGCCGTCCAATATCTAATTGCATCTGCTCCTCGCTGAGCAATCAAAGATTCTGGATCAGTTTTTGCATTATTTTTGGATTTACTAAATTTTTGTCCCTTTTCAGCCAGTACAAAGCCAGACATCATGATATTTTTGAAAGGAGCACTTCTATCTCTGAGATAGCTATGCAAAGTTGTATAGAGCAACCAAGTCCTGATAATGTCGTGTGCCTGAGGTCTCATCGACATTGGGAAAAAATCCTGAGTATCATAGCCATCCCTTTCCAACATCTTTTTATTGATCAAAGGACTGAGTCCAGAAGTAAACCAGGTATCTAGAACCAAAGTTTCTCCTTTTACTTGCTCAGCAGTATAACCGTCTGGTAAATCTACAGAAGGATCTACCGCTCCTCTAGCCAATTGTGCTGCACTTGGCAAAATAATTTCTCAACTCTCTAGCGCATACCATACCGGGATCGGGATTCAGAATTTTCTATTTCTAGAAATATTTCGATCTCGCTGGAGATTTTCTATCCAGTCATTGGATCTTTTTTTCATAAAATTAGGAAACCATTGCATCTGATCATTCAAATTCAAAAGAATCTCCTTTTTATCCAAAATAGTTACAAATCGTTGATGAACAGGGATGATCTCTACTGGAACTTTCCCTCTCTCAGAAATTGCTTTGGATTGGATGATTTTGGTCCTATTTTTTACAACTCACCTAGATTCCAAAATTTCCATTATTTTTTCTCTGGCATCAGTTACCTTGAGTCCATTAATCTCCTCGAGTCCAGTATTATGCATTTTCCCATATCTATCAATACAGATTCTAGGTTCTAATTTATGTTTTTGAAATCGATACACATCCGTTTCATCTCCATAACTACAGCACATTACCAGTCAGGTTCCTTTGTCAATTTTTGCTTTATCATCTGGCAGTAAAGGTACGCTCTCTCCTAGTGGAGTGGTGATCGTTTTACCAAAATAGGGCTGATATCTCTCATCATCTGGATGAGCAAAAACTGCCTTACATGCAGGTAATAATTCTGGTCTCGTAGTTGCGATCACCAGCTTGGTCCCATCATCTAAAGTAAATTCAATATCATTGAAATATTCTTCAAATTCTTGATCTTCGGTCTCCGCTTGAGCGATCGTCGCCTGGAGTTTGGTACATCGAAGTGCAGGAAACTCTTTGGATACGATGTGCCCTTTATTGAAAAGTTTTACAAATTCTTGCTGAACCAATTGCTGAGTACTGGGGGCAATGGTGCTGTAAGTTTTGCCTCGATCTACAGAAAATCCCATCGATTTCCAAAGTTTTCTATAGATTTCTATATATTTATCATTAGTTTCCAGACATTTTTGGATAAATGCTTGTCTTTCCATTTCTTTAATATTGATCTTGAGATCTCTCTCTACAAGTTGTTCAGTAGGGATCCCGTTATTGTCAAATCCCATCGGATAGTACACATTGAATCCTTGCATCCTCTGGTACCTGGCAATAATTTCTGCTTGAGTATAGGAGGAAAGATGTCCAATATGGAGCTTTCCACTAATGGTTGGTGGTGGAGTATCGATACTAAAAACTTCTTTAGGTGAATGAAGATCAAATTGATAGATCTTATGCTTTTCCCAAAAATCTTGTCGTTTTTTTTCAGATTCTTGAGGATTATATTTGTTGGACATGGTTGGTTTTAAAAAAAGAAAAATAAAAAATTCTGAGCTTAAAATAAATATTAATGAAGCTGCTTGACCGAAAAACTGTATCTCCCGAGAAAATTCATAATCTGATCCATTTAATCATAAAGTTTTCTTAGCTTAAGGATTTATCCCAAAGTTTCAAGAATCTTTTTAAGAGAAAACAATAAACATAAAATAAGTCAACATCTCTTGATTTTTTATTCAAATTAATTATATATGATATATCAAAAATATAAACTTTTAAAAAATAAAATTATGGAAGAATTATTGGTTACCAATCAAGAGACTAAAACAGCAAAAAAATCAAAATCTTGGGAAGAGTTCAAAAAAATAACTCTCCCTGAAGTAAAAAACATGGATCAGATTACTTTTTCTCTTGAGCATATCACTCAAGAGATGGCGAATTTGATCAGCACCACAGGAAGGATCACAAAGGCCATAGTCGTATGTAACGACGTTGACGCCTGCCTCGAAAACTTCCGAAAAACTTCTATAGGAGAGATTAAAAGATCTGACATCATGTTTGTACCCAATTTTTGATCTCTCAAGAAAGAAAGTAAGATCTTAAAGTACTTAAATTTCGATGGTTATACTATTCGACTTTAAAGTACTTTTTTCTTTATATCAAAAAAAATCTGCAACTCTGTGCAAAGTTGGATAATCAAGAAAATAAACAAATTTCCAAATAGTTTACTTTTTCCTCAACACATAAATCACTCTCTGGATATCTCCCTCAAAAATCTGATAATGATGCTCCTTTTCTAGCTGCAGATGATACTTTTTCAGCAACTCTAACAGTAAATCCTTTTCTTCCAATTTATTTTCTTTCATCAAAAGGAAAGCTCCTCCCTTTTTGATCAGAGGATACGACCATTCCAATAGTTTATCTGCATAAGCAACTGCTCTAGCCGTCAAAACATCAAATTTCTCGCCTTGATACTCCTCTATCCTCGTCCATACTACCTCAGCATTTTGAATCCCTAAAGTCTGGATCATTTCATTGACCACAAGGGTTTTTTTCCTCACAGAATCAATCCCAACAAAAGAAACCTCAGGCAAACTCATCGCCAAAGGCAAGAGAGGAAATCCTCCTCCCGTCCCCACATCGACCACTCTCATTCCACCTTGAAAAACTCAGGTTTTGAGCAGTTCTAAACTATCTTGGAGATGTTTGATCCTCACTCCCTCTTCGTCACGAATCGCAGAAAGGTTGAGTTGAGTATTTTTTTCTAGGAAAGTATTGATTAAACGATCTCGCATTTTTTAGCTATGTAACAAATAAATATCCAAAAGATAAAAATCTGAACCAGAGATGCAAGCAAATCCTAGGATATTTAGGAAAAATTTCAGCTATCGCTCTCCCTTGCAAAGCTTCCAGAAAATCTTATACTAAAGCTAGTGTTGTTCTCCCCACTCAAGGTGGATTACATCAAAGTCTAGCAATAGCAGTTGGGCTCTGACCTAATCTATCTGATAAAAGTGTTGAGGAGAAGACATTTTTATCTTTTTTTATTGACCAACGATGATTGTCAAAAAACAATTTGAACTTGCTCGCCAATCAAGCACTTGGCATGGCAGGGATCTTTCCTTTGAAATGGGAAAGTTGGCACTCCAAGCAGATGCCAGCATCAGGATGCAACGAGGAGAAAATGTACTCCTTTTTTCTACCGTGATGGAAAAAAATCCTAGAGAAGGGACCGACTTTCTCCCTCTGATGATCGACATGAGAGAAAGTTTTTCAGCAGCAGGAAGAATTGGAGGAGCTGCGTATAGGAGGAGAGAAGGGAGACCTTCTGACCAATCCATTTTACACGCAAGACTCACCGACAGAGCAATCAGACCGATGTTTCCAAAAGGGATGATCAATGATATCGTCCTCTCTGTAACGCCTCTTGCCATTGATCACAAAGCAGATCTGGGAGTGATGAATATTATCGGAGCTTCTGTATCTATTATGGCCGCAGGGATTCCTTTTGATGGGCCAGTGGGAGCTGCACAGATTGGATATATCGATGGAGCATTTGTAGTCAATCCAAGCAAAGAACAGCTTGCAGTATCTCAGCTCAATCTCCTCGTAGCAGGAAAAAAAGGAAGCATCAATATGATCGAAGCTGAAGGAGCAGAATTCCCAGATGATTTGATGAAGGAAGCATTTCTTCTTGGGCAGAAAGTAATTGATGAAGCTTGTGATTTTCAGCTAGAATTTATCAAAACACTTCCCATCAAAGAAAAGGCGGTAATTTTCAACAAACCAAGTCCTGCAACAATGGAACTGGTGGCAAGTATCATTACTCCAGAAAAATTTGCAGCGATGACTGGCAATAGCAAAGTACCTTTCAACGAACTTTTCAGTCAATACGAACAAGAAGCTCTCGCACAAGCAGCAGAAAAAGCTGAATCTGATGAACATCAGGATTATACAGAAAGTAAGATCAAGATGGCAGTCTTCAATGTCATCAGAGATTATATTAGAAATAGAACCATTGAAACTGGAGAGAGAGTCGATGATAGAAAAGAAAAGGATATCAGACCACTCTTTTGTGAGACCGATAATCTTCCTAGAGTACATGGAAGTGGACTTTTTTGGAGAGGAGATACCCAGGTACTTTCTACTGTAACTTTAGGAGGACCTAAAGAATATCTCATCCTCGATGATATGGAAAATGATGATATCCAGCAACATTACTTCCACCATTACAATTTTCCTCCTTTTTCTGTAGGAGAAGCCAAAGGAACCAGAGGTGCAGGAAGGAGAGAAATCTGACATGGAAGATTGGCAGAAAAAGCCTTGGAAGGGATGATTCCAGAAAAAGAAATATTCCCATATAGCATCAGAGTGGTTTCTGAATGTCTGGGATCTGGAGGATCTACGAGTATGGCTTCTGTCTGTGGATCTACGCTAGCATTGATGGATGCAGGAGTACCGCTAAAAAAACCGGTTGCAGGAATCGCAATGGGACTAATGAGTCAAACTGATGAAGCAGGAACTATTTTGAAATATAGAATCCTCAATGATCTCATGGGAACAGAAGATTTTACTGGAGATATGGACTTCAAAGTTGCTGGAACTAGAGATGGAATCACTGCAATCCAGCTTGATACCAAACTCAAAGGACTCAGTATGCAAGTAGTGCATGAAACAATTGATAGAGCTTCTCAGGGATACAAAGAAATTCTTGATTTTATGTTAGAAGTTCAAGCTAGCCCAAGAGAACAAGTCAAAGAATATGCTCCAAAAATCCATGTCTTTACTATCCATCCAGACAAGATCAAAGAAGTGATTGGAAAAGGAGGAGAGGTGATCAATAAAATCATCGAAGACTGCGATAATATCAAAATCGATTTTGAAGATGATGGGACTTGTTTCCTCACCCATGAAAATCAAGCGATGATCGAAAAGGCAAAAAAGATTATCCTCGATATCGCTACCGATCTAGAACTGGGTCAGACTTTTGATGCAAAAATCACTAGAGTAGAAGCTTATGGAATCTTTGTACAGCTTCCAAAAGGAAAACAAGGACTCTGCCATATTTCCAATCTTGGTCAAAAATTTACTGATGGACTGGAGAACCATTTCAAAGTAGGAGATACGATGAACGTGATCATCTCTCAGATCGGACACGATGGGAAAATCGGAGTAAAAAGAAAATTATAAAATTGTAAATCTGATTTATTAATGATGATCTAAAATACAAAAAAAGGAGCCACAGCAACGCTGTGGTTTTTTTTCAATTGAAAAAGCGTAGTTTTTGAGTATACACAGGAAATAGTCTTTATTCCTTAATAAACCACCAAAAAAACTGATGCTCAATCTCATCGCTATTAGTTATCACAATATTTGACCTTTCGCTGATCAAAACATCAGTATTTTTTTTGAGATGGGGAAATATCTCATTAGATCACCGATTGGAAGTGGGAAAAGTTTTCTTTTTTTCGATGGACCTAGCTATGCGCTCTACAAATCTGCTCCAAGAAATTTGCTCAACATCCAGTCAGAAACTGGGTTTATCAAGCTCCTTTTTGAGATGGATCAGCAGTTTTTTTTGATCAAAAGAATGCTTAAAAAGGGGAAATCCAAAGATAGCTGTAGCTCTCAGTTTTTTAGTGTCCAAGCCTCAGATAGTGAAACACTCCTCAAAGCAGTTCAGGAGAAAGAACTCATCTGCAAGGATTGCGATATCGAGGAAATTTTAGCTCAGAAAATGATCCCTCTAGAGGAGATCAACTTCAAAAACGAAACCGATTTACAACAACATCTGATACAACTCTTGCCTCCCTATGAGGTTTTTACGAGTACGACCTTTTTGCTCCAGGATGCGGAGAATATCTTTGAACTCCAACCTGCAAAGAGACTGGAAGTGCTCAAAAATGTCTTTGGATTGCTCAGTATCGATGAAGCCAAAGAAAGCGTTGCAGAAAAAAGGACCGCAATCAAATATCAGATCAAATCATTTCAAGATCTCAGCAATTATGAGAAAAAGTTTAGCAACTATCTCCAAAGACTCGCAAAGCTTTTCGACAGCCTCCTAACGTTTAATCAACTCGGTAACGAGCTAAAAGCTGACGGACAAGCTCGAGAAGAACTCAAAATCCTCGCAGAAAAGCTCAGTATCCAAGGATTTGAACTCAGCAGCGTTCCTCAGGATTTTATCCCTCTTGGGAAAGAAAAGATCCTAGCTCAACAAACACAATTTCAACAACTCCAAAATCAGCTCCAAGTGGTCTGATCACAGCTCCAAGAGCTCAAAAAAACCTGAAGAGATAAACAACAGCTCCAAGAGCAAACTGAAAAGAACATCAAAGAATTGCAAACTTTGATCGAAAAATCTGATACCCAAAACTATGAAAAACTCAAAAGAGAAAAAAATAACTTACTCCAAAAAATCGATCATCTCAATCAAAGCATCCCATTGGCTGTTTTTCAGCAGTTTTTTGATAGAGAACAAGCAAAACTAGGACTAGAAGGAAATCCACCCAAAGATCTCAGTGGTGCTTATCAACTGATCCAGCAACTCATCAACCTTGGGAAAGTATTTAAGGGACAAGCAGATCTACAACAGGAAAAAATCAACAATAGCCACCAGCTTTTGGAACGAGAAAAAAAACAACAAACCCAGCAGATCCAACAGCTACAAATTGGGATAGAACAAGGAAGCAAGCAAATCCAACAGCTCCAAAATCAGCTCAATACACGAGAAACAGAAACCGCAGAACATGCCAAATTTCACTGTGAAAAAATCTGAGGCTATTGCCCTCACATCAAAGAAATCAATAAACATTTCTTTGACCAGAGAGAGCTTGAAAAACAGCGTATCCAAAAGGAACTCGAAAACCTCCAAACACAGACCAAAGAGCTAGAAATCCAGCTCATCAGTATGCAAGAGACCATAAATAATCCTAATACTGCACAGAATGCGGAACAAACACTCCAACTCTTGACCCAAGAAAAACAGAAGTTTAGTGAACAGATTGAGCTGATCAAAAATTTTCTCCAACAAATCGAACATAGTAGCATCGAACAACATTATCAACAACTCGGATCACTCATAGCAGAAAGCCGTCAACTCGATCAAAAAATCTTGGAACAAGAAGAACTGATCAAAGCCCTCCAACACCATCAACAAGATTTACAGCAACAGCAACTCCTCCTGCAACAGCTCCTCCAGGATAAAAAAAACATAGAAACTCAACTCACAAGCCGGGAAACACAGGAACAGAACTTACAAGCACAAATCGCTCAGGTTCCTACTGCTGAACTGAACAAAAGTCTAGAAACTCTCCAAAGCTACGAACAGGGACTCGATGCAATGCAACAGCTTTTGGAAGAATATAACCAACACCAGCTCAAAACCAAGCAACTGATTGAAGAGGAAGCACATCTCAATGTTTTGTATAAAATCCTCAATAAAGAGCTCCTCCTCTATGTCCTCGGAGAATATCTTCCCACTCTAGGAGAAATCATCAACAACTATTTGGTCAATGTGGTAGATTTTCAGATCATTCTCAGACTTATGGAAGATAGCGAAAAAATTGAACTTGAAATGCTCGTCTCAGATGAAAAAGGCACCAGAGACATCAAAAGTCTGAGTGGTGGACAGAGAACCGTACTGAAACTTGTATGGATGCTTGCTGTCTCCTCCTACCTCCAAACCAAAGTCCTCTTTCTCGATGAAACGATCAACAATTTGGACCAAGAAACGGTAGGAAAAGTGGCGAAAATGATCGAGGATTTTGTCCAGCAAAGGACGATGAAATTTTATACCATTACGCACAATAGTAAGATCCAAGAGATGAATATCTGGGATCAAGTGATTGAGGTTGAATGATTGAAAGACCAGTTGAAAAAATAATTTTATCTTCTATAGACTAAGATACCATGATCCTTTGAATCGATCCAGGAGTCAGAAAACTGGGCTATGCCCTCATCGACCAGCAGCTCAAAATCATTGATTCTGGGATTTTACTCCAAAAAAAAACGGAAGTCAGCAGACAAGATCAGTTTGAGAGAATGCTCCAGATTTCAGATTTTTTTGAAAAACTTTTAGGGCAATATCCCATCAAAGTCCTCAGTATCGAGAAACTTTTTTTCACTAACCAAAATCAAAATAATGCTGAATTTGTCTTTGGGATCAGAGCAATTCTCATCCAGCTCGCTCTCAAACATCATCTGGAAATCCTAGAATTTAGCCCCATTGAGCTCAAAAAATATATCACCGGAAATGGCAAAGCAGACAAACTTTTGGTTCAAAAAATGACCATGAGATTGTTCAATCTCGCTCAACAACCAGAGTACAATGATGCTGCAGATGCTCTAGGACTCGCATATCTGGGATTCAAACTATTCAAAACAAAAAAAGAACAATAAAAGAAAATTCAGAATTTTTTCTCAGCATTGATAGCCAGACAAATCAAAAAATCCTGGAAAATTTGCATTTTGAAGCATTTTAGACTATAATAGAGATGATTTATATCTAGAAAAGAAATGAAAGCAGTTTTCCCCAAAAATATCAAAAGATGACTCCTCAGTGGCCTCAATTTCACTATTTGACCACTTACAATTTCTATTATTCAGCTTTTTATCGTAGCGGGAGGGGTCGCATTGGGAGTAGTAACTTATAGTAAACTAGCAGAAAGTTCTAAAGGAGGAGCGATATTTTTTGCTGCTTTGATTTTATTATTTTTTCTATTTATTGCGTTCTTTAAACAATCAGAGCTGGGAATTGTAGCATTTTTGAGTAAAATGATCAAAGACGGATTTCTCGATGTGAGAGAAAAGTTTCAAAATAACTTCAAAAAACCTAATTCTATCGATCTTGCTCTAGCAAAATTTAAAGGTCAAGAACAGCAACAAGTCATTGAATATAAAACAACCCTAGATCTCAAAAAAATTGAAGATCTGGATAAATCAGGATTATTGTAAATAAATTTGAAAGAAGATAACAAAAAAAACAAGTAAAAAGTATCGAAAAATAAAAAAAACTAAAACAAAAAAAAATGCTGAGGAAGGGACTCGAACCCTCAAGCCGAATGGCATACGCACCTCAAGCGTACATGTATACCAGTTCCATCACCTCAGCATTTTCACTCTCTCGAGTGATAGCAGTATATACATTTCTCTTGTTATTTCAAGAAAGATTTGTATCTCTAAAGCATCTATTTATTTTGATCTATTACAACATGCTTTTAACTCAACTCCAACAGGCCTACCAAACCTCAATCAAAGAGAAAAAAAAGAACGAAAAATCTGCTTTGAATAGTCTTTTGGCTCAAATCAAAAACAAACAGATTGAACTCCAAAGAGCTCCCAATGAGGAAGAGATTGTCAGTCTTATCAAAAAAGAGATCAAGATCATCCAAGAGACCATCTGATATCTAGAACTAACTGATAAAATAGAAGAGCTACAAGATGAAAAAGAAAAAAAACAAAGCTTGGAAGCTTATCTCCCAGCGATGTTGGATAGAGCTCAAAGTCAGGCATTGATTGAAAAAATGATAACAGAGCTAGCAATCACCGATCTGAGAACTCAGAGAGGACTATTGATGAAAGAACTGATGGCTAATTATAAAACAGAATTAGATGGCTCATTGATCAATGAAATCATCAATAGTATGCTTTAATTATTTTATGACAAAAAATGAAGAAAGTTCCATTATTAATCCTATTGCTTGTGATAGTTGCAATAATTTTTCAAGGAAATATTAGTATTGCCAATAATGACTATCCAAATATTGAACTAGGTCCCACAAAAGAACTGGATGTTAAGCCAACTGTAGACCCAAAGAACGTTATTCCCTCATGAACCAAATCTGAAAAATACTGTGCAAACGGAATCAAACTCAATACTGATGTTCCATTCATCGGAGATTGTATCCATTTTTGAAAAACTAGTGGGAATCAAATTGGACAGCTTGACGCTTTCCCTTATCTCATGGGAGGGCTGATGAAAATTGTGATGACAGCGATTTTGGTGATTTCTTTTGTGCTTATCGTAGTAGCAGGAGTGATGGTCAGTGCTTCTGGGATGGATCCCAAAATGTATAGTAAGGGAATGGGGATGATCAGAAAAGTAGCAACAGGAATTGCACTCTTGGGTGCATCAGGGGTCATCCTCAAAATTATCAACCCCAACTTTTTTGTATAAATACCTTGCATTGATTGGAAAATTAGCTATGCTCAAAGGGCTGAGTTTCTCAGATTTTTATCAAGAAAACATTTCAAATGCCAATAAATATTAGAATAGATGGAGGTTTCCAGATCGAAAAAAGTTTTTTCTATGGATATACCTACACTCACAATGCTTTGATCAATCTTGCTTCTCAGATGGGTTCAGAGATGAATTACGAGTCCTGAGATAAAATTTTGATCGATTATCCAGGAGAGTATGATATCCAGGGATGGACGATTTTGGTCCTCAAAGGAAGAGATGACAAACTCAGTTATTTTATCCAAAAAGGCAGCAAACAATTTTGAATCATCGCTACTCCTGATGTTTTAGAACAAGAAAATGCTTTAGAAATGAGTACTTGGCTCTTTTCTGATAATGCAGTCACCAAAAAGCTTGACCAACTCGAAATGGAAGGAGAAAGAATCAATTTAGAAGAATATAGACTCAATAACAATAAAGAAGAAACTCAAACTCCTTAATATCAAATTCATTATTTACAAAAATTTCATCACAAAAAGAAAAACTCCAAAGTAGGAGTTTTTTTATCATAAGTAACTAAAAAACTATTAAAGAACTATTCAACAAAGATCAATTCACAAGATTTGGAGCTCTCTACTCGAGCAAATCCTTCTGGACAAATAGGAGCATATTCCATCCCTTGAGGAAGTTCTGATTTCTTTTTGCAACCTATGAGGAAAGCTAAAGATAAACATAATACTCCCACAAACAAGATTCTGATTTTCATTTTTTTAGGAAGAAAGTAAAAATGCTATACTCGTTTAATCTTGATATCCTTGTGCCTCCAAAGTCATTCCAATGATTTCATCCGCATCATTACTAGGAATATTTTGGATCGCTTCTCTATTGATATAAACATACATCAGCATCAGCATCGGTGTCCTACCAATAATCTTGGTGATATATTCACCTAATTCTTCTCTGATTTGTCTGAGATTTTCTTTGATATCCATCCTCTTTTTGGCATTAGTATTGTATTTTGATCTAGCAAACTCTACCACCTGAGTATGGATTTTTTTCACTTCTGAAGAATATACAAATCCTCTAGACTCAATCTGGAGATTCCCAACCAATTCTCTAGTTTTGGTATCGACTTTAAAAATCAAGCTTACCACTCCAGCTTCTGCCATGATTTTACGAGCTTTGATCACATATTCTCCTGAGAGATGACCAATCCCTTTTCCATCAACTACAACCGTATCGAGCTTGATACTATTGGGAGAGATCAGGGTAACATCATCATAAATTTCGATCATATCTCCGTTTTGATTTGGCATGAGAATAAAATCCTCTTCCATCCCAAGATCCAGTCCTAATTTTTTGTGAGCATATCTCTCAGCTGCTGGCATAAAAAATGGGAGAAAATATTCTGGTTTAAGCAAAGAAAGCATCAATTTGTGCTCCTCCATAAAACCATGTCCACTAGCATGGATATCAATATCATCTCTGGTGATAACATTCACATTTTTTACAACGAGATCATTGATCATATCTTTTACTGCCGTTTCATTTCCAGGAATCGCAGAGGCAGACATCAAAACGGTATCTCCCTTTTTGAGCTGCAAGAGTTGGTGATCTCCTCTAGCCATTCTGGTCAATCCTGCAAACTCCTCTCCCTGAGCTCCTGTCGTCAAAATCAAAACCCTTTCATCTGCTAAAGTATCAACTTCAGCACTTAATTTACGAATACGCCCCTTAGGGACATTGATATATCCTAGCTCCTGGCAAATCTCTACATTATTTACCATGGATCTCCCAGAAAGGAAAATGATTTTGTCATATTTGATGGCACTATTGATGATCTGGATAATCCTTCCTACATTGGAAGCAAAAGTAGCGATGATCACTCTGGATTTGGTGTTTTTGATGAGTTCATCCAGATTTTTACCGATGAGCTTTTCTGATATTGACCATCCCGGTTTATCTGCTCCGAGACTATCTCCGATATAAAGTTTTACTCATTCTAGTCCAATTCTAGCAATTTTTGCTAGATCAGAAGGCTGATCAATCGCAGGAGTCTGATCGATTTTGAAGTCCGCAGAGTCAAAAATAATTCCTTTGGGAGTGTGAATTGCTACTGCCAAGGTTTCTGGGATATTGTGATTTACTCTCGCAAATTCTAAAGTAAAACATCCCAATTTGATAATATCCATATCAGGATCAATAAGCTTATATTTGATCTTGCTAACATCTTTGGGATTTTCAAAAGTTTTTTTGATCAATCCTAAAGCGAGCGGGGTCGTATAAATCATAGGGAAATCCAATTCTGGTAGAATATCCCTCAATGCTCCGATATGATCCAAGTGTCCATGGGTCAATACGATTCCTCTGAGCTTGGATTTATTTTTTTTGATATAAGAAATATCTGGGATGATATAATCTGCTCCTAATTCTGCCTCAGCAGCAAATTCCATCCCTGCGTCGATAAGGATGAGATCTTTGTCGTATTCGATAAAAATACTCTGTCCTACCTGCTCCAATCCCAAAAGACTTCCGACTTTTACAGGAATCTCTCACTTTTTGATCAATTTTTTGGGGTCAGTGATTTTTTTGGAGGCAGTTTTATTGGTATGCCTCAGAAAAGCTTCTGATGAAATTTTGGGTAAAGAAGGTCTCCTCTTTGCAGGAGCTGATTTTTGGTTGTTTTTTTCTCATAAATTGATAGAAATGTTTCATTGCATTATGCTATCCATAATAATTTTTTATCTAATAAAAGTAAAATGATCGATAAATATGTTGATCAATTGAGAACTTCTTGTGAAAGGAGGAAAATCCCACTCATCTCCCCAGAAACACAATCAATACTCCTTGCAATACTCGAAGAATTTCAGCCAAAGAAATGTGTGGAAATTGGTTCAGCTGTGGGCTATAGTAGCCTCATTATTGCAAAAAAGATCGCCGCATGGGGAGGACAACTTACTAGTTTTGAGGTAGCATATCCTGCCTATCTAGAAGCTCAAAGCAATGGTTTGCAAGTCAATGCTCACAATATCACTTTTTATCCATTTGATATTACTAGACCTCTTCCTCTAGATAAACTACTCACTTCTCGCTACGATTTTGTATTTATTGATGCTCAAAAAAATTCTTATGGAAACTATTTAGAACTGCTACAAAGCCTGCTTGGAGAAGAAAATATTATACTTTTGGACGATGTCCTCAAATACCAAACAAAATTAGATCCATTATATAGATTTTTAAAAAAAAAGCAAATCAATTATGAGATTATTCCTAGTGAGCCAGGAGATGGACTGATGCTCATCAAAAATCTTAAAAATCAGAATTAGTTTGGAAAGATTAATGCTTAAATCTGTAAGGAAAATGAATTTTAAAAAATTATTCAGATTTGTTTTACAAAGAATCTACTAGTTTTTCTATTTCTGCCTGCATTTTGAAGATTTTCTTTTGATAAGGATAAACTTTGACGGTAGTGCCCACAAAACTAGCAATTAAATAAAGATGTAATCTAGCGGTGATCACCTGCTCCGCACTGGAAAGTTGCTTCACAAAAGCAGAAAAATCTGTTTCTCGATCAAGAATTTTTAGAGAAATACCGAGAGATTTTTCTAGCAAAGATTGGTAATGATGATCATTGTAAGCTGTCTGCTGTCCTTTACTCACTGGAACATAATAAAGCTCAAATCCTTGCTGTAATAAATCACGACAATCCTGAACCAATTGCTCAAAGAAATCTGATCCATTATGATTGAGATTGATCAGAGCGATTTTTTCTTTCTTTGAACTACGAAAATCTGCTCGTGGATAAGCGAAAAAGCTTGTATCCATAAAGAGTTTTGCAGGAGAATATCCGTATGCTTGTAATTTTTGCACAGACTCCTCATCACGAGCGAAAATCGCATCAGTATGCCTGAGCAATCGATCAAAGAGCCAGCGATTAATTTTTTTCTGAGGGATTTGAATTCCTCCCATCAAATAGAGGGAGATTTTGGAAGAAAATCCTTTTTCTTTTGGCTGGAAAGTGCGGATAAAAGGAAGTAATCAAAAATTCCAATACCAATAAGCACTTGGACTTTCTTCAGTCAAAATTTCTCCTCCTCCAATAATAACTGCATCTACTGCACGATAAGATTTCAATTCTTTTCTACGAGAAGAAAAAAAATAAGAAAAAAAAGAGCGAATTCCCTTTGGAAACTCATGCAGATACTCAATAGGATTCAAATCTTTGAACTGAGCAAAAAACTTTTCAAGCCACTTTGGATCATAAGCAGAAACAACAATCTGATTTCCTTGAGATTGGAGCAAACGAATTGTTCAAAGCAAAATCAGTTCGTCTCAAAGATTTTTATAAGATCGATTACCCAGGATCAAAACTTTTTTATTGTAAAGAGGAAGCTGTGAATCCATAAAAAAAAGCTTGTCAATAAAACAAGCTCAACGATATGATTTTCTCCAAGTTTTGCAAGGACTTTTCTATAAAATATTTCCAAACAAGTATCTAAAAATTTTATACTACTCTCTCAGCTACGATCATAATCCTCTTTTCATTTGATCCGATCGGATAGCAGCCCATCAAAGTCAGATAAGACTTGTCTGTATTGGTAAAATTATGATAATACTCTTCTACATTTTTGGGCAAGACAATTTTTCTCTCCACCATTTTGTAGTGGTAGGAATTTCCTTCTCGGATAACATAAAATTCATCTCCAGCTTTGAGTTTAGGAATATTTCTAAAGATATAACCATACTCATTTTTTTTCCATCGTTCTAGGGAAGTGTGTCCAAAAATCAGCGTATTTCCATTTTTTTTATCTGGTGTAGGAGTGGTAGGATATTTGACTACTCCCTGCTCAAGCTCTGCATCAAAATTACCTTCAGCAAAATCTACCTCATCCACGACAGGAATATCAATCAAAGGAACATTGATATCCAAAGAAGGAATAAGCAATCTATTGCCTGGAGGAAGAGTATTGAGATCAAAATTTTCATAATTAGTTTTCTGTTCGAGAAACGTTTCCAAATCTAAAGCCAAATCAGAGACATCCTGATTATTTTCTGAGAGATTTTTGTACTGCTCTGCTAATTGTTGAAGTTGAATAGCTTTGTTTGATTCTGCTGCACTTGCATGATTTTTGACCGAATCCCTCAAAACAAGCTGCATACTATCGATAGGTGACTCTTGCAAAATATCTGAGAATTTGAGTGCTACAAGTTTTGCATTAGTAAACAAGAAAAAGAGCGAAAAAACTAAGACAAAAATCAGACTAAAAAGTTTAATCTCAGGAAAGAATTTTTTAGAAACAGTAAAAAAATTCCATCTAGGAGTTGTTTTTCATTTTTTTTCTAAAGGGGAATCTAGAAGTGGAATTTCTTCAATAATTTTATCTCAAGTGATTGCTTCTGCTACGGATGGCTCTGAACTTTCTGAACTTTCTAGATTTTCTACAGCTACTGAATTGGTAATAATTGAAGTGCTTGGAGAGGAAAAATCATAAGAATCAAAATCATAGTCTGTAAGTGAAACTTCTGGAATATCATTTACAATTGAACTAGGATCGATCAAACCTACATTTGCTCTAGTAGAATCTAGAGTTTCAGCAATAAATGAGGATGATTCTGCTACTGAAGATTTTGATACAAGATTATTTTCTTCAACAAGTATTTCCTTGTTTGGAAGAATAGTTTCCTTGTTTGGAAGGATAGTTTCCTTGTTTGGAAAAACTTCTTGCTCCTCTTCTGGGAAAAAGAAAAAATCTGCCAAAGGATTTTCTGAGGATACAAAGGATTTCTCAGGAGTTTTTTGATCTGGATGGTCAAGATCCAAGGTTGCCAATAGTTCATTCGTATTTGTATTTGGAGAAATAGGAGCAGACAGCTCTCCCTGCTTTCCATATAATGCTTCTCGTGCCGTAGTAAAATCTCCCATTCAATCACTAAAGATAAATAAATACTTCTATCTCATTATAACTTTTTTTTCAAAAAAAGAAAAAAACTGACAAAGATTCAGTCTTCTCTTACTTGACTTTTAGATATTATTG
>CAYIZS010000005.1:0-5163 GCA_964367985.1 uncultured Candidatus Peribacteria bacterium
ACCACCTGATTTTTGGTAGCTTCTAGAGCTTGAGCTCGTTTTTTGAGGGTTTTTTCTGCACCAGCTCCCACATATTTTTGGAAAAAGTCTGGATCATCGATCGCCTGATATTGGGCATTTTTTGGGACATTAGGATGGATATTTCCCCCTGCTGTATAAAAGAGCGCATAATTTTTGGCCAAAAGTGCCATGATCTTATTTTTCCCCAGCGATTCTTGGTCATTGGTTTCTACAATTCCTTTGAGATAATCTTGGAATGAGAGGCGATTGAGCAAGAGTAATCCTTGAGAAAAATTACCTTCTTTATTGGGATAGGATCCATAGTCAAAAACGAGTTCTCCTTTAAAGCTATTTCGAGGGATCCCAGCAAAAGATTTTCTCACATAATTATCAATACTGATCAGATTTTGATTTCCTTGGATGATGAGACTCGTAGTAGTCTGAGGATTATTTCCATCGATTTGAACGGAGAAGTTTTGCTTTTGTTTTTTGATGCTAATACTTTGAGCATCCTGCACTCGTCCATTCATACTAATCTTACACCCTCCCACACAGCTCAGTTCGTAGCGCTCAAAGGTCGTACTCAGCTCATGGAGTAAAACTACGATCTCTCCATTGAGGGCTTGTTTAATTTTGGAGGCTGGGATTTTGTCCTGGATTTTGTTGCTCATTTTAGTTGCTAAAACGAGTTTTCCGTACTTAGCTTTGAGCTGATCCAGGAGCTGGGTCAATTTAGGAGCATCCTGCTCAAAAAAAGGCAAAAGCTGACGAATCTGACTTTTTGGATTACTCATAAAACGCTGAGCTCCACTAGGAGAGAAACTGAGGCGATCCTCTTCGATGACATTATTTTTGAGATTATTGGCTACTGCAGCTCTGATATTTTCAAAATCATCATGTAATGCTTTACCTGGACAAGCGGTAGCCGCCGTATCCTGATGGGTACTGATCGCATAACCCTGATGTGCTTGGAGATAAGGAGCTTTGGTAATTTGTCTCTGATAGGTCACTTTCGCATAAGGATCAATATTGTAATAACGAGACAAAGCAGTCAAAAGACGGATCAAAGCTGTTCTCTGTTTGGCAGTGACTGGCTGGATTTCAAAATTTCCGAGCAGAGAAATTCCCACACTCCTGATATTATTGTAAGAAACATGGGTTCCTGCTACTGCTGGACCTCCTGCCTTTCCTTCGTAGATGAGTCCTTCTGGATCGATGAGAAAATGATAAGCCATATCTCCATATTTTGTGATATGATCTTTGTAAATCAGCCTGAGATGTTCTGTCACCTCTGCATGAGTCCAGTCTGCTTTGTAAGGCATCGCTGTATGATGGACGATGATTTTATTTTTTTTCTCAGTAAACATATCTTCACGGATCAATCGCAGATCTCCAGATTTTTTTTCTACATAATCCGGATATCGATCATAAGGATGATTGTTGGCATAATAGCTATTGATGGTATTGGTTTTCTCCTGAGCTACTTTGGCTTCTTCTGCTTTTTTTGCTTGTTCTGCAAGCTTTTTTTGGTATAAAGTGGGATTTGAAATTTTGAGCTGATCCATTTCATCCTGTTGCTGTTGAACTGCTCTCGCTGTACGATCTTCTTTGGATAAGGTGGTCAATCTGGCTCTCTCATCAGCTCCCCATCCTGCACGAGTAACGAGATTGATCCCAGTGAGATCCCAGCTAGCTGCATGAGTTACTCCGAGTGAAGTAGCAGAGATCAAGATACAAGCAAAGAATAATCAGATTTTTTTGAACGCATACATCTGTAATAGGAAGTAAAAGATAAAAAGCTGAAGCTATTGAAGGAAACAAATAATATTTTGCAAAAAGTCTGTGATAATATATTTGATTTTTTATTGAAGGCGAATGGTAGTAATTTTTTTCTGATAGCCCAATTTCTGATAATGTTGATTGATCTTTTCTAGCAAGAACTGCTGTTCCCTAAAGATCTGCATCCTCAATCCAGGATCTATCGGCTTGAGAAAAAGCGTCTGATAGTGGAGGAATCCCGTCAATTCTGGTGTAGAGATCTCCTCATCCTGATAAACCGGCAAATTATAATGCTCTCTCACCACCTTGAGCGCCAAGGTTCCCAGCATTCTATTTCACTGGAATTTGTGAGCAAAACTCTTGCGAGAGATCTGAGCAAAATCACGCATCAAAAGACAAACTAAGAACTAAAAAATTCTGATTTCAATTTAACCATTTCCAGCGATCCAACCGGCAATGCACTAGGGAATCTGACCTGCAAATAATTGTCCGTCCATCCACGAGCCATCCCTTTTTGACTCGATTCGATCAAAACGGAGGCAGTGCGCCCATTATTTTTCTGGATAAACTTTGCTTTGATCTCATCTCCCAATGCAATCAGCCTTCTATTTCTCTCTTTCCTCTCTGCAAAGTCAATCTGATCTGGAAATTTGGAAGCAGGAATTTTCTCTCCTCTATGATGATCTGAAAAAGGAAAAGCATGCAATTTATTGATCTGATAGTCCTGCACTCCTTGTAAAATCTCTGCAAAATGCTCCTCAGTTTCCCCAGGAAATCCTGTGATCAAATCAGCCCCTAGAGAAAGATAGTCTAAATCTGGTCTCTGAAGAGATCTAAATTTTTGCAATACCGTTTCTAGCTGCTGTTTGCTGTAGCCTCTATTCATGCGATGAAGGATGTTGTCTGAAAAACTCTGAACTGAAAGATGGAAATGAGGCAAAAATCTCGGATCCTGCACCGTCTCAAAAAACTCATCCGTCAAATACTGGGGATCCAAACTTGAAATTCTGATTCTCGGGATCGCTGTCTCTCTCAGGATTGCCTGCAAAAGTTTGGGCAATTGAGACTGCTCTGCATGGAGCGAACTCTGAGCTCCTCGTGCCGCAAGATTGATCCCAGTCAGTACGATTTCCTGACCTCCATTTGATTGGATCTGACGAATCTCAGAAAGAATCTCTTCCAAATTTCTATTTCTATGCCTCCCTCTTTTGGATACTGTGAGACAAAAAGAGCAATGATTATCACAGCCATTCTGGATAATAACAAAACTTTTGGTCCAGAGCAACTGTTCTGGCGACATAATCCCAAAACCCCCTAGTCCTTCACTACTGAGGGGGTCTTCTTGGAGGAGAGCGATCCTCTCTGCATAGGGTTTGAGCTCCGGATAGTAGTCATAAAAAATCTCATCTGACATTGGTTTTCCTTGGTGGATACTCCCACATCCGATGATGAGGACTTTTTTTCCAGCTTTCGCTTGCTCCAGTACTTCATGAATCCATTTTGCCTTGGCTCTATCAGTCACCACACAGGTCGCAATCAGATAAAGATCCTCCTGAGGAAATGCATCCGTCGTTTGAAGGTAGTGAATCCATTTATTGAGGTAATATTTATTTACTTTACAGCCGTATACTTTATATTCCATTAGATTGTTATTTTAGAGTAAATTGATCAACATTGCGATAACTTGTTTTATACTATCTTTTGTTCTCTTCTTTTTCTCCAAAAATTTCTTCAAGTCAGACTTTATCTCCTTTTTTGAAAAAGTTTTTTTCATGGAGATAAGGATCTAAATAAGGTTTTTTGCGTAATAAATCATCCAAACTTTGGAGCAAAAGCTGATAATCTCCAGATTTAGGATAGACATAGCTGATGGGATCCAAAAGCCCTGTTGGTCTAATAATCTGCTCTACCACCTGCTGAGAGAGTTCTAGTTCGTATGCTGCAGGAGTCGCTGAGAGGAAAATAGAGTGTACCGTCCTCTGCGTCTTTGCTCAGAGAGCAAGTTTTTGATTTTTTTTCCTAGCAGTACGATTGAGGAGCTGAGAAGAGTTACTATCTTTAGAAGTCAGATTCTCTTCTCCTTGGATCTGCTCATGAGCAGTAGAAACCAGTTCCAATTCTGCTGAAGCCTGATCCAGATCAATTTCGTCCAAATCTTTCCATCCCAAAGTAGCTTCCAATTCTTCAAATCTCAGAGGTCTATGATCGATCGCAGACGGCAGACGGAATCCATAACGGATCAGATTATTTTTCCTCGCTCTATCTCCCTGTGCCATCGCTCTCAACTGAGGGATCGTCATATGTGACTCATCAATAATAAGCAGAAAATCTCCCTTGAAATAGTCAAAAATCGTATTGGGTGGTTCTCATGGCAATCTATCATCAAAGTAAAGAGAATAGTTTTCAATCCCATTTACAAAGCCTGTTTCTCTCGTCATCCTGATATCATATTCTACCCTTTTTTTGATCCTTTCTGCCTCGATCATCATCCCCATTTTTTCAAATTCTTTGATCCTGAGTTCTTTTTCTGCATTGATTTTGGAGAGAATCAATTCCAAATCTGAAGTGTCTTGGAGAAACTGAGTTGCTGGTCGGAGGATGGCTTTTTTTTGGACCTCAAGAAGTTCATAACTCAGATCATCTCTCAGCTCAATCCTCTCCAAGGTTTGCTCATCAAAAAAACAGCGATACATAATCTTTTCTGTAGAAGAAACAATATCCAGTCTCTCTCCTTTGAGTTCAAACATTCCAGCTTCTATTTTTCCTTGGATAGGTTTATATTGCATTTGGAGCAGTTGCTTTTTGAGTGCAGAAAAATCATAGTCTTGGCCTACTTGGAGCTGGAGACAATTCTCTTCAAAAAATCTACTCTGCCCTAGTCCATAGAGCGAAGAAGCTGAAGCCACCACAATCACATCTTTTCTACTGAGCAGAGATGCCATCGTTGCGAGTCTGTATCTCTCGATATCTTGATTGATCAAAGCTTCTTTTTCAATATAGGTTCCGGAAGTCGGAAGATAGCTCTCTGGCTGATAATAGTCAAAATAAGAAACGAAATAATGTACCGCATTATCTGGGAAAAAGTATTTAAATTCTGTCGCTAATTGTGCAGCAAGGGTTTTATTGTGAGAGATTACCAAAGTTGGTAGCTGAAGATCCTGGATCATGTTTGCTATCGTAAAGGTTTTCCCCGTCCCAGTCGCTCCTAGCAAGGTAATCTGACGATCTCCATCAGCAAAAGACTGCTGAATCTGAGCAATGGCTTGCGGTTGGTCTCCTGCTGGTTGATAATTGGCTTGAAGTTTAAATTGCATGATATGCTCGGCTATTAGGAAATAATCAAAAAATTATAACTTTTGGAATAATGAATGCAAGGAAAGCTCC
>CAYIZS010000005.1:5263-19916 GCA_964367985.1 uncultured Candidatus Peribacteria bacterium
TATTTTTGGCCAGCAGAAAGATCTCAAAAAAAACAGCGAAATGAAAAAAAACTCCCCAGATATCAAAAAATCCTCAGAGAAGCAAGTGAACAATCCTGGTCCTGGCAAATTCCTCAACTGCACTATCTCTCAGATCTTACAAGTATTGTGAATCAATATCAAGTAGTGGTTTTTAAAATCCCTGAACAGCAAGAAAAAACAACAATATTAGATGATAAAATAGACTCAAAGCCTGAACTTCCGTTACTAGGGATTATTGGTCCTGAGTGAGGTTTGACAAATAGAGACTATCGGCAGTTTGGAAAGCAATATCAGATCCAAAGTCTCGGATCACAAGTATTGAGGATGGAAACTGCAGCGATTATCGGAGCTTGGTTATTAAAAAATCACTAGAAATATTTTACATAACTCAATCATGTACCTATGACAAGAATAAAGAAAAGCAAAATCCTCAACAATATCAAAATTCAAAAAATTGGGTATGGAGGAATTGGAATCTCTAGAGCTCCTGGAGGAAAGACTATTCTGATCAAAGGAGGCGCTCTCCCTGGAACCACAGTCGATCTCCGTGTTGTCAAAGAAAAAAAAGACTATATCGAAGCTCATATTCTTTCTGTAAGCAAACACAATCCTGAACTCTTGAGTGGGACTCCTATTTGTAATCATTTTTTTTCTCCTTTTGTAGAGATGGAAAATCCTGGAGCTCCATGGACGATAGGATGTGGTGGATGTAAACGACAAATCATGGCCTACTCCGCTCAGCTCAAACTCAAAGAGGAAATCGTCAAAGATGCTTTTTCTAAACTCAGTAAACAGCAAGAAATCAGTTTTCTCCCTATTGTAGGATCTCCTTTGTCGGCTAATTATAGAAACAAAATTGAATTTAGTTTTGGAGTCTACAAACAGCAAACTGAAGCATATAAAATTGGCAAAAAATCTGGGAAATCTGAATCAGAACTCCTCTCAGAAGGAATTCAACAGTATGAAATCGATAGTGATTTTAATCTCTGATTTCACAAACAGGGAGAATTTAGCAAAATTGTAGATATCCAACAATGTGGCCTGATCTCAAACCTAGCAAATCAGCTTTTTGCGGAGCTCAAGGAACTATTTGTAACTTCTGGACTGCCGGTATACGATCAAAAAACTCATCAAGGATTTTTCCGTCATCTGGTTATGAGACAAGGATTTCATAGCGATCAGATTTTGATCAATCTCTCTGTAGCAGACAACAATCTAGATGAGGAAAGTACTCCTCTCTGGGAACAGCTCCTAGCTAAACTTTCAAACAATCAACAGCTCAAAGAAAAGATTACTTGTTTTGTCATCAGCTACAACAATGGCTTGGCAGATATCGTCAGAAACCAGGAAACGGAGACCAAAATTTTACGAGGAGAGGGTTATATCTATGAAAAACTCCTCTTGGAAAATACTGAAAAAACAACAGAAACTGAACTTACTTTCAGGATTTCCCCCTTTTCTTTTTTCCAGACCAATACTTTGGGAGCAGAGCAGCTTTTTTCTACTGCATTCAAAATGCTCGGACACTGGGAAGGAAATATTCTAGATCTGTATTGCTGAACGGGAAGTATCGGACTCTCCCTCCTCAAAGGAAGTAAAGAAAATACAACTTCACTCATTGGGATTGAAATCGTAGAAGAAGCGATCATAGATGCTTGGCACAATGCGGGTGTGAATGGACTCAAAGAAAGAAGCCTCTTTCTCACTACCCCTGCAGAAAAAATGTTGAGCAATCATCCTCAATTATTAGAAAAAATCCAGAATCTTGGAGTAGTGATCATCGATCCTCCTCGTGAAGGATTGCATCCCAATGTCATTAAATTTCTTCAGGATCTGAAAAAAGAATATCATTTTAAACTCCTCTATATCTCTTGTAATCCCATCACGATGGCTAGAGATATCGAACTTTTGATCCAAGAAGGATTTATTTTCAAACAAATTCAACCAGTAGATATGTTTCCTCATACCCATCATATTGAATGCATCAGCATTCTTTCATAAGGTCAAAACATAGCTTCTACTACAAGAAAACTCAATAGATAAGATAGAGAAATAAGTTAAAAAAAATCTGACTTTTAAATTTTATGCCATTACAGTAAAATAATACTTGCATTGCTTGCCAAATTTGCTATATTCAAAGTGATATAAACAAAATATTTTTATCTCATTCCCAAATTTCCCATGCTATTTGATTTTCAAGCATTCATTGCAGAACTCAGAGAAAAGGAAGACAAAAAGGAAATCATAGAAAAATACGAAGCACTTTACTGACCAATCGAAGGGAGACTCCAAGATCAACTCCGATTTGCTGACTATTTGGTCAATTTTCCTTCTGTAGATTTTTTGACTCCTGATGAATTAGGAGATGACTTTGATCGAGATGTTTTACAAAAATTAGTTATTGGATCTTTTTCTAGCGACTATGAGATGAAAAAACCTGAAGGGGAAGAAAAACTAGAACTCTATATCGCAGTAAAAAGTGGAGATCAAAGTGTAGTAAAAACTATTTCTGAACTACGATCATTCCAAGTATTGAGACTCTATGAAATCTATATCGAAGAACAAATAAATCTCCAAATCCTCAAAAAAGAAGACGAATCAGAATCTGGAGCAATCGACCAAGAAAGAGAAATGAGACTCAAAAAGTGGAAAGCAGTACTCGATACTCTAGATAGAGCACATTTGGTAGAAGAAGCCAAAAAAGACCAAGGATCCCAACTAGAGGATCTCATGGGAAAACTTTAATTTCGGCTCCAAATATCCTTATTCTTACGACAAACTGCTTTGACTCTAAAGCTATTTTTAGTTGATAATAATAACTCTTGAGTAATGGAAAATATTGTACAAAATAAAACATCTACCCTTTGAATGGTCAGCTTTATCCTCGCTTTGGTTGGGATTTTTTTCACCATCAGTATTTTGGGGATTCCTCTTGCAATTGCACTTTTTTTCTTGGCATTGATCTTTGCAATCGTCGCTTTAGTAAAAAAAGAAAAAGCTCGACCAGCATGGACAGGATTGATTATTTCTTTGATCCCTCTCATAACAGTTACAGTTCTGAGTATTTATACATTCAAGACCGTTATTTTACCGCTCAAAAGTCAAATCATTGAGTATGGAGAATGGATCATGGATGATGATGAAATGAAAATCCTCATCACAGATGAAAACTTTAGTGAATATTTTGAGGATTATGCTGAGAACTATTTTCAAAGACTCCTTTCTCAGCTAGAATTGGAGGATCAAGCTACTTCCTGTGCTTTCAATTCGACAGAGAATAAAGTTATTTGTCCACAGAAAATAAGTATACTATTCCCTTCTATTTTCCAATTTATTGTTGCAGAGATGAAACCGATGACTATCGCTAGTAAAGAAAGTTGGAAAAAAATCCATGGAATTACAGGGACAATCAGTATTGATCCTACAGATAATTCACAAAATTCTGAACTCAATACTGAAGAAGAATTTTCTGAAATTATGCTAGAAGATTCAGAGATACTTGATCAAAGAACCAATACAGAAGAACTTGAGGATATTGAAGAACTTGAAAATGTTGAAGAACTTGATATTAATTCTACAGAAGAAGAGAATCTAGCTTTATAAAAAAACAATCTCAAACAACTACCATAAAACAGTATTTTATACCCCAATTCAATAACAATGACTCAATCAGATTTTCTCAACAAATATGAAAATATCATCAAAGAGGAGGTAAATATCAAAAACCTCTCAGCTTTTGCAGAAGATTTCCATACAAAAAAAGTTTACAAACCTATTGGGAGTCAGCTTTCAGCAAAATTTGCCAAAGATACCGGACAGATTATCGCTAATGGCAAACAAGGAAATATCAAAGTACTCTGAGAAGGAAAAATAGAAGTATTTAGTCCTCAGGGAAATAGCTGGATACTAGAGCCAGAAGATTATGAACTCGTCTACGAAGGATTGGATGCAGAAAATATCGCAATCGAGGGAGACCTCATCGTAGAACTCAATCTAGAAATCACTCCAGAACTGCAGAGAGAAGGAGTCGCTAGAGAAATTTCCCGTTTCCTCAATCAAATGAGAAAAGATGCTGATTTTGCAGTAGAGGACAAATTGCATCTAACTTTTGCTACAGATTCTAGTTATTTGGGAGAAATTCTGGCAGAGTATCATGATTTTCTCCAAAATGAAGCACTCTTATTGGATATCCAAGCAGGAGAACTCCAGTGAAATGCTCAAGCAAATTTTGAATCTGGCTCAGAAACGATCCAATTTAACCTTTCTAAATAAACTCTCATTCCTCAATGCGTATTGGAATTAAAGATCCTCATAATGTAGAAAAGAAAAAAAATCTGATTAAAGCACTAGGGAAAGATCAGACTTTTTGGGTTTTTGATTTTGATAAAACATTGACTTATGAATTAGTAAATGGAAGAAAAAATCCTGGAGTTATAAAACTACTAAGAGATGGAGATTTCTTAGATCAAAACTATATTTCTCAAGCAAATAAACTTTTTGAATACTATCATCCCTTTGAATGAGATACAGCACTCTCTCTAATAGAAAGAGCAAAAAAAATGGACGAATGGCGACTCAAGCATAATCAGCTCCTAATAGCATCTAAATTGCAGAAAACAGATCTCCTAGCCATTGCTCAATCCCAAGAACTTCAGCTCAGAAAAGGCTCTCAACAACTTTTGGAAAGCTTGGCTCAAGATCAGATTCCTGTAGTGATTTTTTCTGCAAGTGGAGCGGGCGATGCTATTTTGGAATTTATGAAAAGTAATGCTTGTGATTTTGCAAACATTTTCTATCTCCTAAACTATTTTGAGCGGGATTCTGCAGGATATGCGATTGCTACCAAAGGTCCTGTCATCCATTCTTTGAATAAAAGTGAAGAAACCTTCAAACAAATCCCTCAACTACAAGCACAAGTTCAAGATAAAAAAACTGCGATCTTGCTCGGAGATGGACTGGGAGATGCTCAGATGCTAGACCCAAATCTTCATGAAGTAGTTTTAAAAATCTGAATCTGCACTCACGCTGATCTAGCAGTGCAAGAACAATATTTAGAGACCTTTGATATAGTACTCTTTGGAGACGAAGATCTAGAGCAGATCAATCTTTTATATCAACAACTATTTTCCTAAAATGACTAAGACCAAAGGATACGAATACGCACTCAATCTCCTCAGTAGATTTCCCAAAACAGAAAAAGAAATCAGGATCAAAATGTACCAAAAGGGTTATGATTCTGAAACGGTATCTGCTATATTAGAGAGACTAAAAAACGAAAACTACCTCAATGATGCACTCTTTGCTGAGAGTTATTTCAATAGCGAAGTGATTAGAAAAGGGAAACCACTTTTTCTCATTAGACAGAAACTAGAGATGAAAGGAATTGATCCCAAAATCCTAGATCAGCTCAGCTATGAACTTGCTGATGAAATCCAAGAAGGAATCGAACAAGGAATCCTCAAAGCGATCGATACTTACAAAAAAAAATGAATCGACGGATTTGAGATCATCCAAAAAATAATGAGAAAAGGTTACAAACTCTCAGATATCAAAAAAGTGATCAAAGAAAATGCTACTGAATCATAAAAAAAAGAACCCAGAAGGTTCTTTTAAATTCAAAATTTTAATTTTTAAGGAAGAATCTGAATAAAAAATCAGAGTTAATCCTTTTTTTCTTGTAGTTCATAAAACTCTAAAAGATCATCTACCTGAATTTTCTTTCCAGTTTTTACTCTCATTCCACAATCATCTCCCTGAGTTACTTCTTTGACATCATTTTTATTTCTTTTGAGAGAGAGAATTTCTCCCTTGGTCACGATATCTTCTCATCTATAAACTCTGAATTTGAGTTTATTTTTTAATGTTCCCTCTTTTACAACTCCCCCAATGGTCATTTCTCTAGTCTCAGTATGAAATACAGCTAAAACTTCTAATTTGGATACCACTACCTCCTCCATCTCTACCTCAATCATTCCCTTGAGCAAATTATCTAAATAGTCTGTCAGTTCATAAATAATATCATAATTTTTGAAAGTAATTTTGAGGTTTTCTGCCTTTTTTTTCAAAATTGCATTAATCGTAATATTAAATCCGATCAATAAAGCACCCGATGCTTGAGCCAAAGATAAGTCACTCTCTCAGAAATACCCCACATCACTATGTACGATTTTGAGAATCACATTTTTTGGGACCTGTAATCCATCTACTGCTTGTTTTAGAGCTTCTAAACTTGAAGATCCATCTGCTTTGAGAATGAGTTTCAATTCTGTTTGATTTTGAGATCCAGCTTTGATCTGAGAAATAAATTGTTGTAATACTCCCTCAGCTTTTGCTTCAGATTGAGATTCTTGGATATAAGCAATTCTATGATTTGCATCTTTTTCATTAGCTACTACTTCGATAATTCTCCCTGGTTCGGGAAGCTCTGTAAATCAAAGAATCTGAACCGGTTCTCCTCCACTAACTTTATTGATATTTTTACCCACTTGGTTTTGCATTCTCCTCACCTTTCCAAAAGTATTGTATGCTACAACAATATCTCCTACCTTCAAAGTACCTGTAAGGATGATCAATGAACTCACAATTCCTTGTTTGGGATCTTTGTAAGCATCTACTACCACTCCTACCGCAGCTCTCTTTGGATTGTATTTGAGTTCTAGCATCTCGGATTGGAGTAAAACATGTTCAAGCAAAAGATCAATTCCCTCTCCGGTTTTGGAAGAAATCCCCACAAAAGGAGTATCTCCTCCCCAATCTTCTGGTGTCAATCCATGTTTTGCTACATCAGATTTGATCTGTTCAATATTATTTCCTGGTCTATCAATTTTGGTAATTGCGATCACAATTGGAACCCCAGCAGCTTTGGCATGATTGATGGATTCAATCGTCTGAGGCATCACACTATCATCTGCAGCAATCACAATAATTGCAATGTTGGTCAATTTGGCACCTCTAGCTCTCAAGGAAGTGAAAAGCTCATGTCCTGGAGTATCGATAAAAGTAATTTTTTTATTATTGTAGGTTACACTTGATGCACCAATTGACTGAGTAATTCCTCCTGCCTCTCCTGAAGCAACGGTAGTTTTTCTCAAATAATCCAACAAAGAAGTTTTCCCATGATCTACATGTCCCATCACTGTAACAATAGGTGCTCTCTCTTCCAAATCTGGAGCTTCTTTATCCAAATCCAGAATCGTTTGCAAATCTCCTTCCATAAAACTTTTTACATCTAGAGTGCTTTCTTTTTTCTCCAATTCTACTCCAAATTCTGCTGCAATCAGAGAAGCGGTATCAAAATCTAGATTTGCAGTGATGCTCGTCATAATCCCATTGGAAATCAAACTTTTCATAATATCTGGAAGTGGTACTCCGATTTTTTCTGAAAATTCTTTTACCGTTACGACTTCATTTAAAACTACCTGAGTCTTTTTGACTAAGTTGGCAGAAACCGTAGCTTTTTTGATTACTTTTGCTTTGGGAGTAGGTGTAGAAACTCTTTTTTTGGAAGGAGCTTTTTTATTGTCTGTCCTCCTTTCAAAGGTTCTAGTTTCTTCTACTGGAGCTTTTCCTGCAATTGCATCAGAAACTTTTTGGAAAGCTGAAGCTTTATCTTTGGCTTTATATTCAGATTGAGCAATGGAAATATTTCCTCTCTCTTTTGGAGCTCTCGAAGTCCTCGTATCAGATTTTGCTGTTTTATTATGAGGAGAGGATCCTGTCCTTGCAGGTCTAGGAATATATGGTCTCTCTGTTGCAAAACTGAAGTTTTCCTGCTCTCCACCACTTCCTCCAGAACTTTGCTGAGCAATATTGAGGATATCTTGTTTAAAATCATCTACTGGCACCTCTATCTCATCCAAAGGATCTACTGCTGGCTTTTCTTCGGCCTTTGCAAATCCCAATCCTGAAAGAAATCCTCCTCCACCAAAAGCTAATTCATCTGATTTGAGGACTTTTGATTTTTCTACTTTAGCAGGAGTAGCTTTTGGACTAGGAGCTGGTAACTGAGCGACCATCGTTTGAATTTTTTGATAGTTGGCATCTGAAAGGGTAGTCGTTTTGGTAGTCAATTTTTTTTGCATTAGCTTTTCATATACTTTTGCAAAAGTAGCTTGGTCAATATTGAGTTCTTTGATACAATCAGCAATCAATGGCATTCAGAATAAGTTGGAGACTAAAGAGAAAAATTCATTTTCTTGCTATTGAGCATAGTGAAATAAGTGCTATTTGCAAGGAATTCTCTTTTGAAATAAAAAAAGTCTGAGTTTTTTTGACTTTTGGAAGGTTTTTGGGTATAATAGAGATAAGTAAATTTTAGCTACTAACTTTAGCGAAATGAGCAAACTCAATCTCAAACAAGAAACAGCAAAGTTTCAATCTCTAGCAAGCGCAGAGAAACTCAAAAACATCAAAATTTGGGTCAAAAATTTGGCTCAACATTATGAGTATTTTCGTGATATGGAGACCTATATTTCAGATCATAAAGATGAGTTAGATAATGAATTTTTGGATGCACTCTTTCAGATCATCCTCAATCTAGCCAAAGAAATTGAGAGAAAATAATTTTTTTATTTTTATAGTAAAAGAAAAAATGACTAACAACATAAACATTCTCCAAAATCCAGAACAAGATGCAACACTTAAAAAAGAACTCAAAGAGTTAGCTGAAAGTGTAGATATATGAGAATCAAATTTTGAGAGTATTAATAATCTTTTTGAAAAGATTAATAAACTTGATGAAAGTAACAAACAAAAGGCACTACAATATGCTCTTTATGAAAGCAATATAAAAGCAGGAAATGGGACCATTAAATTACTTGAAATTGCAAAAATATTTGAAGAAAATATAGAACAAATTGGAGATACTTGGAAAATTAAAGCTAAAGAAAATGCAGAACTTGACGATAAATCCGAACTTATTGAAAAACTTTTAAATGAAAAAGAATCTCCATTTGCTTATTTAATTCAAAAAAGTGCACAACTAATTACTCTCCATGCAGCTAGAGGATATGGAGTAGAATCAGAAGAAAAATTAGCAATTTGAATAGATAAGGTTTTTTGAAATCAAACCCGTAGAGCACTAGAATGACTCAAAGATTGGGTGGAATCTGACTTAGATAAATCTGCAGAAGAAATAGATGTAACAACATTAACTGTAGATGATATTTTAAATATGAAATTTATCTCTAAAGAACTAAAAGATAAAATAACAGAAAGTGGAAATGAAGAAATTAAAGGTCTTTGGGATAATGTTTCAGAACAAGATTTTCTTAGACCTTATACCAATAATTATGCTCTTAAAAAGAGTGTAGAAGAATCTGAGGAAGGTGATAAGCTGACTATTGAAGAGATATCAGATTTAGATGCTCTTCCAGAAGATACTGACTGGAAAGAAGGAATTGTTTACCAATATACAACTACAGACTGAGAAAATTATATTTTTCAAAAAGATGGGAAAGCTATAAATAAAGAAACACAAGAAGAAATAAACTCAGCAGAACTTGTAGCATCTTTAAAGAGGATAGAATCAGAGAGACAACAATATGAGAGAAAAAAACAAAATTTAATTAGAAATCTTCAATTAACCTTAAATAAAGATAATCCTTACTATTCAAGAGAATGATATTTAGGTATTTATACTTTTTGAGAGAAATGAAATCTATATTATTCGGGTAGAGACTATGGGAATATGAAATTTATGTGAGGAAAAGAAGACAATCGAATAAATGTTTCTCAACAAAATCTTCCCCAAGAATTTGCTAAAACAGCAATTATTGAATGACTTGAGTTAAAGGTATCACCCTATAATCCACTTTATTTTGAAAGAGAATGATATTCATGACTCTATGCTTTTTGAAAAGATGGCAATCTATATTATTCATGAACAGATCATGGAAATCTAATGTTTCTTTGAATAAAGAAAACAGAAATAACCCAAAAAATTTCTAACCCCAATGAACTCTGAGCATATTTATGAGAGTTGACAAAAAAGGCTCTCTTTCCCCCGAAGGAGTGGGAAAACATTTCTTCCATACCAGAGGAAATATCAGAAATTTCTATTTAATCCCTCGTCACCATCTTGATAAATACATCGGTAGGCACCTCCACATTTCCTATCGCTTTCATCCTCTTTTTTCACTCCTTCTGCTTTTGAAGGAGTTTTCTTTTTCTAGAAACATCTCCTCCATAACATTTTGCCAACACATCCTTCCTCATCGCAGAAATATTTTCACGAGCAATCATCTTGTTTCCCAGTCCTGCTTGGATAGGGATCGCAAAGAGATGTTTGGGGATCAGAGTTTTAAGTTTTTCTACTACCTCACGACCGAGATAGTAGGCTTTATCTGCATGCACCACCCAGGTCAATGCTTCTACCTTTTCATTATTGATAAAAATATCTAGCTTGACTAGCTGATCTGGCTGATAATTTTTGAATTCATAATTCATTGTGGCATAGCCTTTTGTTGCAGACTTGAGACGATCATAAAAATCAATAATAATCTCTCCCATCGGCAGCTCATAATGTCGCACTACTCTATTGGCATCCAAATATTCCATATTTTTCATCTTACCTCTATACTCTTGGCCAAGTGCCATAATATTTCCAGTGTACTCCTCCGGACCAACTATTTCTACACTCGCAATGGGTTCCCAGATCGCATCAATCATTCCTTGTTCGATCATATCAGATCCAGATTTTACCACAATCCATGGTTTCAAAATCTCTGCCAGATTTTTCCATTTTTCTACTTCTAGCATCGATCCAAAAATTCCCTGACTCTGTTCGAGGAAATCAATATCTTGCTGTTCTAGCTGGATTCAAGCTTGTTTGAGGATTTGTTGATAGGTGCCTGTCTGGATCAGATTTTTGATATTCGTTCCAGATTTGATCGCAGGGAGGGAAAGATTTTTTGATTTGACCAGATAAATCACACTCGGAATGGTAAAAATCGTATCTAGTCCATATTCACGAAACAGTCTTTCTTTGATAATATCCATATGCAACATCCCCAAAAAACCACAGCGAAATCCTAGTCCAAGAGCTTTACTATCCTCCATCTCATACTCGATTGCACTATCATTGAGGGAAAGTTTTTCTAGACTATCTTTGAGTTTTTCATATTCGGTAGAGTCTATGGGATAAACCCCCGCATAAACAAAAGGAGTAATTTTTTTGAATCCTGGGATAAGATGCGTTTTTGCCATTTCTCGAAAATCCTGAACTCCTTTTTCAGCTTTGATACCTTTGATCATCGTATCTCAAATTTTTACTTCCCTTACTGATTTTTGTCCGGTCACAATATAACCGATTTCTCATTCATTGAGAGATTTATCTGGTTGATATTCTGGAATAAAATATCCTACCTCTGTTGGCTCAAAACTATTTTGTGAATGAACCAAAAAAACTTTATCTCCCGCCTGGAAAGATCCCTCTACTACTTTAACATAAGCAAGTACTCCTTTATAAGGGTCAAAGACTGAATCAAAAATCAACGCTCTCGCAATACTCATAAACTCTAGCAAGCAGATAAAAGATAAAATTCTGACCTAGAGCCTAGTGAAAACACTTTTTTTTTCAAGAGCGAATCCATTTGAGAGAAAATAAAACAAAAATAAATCTTTAAGGAAGAAGTAAATAGCAAAAACACTTGAAAAAAAGACAACTTTCTTTATAGTGAAACTGGATTAATTTTTTATTATTTAATGTTTTATTTTTATGGCAAACGACAAAAGACCTCTAGATCATGTGAGAAACATTGGAATCATGGCTCATATCGATGCAGGAAAAACAACAACTACTGAGAGGATTTTATATTATACAGGGAAAAAACACAAAATCTGAGAAACTCATGATGGAGAGGCAGATATGGATTGGATGGACCAAGAAAAAGAAAGAGGAATTACTATTACCTCCGCAGCTACAACCTGTTTTCGACATGATCATCAAATCAACGTAATTGATACCCCAGGACACGTAGATTTTACGATTGAAGTAGAGAGATCTTTGAGAATTTTGGATGGTGCTGTTGCTCTTTTGGATGGATCCTCAGGAGTAGAACCTCAGACAGAAACTGTTTGGAGACAAGCAGACAAATACCAGGTTCCTAGACTCATTTTTGTAAACAAAATGGACAAAATGGGAGCTGATTTTTTTATGGCGATTGAATCTGTTGCTGCTAGACTGAGTGAAAAAGCAATTCCAATTCAGATCCCTATCGGGAAAGCTGATAATTTTGAAGCAGTCATTAGTCTTGTAACGATGAAAAAATATACCTTCCAAGGAGAAAAAGGAATCGATATAGTAGAACACGAGATCCCTGCAGACCTTCTCCCTCTAGCAGAAGAATGGAGAGAAAAAATGCTAGATACTATTTCAATGTTTGATGATGAATTGGCTGAAAAATTTTTAGGAGGAGAGGAAATCGACGTTGCAAGTATCAAAAGAGCTATCAGAAATGGTACAATACAAAATGAACTTTATCCAATTCTCTGTGGTACTGCTCTAGGAAATAAAGGAGTACAATTAGTTTTGGATGCAATTTTAGATTATTTACCTTCTCCACTAGATAGAGGAGAAATCAAAGGACACCATCCAGACAGAGAAGAAGAAGAAATCATCAGAAAACCTGAGCTTACAGAACCAGTTTCTGCTGTAGCTTTCAAAATCATGACGGATCCTTTTGTAGGTACATTAACTTTTGTGAGAGTTTATTCAGGTTCTATCAAATCTGGAGACAGTCTACTCAACCCAGTAACTGGTAAAAAAGAAAGAGTAGGAAGACTCCTTTTGATGCATGCCAATAAAAGAGAAGAAATCAATGAAATATCAGCAGGGAATATCTGTGCATTCTTGGGACTCAAAGATACTCAGACAGGTCACACACTCTGTGATATTTCCAAACCAGTAATTTTGGAAAAAATGGAATTCCCAGAACCAGTAATTGATATTGCTATCGAACCTAAATCAAAATCTGACCAAGAAAAACTTGGATTAGCTTTATCCAAATTGATGGCAGAAGATCCTTCTTTTAGAGCTCATTCTGATGAAGAAAGTGGACAAACAATTATTGGAGGAATGGGAGAACTTCATTTGGAAGTAATTATAGAGAGGCTCAAAAGAGAGCATAAAGTAGAAGTAAATACTGGGAAACCTCAAGTAGCGTATAGGGAGGCTATTTTCCAAACAGCAGAAGGAGAAGGAGTATTCAAAAAACAAACTGGAGGTAGAGGTCAATATGGACATGTGGTTCTCAGACTAGAAAGACTTCCAGATGATAGTGAAAAAAGTTATGAATTTATTTCTGAGATCAAAGGAGGGGTGATTCCCAATGAATTTATCCCAGCGATCGACAAAGGAGCAAAAGAAACGATGGCTCAAGGACTTTTGGCAGGATATCCAATCCTCAATGTAAAAGTAGTTCCATTTTTTGGTTCTTATCATGATGTAGATTCCTCTGAAATAGCATTTAAGGTAGCTACCTACAAAGCATTCAAAGATGCATTTATGAAAGCTAATCCTGCATTGCTCGAACCAATTATGTCTGTAGAAATTGTTACTCCTGAAGATTATGTGGGTACTGTGATGGGAGATCTAAGTGGAAGAAGAGGAATTATCCTAGGACAAACTGCTAGAGGGAATGCTACTGCTATCCAAGCAAAAGTTCCTCTTTCAGAGATGTTTGGATATGCAACAGATTTGAGATCCAACTCTCAAGGTAGAGCTGCTTACTCGATGGAATTTTCTAATTACGAAAAGGTTCCAGAAGGACTCTCTAGAAAAATTATTGAAGAGAGAGCTGGTAAGATGAAAGGAATGGATGAAGATTAATCTTCAGGAAATAGTAAGCAAAAATAAACAAAAGAAAAGTTCTCCTATTCGATTGGGAGAACTTTTTTTACTAAAGTTTTTTAACAAGGATAAATTGATCAATTGATATTTTTTACTAAATCAGACTACAACTAGATATTTTTAAAATTATAGAGCTCTACTCCATTGATCATATCAGATTTGATTTCGTGATTATTTTCATTTACTTGTAGAATCAGGATTTTATCATCTAGAGAAATATTACCTTTAAAAATAATCCTGATCATTTCTTTTCCAATTCTTTTGAGATTCTCATAATTGAAAGACTGAGAAATTTTGTAGCCCCTCACTCCCCAGATCATACTCAAAAATCTATACGTTTCATTTTCCTGAGTAAAGGTAATAATCGGAATTTTTGGAGCCAAAGAAGCTAATCTCGCTACCGAATATCCCTCTTTGGTAAAGCAAATCACTGCCTTGATCTTCATTTCCTGAATCATCCTGTAAGCATTGAAAATAATATAATCTCTCACCTCAAATGCTCACTTTTCTTCAAAACGCATTGCTTCTTTTTCTGGGAAAGCAATCTCATTTTGTGCCAAAACCTTTTCTGCTAGTTCAATATTTGGAAAAACCTCATCTTCAATCACAAAAGTTTCAAGCATATACGCATCCACCACCTCCTCTGCCAAATCCTGAGAAAGCTGATCAAAATCTTTTTCAAAGTGAGTATCATAAAGAGTTTTTGTCTGCCGAATGAGAACCGTTTTTCCCTGATTTTTAATTTTTTGAATTATCGATTTTAATTCTTTGATATCTCAATAT
>CAYIZS010000006.1:0-19748 GCA_964367985.1 uncultured Candidatus Peribacteria bacterium
GTACAAAGAATTAACAATAATAGGTTCAAAAACAAAAAAATCTATCGCCAAAATTTCTTGCAATAAACTATATCTCAAAAAAGATATTTTATCTTAATTAAAACACTTCCTTTCTTAGTTTAAATAGCAATATATGTCATGATATTCTCGTACGCAAAACCTCGAAACTCGGTTCTCATAACAGCCTCTGTCTAAGTATTCTGACTACTATAAAATTTTCAAATGAATGTCGGGACATTAGACTAGAAGCGGCTGTTGTGTGTAATCATTTTTTCTATAAAATTGGAATACAGAAAAATCTTAAAAAAGTAGGGGGATTAATTTTTGCTAAAGTACTCTAGACCCTAAAAATATTGTTGTCTTAGCAAACTTTATCTTGCATAGATAAAATAACAGCAAATAAGGTAGTCTTGTTCTATCGTTTGGTGCTATTTTAGCCACCCATTTTTTACAATTATGCCACAAAATTCAACAACTCTGCTATAATTGACTTTGTTGATTCGATCTAAATTATTATTTTATTTGGTGGTAGATATAGTAGTCCTACTGATTCTCTCCCTCTATGATCCAACTATCTGGATTCTCGTGATAAAATTTGATAATCTCCGGATCAGAATCATAGTCTGGAAACTGCGATACTCCCATCATAATGTCTGGATTGGCAATGTCTGCTACATGCTGAGAGACCGCAAACCACTCTTGGATCTGCGCTTCATCATAACCATTTGCCAGACAGATCGCTTTGATCTCTTCCTCTCCCATGAGATGATTGAGAGTTTTATTTTGCCTGCGCCCTGGATCAAAAAGCTTGATATTGTCCTTGATCGCCATTGCAAGTTCTTGGGTGATTTTATCTTTTTCGTTGGGATATTCGTAAATATTCCCTACCAGACAAGGAGTCTGAGACTGCTGAGAAAGGTTGATCGTAGCGGTGTTGAGCTTTTTGATGTGCTGATCTTGGCTCTCATCCTGCGCTAATACTTCCAAAAAAACCTGATCAGCTCCCACGATCTCTTTGAGAAATCCCAAAATTTCGCTCGCTTTCTCGAGAGGATTATTTTCATAGAGGATTTTGCTAAATCGTGAATCAATCCCTCCCGTGAGGATGATCAGTCCTTCGCCGTGCTTTTTGAGCTGTTGGAGATCGATTTTGGGTCTGTGTTTGATCCCTTCTTGATTGGCAAAGGAAACGAGTTTGAGGAGATTGAGATATCCTGCTCCATCTTTTGCGATGAGGACAATATTTCCAATATTTTTGGGATTGGCTACATTTTCGCTATTGAGGACAAATCCAAGCTCTACTCCGAGGATAGGTTTGATCCCTTGGCTCTGTGCCTCGAGATAAAAAGGGATGATCCCATACATTCCATAGAGATCTGTCAGTCCGATCGCTTGGAGTCAGAGTTCTTTGGCTTTGGAGATGATGGCCTGAGGGCCACCCACTGCCTCGAGAAAGGAAAAGGTACTATGTCCATGGATAGCTACAAACATGCTCGTTTAGAAAAAAAATAAAAATCAGATCTGGATACTTTGGATTATTTTGCTTTTCCTTGGATAAAATCTTGGATGAGAGCAAAGATCTTGGATTCTTGTGCTGTCAGGGCTTCGATCTCTTCAGCTTTAAATTTTCCGAGGACTCGATTGGTGACTTGAGTTTGTTCCACTGGTCTATCAATTCCGATCCTGAGCCTCCAAAAATCTTTGGTTCCCAGTTTGGCAACAATGCTTTTGAGTCCATTGTGTCCAGCGACTCCTCCTCAGTATTTGAGGGTAATTTTTGCCGTAGGGAAGTCGATCTCATCATGGAGGACGAGGATATCTTGACTCTCAATCTGATAAAATCTCGCCAAAGGAGCTACCACATTCCCAGAATTATTCATAAAAGTCTGAGGTTTTGCAAGGATGATTTTTTCTCCTGCTCGTTCAGTTTGGATGATTTCTCCTTGGAACTTTGCTACAAATTTCCAGCTTCCAAGCTGTTCTCGCTCATTCCAGCGATCCAAAAAAGAGAATCAGATATTGTGTCTGGTTTTTTCATAATTTTTGCCTGGATTGCCGAGTCAGACGATCAGTTTCATCAGAGTTTTTATTCTTTGTGATGCTAAAAATATATCATAAAGAGATTGGTTCTTGAAAATCTTGCTATTGCTATTTTTATCTCCTAAACTATACTAAAAAAATCCTGATCTTCAAGTGCTAGCGAATTGCATTTTCTGTTTCATTTTCTTCTCCCTCTTCTCCTTCTTCAAATCGATGCTCTCCATTAAAAAAATATCCTCCATTGAAGGTATCTTTTTTGACCGTTCCAATGACTGAGATTTGGCTTGGGATCTTTTCTGAATCTACTCCTGATCCCCAAAATATGACTACGAGATCTTTTTCCTCCAGTTTAGCAAAAATTTTGAGATGACTTCCCCCATTTTTTCCAACTCTTTCTACGCTTTTGACTTTTAGCCCTGAGAGTAGGAGACGAGGTTCAGGATTCCCTTCTCCAAAAGGTGCGAGTTTGGCGATATCTTTGAGGGTTTCGCTATTCCATTCTGCTGCTTGAAGTGCGGTATCTACCGAGATAACTTTTTGACGCTGTTCCTCTTGGATGTTTGCTTTGCAATAAGTATTGAAAATTTCTATCACCTCATCGAGATGCTCGAGATCCACGGTCAGTCCTCCAGCTCCCTTGTGTCCTCAGAATCTCTGTAAAAGATGCGATGCTTGCTCGATCATTTGGATCACACTAAAATAGTCTGGTCCTCTGAGTGATGCGGTAGCTTGCTGTTTTTCTTCATCAATTTTGAAAATACCACAGGGTTTGTAGTGTTTTTCACAGATTCTCCCTGCTACAATTCCCACAATCCCTTCATGAAATTCTGGATGTGCTACGGAGAGAAACATTCTCTCAGGATCCAATTCTTGTTCTGCAAGTTTGAATGCTTGTTCTTGCATTCTTTTCCTCTCTTTATTGATCTCTTCGATCCTATCTAGATAGGTGATCTGCTCTCCATTTTCGCAGAGGAGGATTTTGAGACTATCATAAGGGCTTTCAATCCTCCCTCCCGCATTGATCCTCGGTCCAATCACAAAACCGATATGAAAAGTATCGACATTCCCCTTGAGATTGAGGTAGTCGAGAAAATTTTTGAGACTCTGAGGGACGCTATCTGGATAATGATTGATGATTTCGAGTCCCTTTTTGACGATGACTCTATTTTCTTGGACTAGTGGTACGACATCAGCAACCGTCCCAATTGTTACAATCGGTAAAAAATAATTGAAAATCTGATTTTTCTTTTCATTAGAAAAGGTTGATTTGTGCAAGAGTGCATTGACGAGCTTGAAAGCTACTCCTACTCCTGCAAGCCCTTTGAAAGGATAGTCTGGAGAAATCTGAGGATTGACTACTGCATAAGCTTCTGGGACACGTTCGAGCAAATGATGATGGTCAGTGATGATCATGTCTATTCCGAGCTCTTTGGCCAAACGAGCTTCTTCCACAGAGCTGATCCCGTTGTCTACGGTGATAATGAGATCGATATTCTGACTTTTCATCTCTTCCAAATGCTTGCTTTTGAGTCCATAGCCATCTTCAACCCTATGAGGAAATCTGATACTGATATTGTGGTATCCGAGAAATTGGGTGATAAATTTATACACCAGATAGCTCGAAGTGATCCCATCCACATCATAATCTCCAAAGATGATGATCTTTTCTTTTTTTTGCATGGCTTGGATGATCCTCTCAACGGCTTTGTCCATATCTTGGAGCAGAAAAGGATCTAGTCGATAGTTTGCTAGATTGGGATCGAGAAAATTCTCTGGATTGTCAGTGATGTTTCTGACTTTTAGGAGTCTTTGGATTAGTGCTAAATCATAGTCTTGATTCAAGATTTCATAATGCATAAGGTATGTGTAGAGTAATAGAACTTTTTTTATCCTCCAGGATATTTTTTCCAAGAAGGGATTCCTTTGTTTTTTATCTCTTGGACCTCAGATCCAGGAGTTTTATGTGCAAGTCGAGATTGTCCATCATCACCTTCTCTATCATAGGGAGGCAATTTTTTGTGTTTTGTGAGACTTTCTTCTAAATTTTTGATCGTTTCTGTGGTAGATCTTTTGGGGAGATGATCTCCTGATGGATCTTCTATAGCAGTGTTTCAAGTATCTATTGATGGCATTTTGGTTGATTTGTTATCTCTAAAACGACAGCTCTTATCATAAAAAAGGAGTTCAGGAAATCAAGCCGAGTATTGTTATTTTTTTTAAAATTTTTGTTAGTCCTTCCCAAAAATCATCCTACTTGATTTCTTTTCTCCAATCCTTATACTTTCAGAGTTGGATGAATGAATTCTTGCAAAAGTGCTGTCAGGCTTTTTTCTTTTGCCTGCTCATTGATCGACTCTTTTAATTTTTTTTTCACTCAATGAAAAAAACACTTTCTTTGCTCGCAGGATTCGCATTATTAGCTGGAATCACTGTTAGTATTTCTGTAAAGGCAGAAGAACCAGTATTGGTTGCTCAGGCAGAATCGCTTGCATGTACGATGGAATATCTACCTGTATGTGGAGTAGATGGAGTTACTTATGGTAATGCTTGTATGGCTCAAGAGGTTGAGATCGCTCATCCAGGGATTTGTGATGCAGGTGTGGCACTTGCTCAAGAGGAATTCACAGCTAACAATGCAGATACTTGTAAACTTGCTTCTGATGGAATCAATGATTTTGTAAATCTAGATGGAGCATTTGTTATGAGGACAAGGATCGGATATCCAGAAGGATTTATCCCTCAGTGGACTTGTCTAGAAGAGATACTTACTCTCTCAGAAAATGATCAGAATTTTTTCACGCATCTGCAAGAAACGGTAGCAGAAAAGTATCAAACAATTGTTAACTCAATCGTGGATAGCTATCAAAAACAGATCAAAAGATACAGTGAAGGTAAACAAAGAAGTCTGGTTTCAACGGCAGTAAACAATATCAATGATGCAGTATTTGAGCTTTTGGCAAAATTCCCTGCAGACAAAAAACTTCCAACCAAAGAAAATACGTTCTATCAGACATTGAGCTTGCTAAAATTTGGACTCATCAAAGCTTTTGAGCCAACTTATACTGCAGACTCTTGGAAAGAAATCATCCCTGCTGAGTGTAAAGCATTCAATGATGGATGTAATGTGTGTAATAAAGGAGAAGGGGATATCATTGCATGTACCCTGATGTACTGTGAGAGTTACCAGAAACCAGTTTGCTTGGATGAAGTTGCAGCACTAGAAACCTATGATGCTGACTCTTGGAAAACGATCATCCCAGCTGAATGTCAAACTTTCAATGATGGATGTAATACTTGCAACAAACTCGAAGGAGCAGACGATGCTGCTTGTACTAGAATGGCTTGTGAGACTTACAGCAAACCAGTTTGTTTAGATGAGACTAAATAGTCCTGATTTCAAAAGAAATTGTTCAAAAGAAAGAGTCCACTGAGTGTATTGGTGGGCTTTTTTTTGATCAAAAAAATCAGACTTTTATTGCTTTTTGGTTGCAGTTTTGGGACAAATCGCTAGGATAAGAGATAGTTTTTATTTTTACTAGTTTTTTTTTGCAATGAAGTATCATTCTCAGCTCCTCAAAAAATATATTTCTATCGATGATTCTCGAGAAAATATCGCTCAAAAATTTATCCTCAAGACTGCAGAGATCGAAGAAATCACTGAAAGAAAAATTCCAGATTCTATCGTGATCGGAAAAGTGCTCGAAGTTTGGAATCATCCTGATGCAGACAAGCTTAATGTAGCGAAAGTAGATTGTGGAGCAAAAGGTATTTTTCAAATCATCTGTGGAGGAATCAATCTAGCTGTAGACCAGTTGGTTTCGGTTGCCTTAGTAGGGACTCCTTTCCCTCAGGCAAATATCGTGATCGAGAAGAGAGCCATGAGAGGAGTGGATTCTGAAGGGATGATCTGTTCCAAAGAAGAATTGCAGATTTATGAAGATTTGGATACTCATGAGATTTGGGATCTCAAAAAAGATTTGGATCTAACGGAGGAAGATATTGGAACTCCTTTGAGAGAAAAATTCCCTTGGTTAGAAGCTACGATCCTAGAAGTGGATAATAAAAATATGACCAATAGGCCAGATTTAACCGGACATTTCGGTGCTGCGGTGGAACTCAATGCAATGTATCCAGATCAGCAGATCAAGTACAATAAAGTCAAAGAATATTTGGAAAGTTTCAAGCATACTGAGATTTTGAATGTACTCTCTCATACTGAGTCCAAACTTTCTCGCCAAGTTTTGGGACAATCAGAAAATCTCAATACTTATATCGCACTAGAAATCAATAAGGTCAAAATCCAAAAATCAGATTTTTTTGCGAGATTGCAGTTGCTAGATTTGGGAAGTCATCCGATTAGCAATTGGGTAGATTTTTCCAATCTTTTTATGAATATTTCTGGATTACCAGTACACTTTTTTGATGCAGATAAGATCCAAGGAGATTTGATTATCAGAGATGCAAAGGAAGGAGAAAAGTTTGTTGATCTTTTTGAAAAGGAGCATACCTTGCAGTCTAACGATCTAGTCATTGCCGATGAGCACAAGATCTTGGCATTAGCAGGGATCATCTGAGGACTAGATAGTGGAATTTCAGAGAGTACAGAAAATATCATCGTAGAGCTAGCAAACTTTGATCCCATCGCGATCAGAAAAACCGGGATGAGACTCGGACTCAGGACTGATGCTGAGCTCAGATTTGAAAAAAATATCAATCCTCTCTATAGTCTCTATACCTTGCTCCTCTTTCTGGATGAGCTTAAATTTTATAGAAAAGGGCTCGGAGATTTTGAGGTTTCAGGGCTAGGGCATTATATCAATCCTAAACTCAACATCACTGCAAAAAAAGCCATTGATCTGGATTATCCTACCTTACAAAACTTTATCTTTGGAAAGCAGGCCGTAGATTTCAAACCACAAGCACAAAAAATTCTGAGTGATTTGGGATTTGAGCATGCGGGGGATACGGTTTTTGTTCCTTTCTGGAGGAGTCCAGAAGATATTACGATTCCAGAGGATGTAGCAGAGGAGATTGCTAGGATTTGGGGCTATGAAAACATCACTGCAGAGCCAATCCTCGCAGAGATCAAAGATCAGAAGATGGGACCTTTGGTGCAAATTACCAGAGTTTTGGAAGAAATTTTAGTCAGAGAATTACACTTTGATCAGAGTGAGACCTATCCTTGGGTTTCAGCTACTCAGCTTAAACTCTTTGCTCAAAATCCGGAACATCAACTTCAGCTCAAAAACCCTCTCAATCCAGAGACTCCTTATCTCAGAGATGGGATGGTCTATAATCTCTTGGAAAATGTGGCAAAAAATAGTAAATTTTTTGATGAGATCAAGATCTATGATATCGGACATATTCGACCTAGTGGATCAGCTACTGCTCCAGAGACGATGATCGATCCCAGATATGCCCAGTATTATCTAGGAGAAGAAAATGAACTTGGGATGCTCTATTACCAAAAAGCTCTCTCAAATTGGGCAGATGATCCTTTCCTCAAACTCAAGGGAGCGCTTGATCACTTACTCCAAAAACTTGAAATCAAAGGTAAAATTGATATCCAAAAGACGGATCAGGATGCTTTTCATCCTCAAAAGCAGTTCGCTATCATCTTGAGAAATGGGCCAGAACCTTTGGTATTGGGAAAGGTGGCTACTTTACATCCACTCCTGCTCAAGCACTATAAATTTCCAGAACAATCACAAGTAGTTTATGCAAAGCTCAATATAGATGCATTATCTCAGCTCCTCTATAGCCAAGAAGCATCTCAGAGTTTTGAGACTTTACAAGATCAGATCCTTTGGAGAGATCTCTCTTTTCTCCTTCCAAAAACTACCGATTTTAGTCAGTTGATCCAGACTTTAAAAAACATCAGAGCGATTGAATCAGTGAAAGTATTTGATCTCTATCAGGGAGAAAATCTCGCTCCAGATCAAAAATCTATTTCTGTACAGATCAAAATCAAGGGAGAGGGAAATATGACCACTGAGCAGATCAATGAAGTGATGAATTTGGCGATCAAAAAAGCAGCAGGAGTTGGAGCAGTATTGAGAGGGTAGAGTAGGTTGGTATCAATGATAAGTTCTTTTTTAAATTTATTTAATTGAAAGTCCCTATGATGAAAAGATTCCTTTTTACTTTCCTTGTTCTATTTTATGTTTTTTTAGGGGGCTGTTCTGTTCAGAACAATCAGGATTCTCTAAAAGATCTATGAGAAATTACAGAAACCATTACAAACTCGCAAGATTCTTTTTCAATTTCAAAAATGCTACTTTCAGAGTCTACGGCAATCACTGATCCGATTCTTTTGGGTACAGAAGAAATGCTAGTAGAGTTGACAGACTATAGCTATGAAATACAAATAAAGCAAATAACTATCCCTGAATATAATATCAAAATATCTTACCTAAGTCCAGCTTCTATCGAATATGATCAAGAAAATGCTCATTGGATTCAGGATGATACTATCAATCCCCAAGGGCGACCAAACTATATTTTTACAGATGAACAGGTTATTTCATCGCTAGGAAAAGAGTTTAAAGCCTGTTTTTTTACTCCGATTTCTATGTATCAGTTTTCTGGAACTCTTGAAGAGTTGATAAAATATTTTGCAGAGAAAGATCAAATAAATTATCTTCCACTAAAGAATATGGAGATGCTTAGGCATGGAGTATGGTGAAAATGGTGAATGAATCGTATCCGAGGAAATTCATTTATTCAAAAAGTAAATAATCAAGAAATTTTATTTTGGGAGGCAGAAAGAGAGACGGAGTTATATATTGGAGATGAATATTATGTAGAAAGGTATCTTTTTTATAATCCAAATACTCCTCAACGAATCTATAAGATTGAAACATCAGGCTGAGATTGTAATCATCCACAAATTTCAACTATAGATTTTATAGTATAACTTAATAAAAAAATCCCATAATGATGGGACTTCTTGTTGTATTATTCGATGATGATTTAAGGTTTTTTCTCCCTTACCCTCTGATAAAAATTTTGTCAGAATACTGCTCTAAAATCGCTTTTGCTCTCTCTAGATCCTCAATACTTGCAGCAGGAACTCCTTCTAGAGGATATTTCCATCCGAGTTTTTCCCATTTAAATTTTCCCATATTGTGATAGGGGAGGATTTCTATCCTTTCCAATGCAGTTCTAGTCTGGAGATATTTCCCTAATTGATGCAAATCTGCTTCGTCATCGGTATGACCCGGTACGAGTACATACCTCATCCAGTAAGGTTTTTTGATCTGATCGAGATAGTCAAAAGTCTGTAAAGTATTTTCATTTCCTTGTCCTACGAGTTGGAGATGTTTTTTGGAATCAATGTGCTTGAGATCAGGGAGGATGAGATCAGCTAAGTCAATCGCATCTTTGGCATCTCCCGTGAGGAAATAACCATTAGTATCCAAACAGATATGAAAACCATCCTCTTTGAGTGCTTGCATGATAGGCACGAGATTTTTGGCTTGGAGGAGCGGTTCCCCTCCAGAAAAAGTCACTCCACCTTTGGCTCAGAAATATTCTCTTTGCTTGTTTGCAAGTTCCAAAACTTCTTCTACCCCGAGCATTTCTGATTCTGGGACATTGATCGCAATCGTATCAGGATTGTGGCAGTATTTGCATCTATACATACATCCTTGCAAAAAGATCACTAGTCTGATACCGGGTCCGTCTTGAGTTCCAAAGGTTTCTATTGAGTGTACTTGGATCATGTTATCTATTTTTTTTCTTGAAATAAAGGCAATCAAAAATCCTGAGTGCTTTCAGGATTTAATGATACTGATTTTTTTTGATAAAGCTAATTTCTCTCAGCTTTTCTACAAAAATATCTTGCTATTTGAAAAATTATACGATTTCGATATTGTAACCACTGAGCTGACAAGCGAGTCTGATATTGCTAGCTCCTCTTCCGATGGCCATAGATTTTTGTTCTTCATCTACACGAACGATTACTTTTTTTTCATCGACAAATTCTACTGACTGGACTTGAGCAGGTTTCAAAAGTTTGATGATCATTTCTTTTTCATCATCGACTTTTTCGATAAAGTCAACCTTTTCTCCATCGAGGAGAGAAAGCACGGTATTGATTCTGTCTCCTTTGTATCCTACCATCACTCCTACAGGATCAATATTTTCTTCACTACTAGAGACAATAATTTTGGTTTTTTTACCAGGCATTCTTGCGATAGCATCAATACTTACAATCCCTTGTTCAAATTCTGGTACGATTTTTTTCAAAATTGCTTCGATATATTCACCAGTAGATTGAGTGATATCCAGGACAATTCCTCCTCCTTCTCTGGAGATTTTTTTGAGGAAAACAAAGATCTCTTCACCTGCTTCATAAGCCCTATTTGGAATTTGTCCTTCTGGAGGCAATACTACCGTGGTTCCATCTACATCGAGGATAATGCTATCGGTATGAACTCTGAGGACTCTCGCTTTGAGGAGTTCTCCTTCTTTGTCTTGGAATTTGTCATAAAATCTTTCTCTCTCGATAGTTTTGATCCCTTGTTTGATTGTTTGGGCTGCAGATTGTGCAGCGATTCTAGAAAGTTCGAGAGAATCTGGAGTCACATCAATGATGATCTGTTCTCCCAGTTCGATATCTTTTCTCTGTTTTTGAGCTTCTGTGAGAGTGATTTCGATTTCAGGATCTTCTACTTCTGTAACTGCAGTAAGTCCTTTGTAAATGGCGATGGTTCCATCATTTTCGATGTTGACCAAAATATCTGATTTTTTATATTCTCAGAAATCTTTTTTGAATCCAGATTTGATTCCAGCTTTGATGATTTCCAATACTTGGAAAGGGTCAAGTTTGTATTCTTCTACCAATTGCATCATAGCAGCTTGGATACTTTTTCCATCGAGTTTCATCTTTTTTTTGTAAAATAAAAAACTATTACTCCTTCACTCTAGCTATTCTCTCTTTTTTTTCAAGGAGAAAGCATTTTTTTTACTTGATCGTCAAAAAACTCTAGTAAAAGAAAGCTGGAGAAGTTTAGGGTAGATTTTTTTGATTTTCTTGGCTCTTGATGGTGTCTTATTTTCTTAAAAAGATGCGATATTGTGCTAGATTTTTTTGCTTCTAAGAAAATCTTATTTATTTTACAAAATACTTGCTTTTTTCAACAAAATTGATATAATAAAATATATCAGAAGTTTTCTAACTTTTAATCTCAAATAAAAAGCAATGGATCATTCCCATAAAAATAAAAATCAGAGCAAAACCCTCATTTTTCAGATCAAACCGTTTAAGGACAATGATTTTGGTGTTGCTCACTGGGAAAATCTATTGCACAATCTTATTTCACTCAAAAGTAAACAAATCACTTTCCGTATCCAGTGAAATAGAGATGGGATCAAACTTTATGTAGAGTTGCCGAGAGACTTTTCAAACTATTTTCAAAATACTTTTTATGCTACTTTTCCTACTTCAGATTTAGTTCCCCAAGATTTAGCCGTTTGTCAGGGAGATAAAAAATATCTTATCCTCGGTAAAGAGGCACAATTCAAAAAAAAAGATTCTTTCTCCAAAGAAGGAAAGTATATGGATCCAATGAGAGAGATTTTTTCCGTATTTCAAAATATTGACAAAGATTCAACACTAAAAATCGTAGCTAACTATACCTTCAAGCCAGAAAAATCTCCTTTTCAGTCAGCGATTGGAGTGGTTAGTTCTATTGTTAGCTATTTGCGAAATTCTGGTAGAAAAGAAGAAACTGATTCTAAAACTCCAGAAATCGAGACTAAACCAGATTTATTTATCAAATATTATTATTGCCTAGATAGCAAAGACACTTATCTCAAAGAGTCGGTAGACAATATTCTTTCTTCAGTTTTTGCACCTTTTATCAGCAATGGGAAATTCAAGATCAAAAACAAATCCCCTTGGATTCCAACGCATTTTGATGAAGTAGTCAATTTTTTCCATCTCCCTACCCAAGAAAACTTTACTAAAGGAATGGATTATACCCTCTATAGAAAACTCCCTTATCCAAGCAATATCCCAGATCCGAATAAAGGAAATCATCAGGATTTAACGATTTTGGGAGATACAGATTATAGAGGAGATAGTATTAGATTTGGGATCGTGGAAGAGGACAAATTTAGGCATATGTATATCGTGGGAAAAACCGGTACCGGAAAATCCACCTTTATCAACAATATGATCATCAGCGACATGAAGGCAGATAAGGGAATCTGTGTCCTCGATCCGCATGGAGAGTTGGTAGATGATTTGCTCGAACATATCCCTTCGCATAGGATCAATGATGTGATCTTATTTGATGTAGGGGACTCAGAATATCCCATTGGATTCAATCTCCTTCAGGCAGAAAATGAAGATGAAAAAAACAGAATCGCTTCTGGAGTAGTTTCCACTTTTCAGAAACTTTTTGATAATTCTCGAGGACCGAGATTAGAGTATATCCTCAGAAATGTGGTACTTTCAATCATTGATTACCCTAATGCCACTTTGATGCATATCCTCAGAGTTTTGACAGACAAGGATTTTCGTGAAGAGGTGATCAGCAATGTCAAAGATGAGGTCTTGCTTAAGTTTCGAAATAATGAGTTCAATAAATGGCAGGATAGACAGAGAGAAGAAGCTGTAGGACCAATTACCAATAAAGTGGGTCAGTTTCTTTCTTCTCGTTTGGTGAGAAATATCTTTGGACAGCCGAGGACCAAACTCAATATCAGAAAAGCGATGGATGAGGGGAAAATTATCTTGGTCAATCTCTCCAAAGGAATCATCGGAGAAGATAATGCGAATATGATTGGATCATTATTAGTAACCAAAATCCAGATCGATGCGATGGGGAGAGCGGATGTCGCAAGTCATCTCAGGAGACCCTTTTATCTCTATATTGATGAATTTCAAAATTTCGCTACTAAATCTTTCGCTACCATTCTTTCCGAGGCGAGAAAGTATAAACTTTCCCTCATTGTAGCCAATCAATATACCTCACAGCTCGATGATACAATTAAAGATGCGATTTTTGGAAATGTCGGGACGATCATTTCCTTTACGCTCGGCTATGATGATGCGGCGATTATGACAGCTCAGTTCAAAGAGTTGGTAAGCACTAATGATCTGATTTCTCTGCCAAAATTTACTGCTTATACCAGACTGATGATCGAGGGAGTTTCCTCAGATCCTTTTAGTATGAAAACCTTGCCACCTCCTCAGATCGAAAATGCGGTAGAACATATCGAAAAAATCAGAAAACAATCCAGACAAAGATATGCGATGGAGAAAGGTCAGCTAGAATCACTGATGAATGCATGGAATAAAAAGACTTTTTCTGCCCAAGAAAAAATTGCCGAGAGAGCTAAATATGAAGGACTTGGACTAAGTTCACAGGAGGCAGAAAATCTCCAAGATCTCCTCGTCCAAGAGCAAGAAAAACTGTTTGATAAAAAAATAAATGGTTTAGCTCCCGATGCCTTAATTGTGGATACAGAACAAGGCAATCACAAACTTATCCGATATCAACAGCCAGAGAATCTTTCCCAAGAAGCGGTCCAAAAAGGGAAAAAAGGAACGACCCTCAAGCTTGATGAGCAAACTACGCTCCAATTTTTTGTCGATATCTGGCAGCATCAGCATTTTGTAGGAGACAATGAGAAACCTTTGGCGATTTGGATTGGCTCCAGAGAAGAGGTGTATCAGCAGTTGGCAATGCTATATCAGAGTGTTGGAATGGATCCTCAGCAGACCAACTTTCTCAAATATGTTCCAAATATCCGTCTTTTGGAAGTCCAAAAACCAGAAAAAACTCAGACTTCTTCTGCTCTTCCTCCTTCTCCTACTGCTCTGAAGGTAGGATGACAAAATATGGTTCCACATAGTTCGGGAGGAGCTTTTAGTGTCAAAGATATCAAGCTAGGAAATAGTTATGAGGGATATGTTAAACTGCTCTACAATTATGGTATTTTTGTTACCGTTAAATGAGTGGAAGGACTTTTGCACAAAAAGCAGATCCTCGTACCAGAGGGAGTAGATTGGAAAAAATATTATAATATCTGAGACAAAATTCAGGTCAAAGCTCATGAATTTAAAGATATCCATGGAGAAAAAAAGGTGGTGTGGACACAGTTGTAGTATTGCTTTCCTAGCATAAAAAAAAGTCTAGAGTATTTTTAGCAAAAGAATTAAGATACTCTTTTAATATTTTTGGTAGTTTAGTGTAAATATTTTTTTATTCTATTCTATTCTATTCAATAAGCTACAATTTCTAAAAACTTTAGGCATAATTAAAGAAAATATATGGCTAAAATAGTACTAAACAGTAGAACAGAACTACTTTATCTGCTGTTTTTTTATCTATGCAAAATAAAATTTTAGAATATTAGTCTTGTAAATATTGTTTTGCTCCTTGATAGGCAAGTTCGAGTCTTTCTTTAAAATTATCATTATTGATAGATAAATTTACATCATTTTTATATTTCTTTAAAAATTTTTCATGATCTTCAAAAATCTGGTTTAGTAGCAATAAAGACTCTGTATATTTTTTGTTTTGATAAAGTTGGGTTAAAAAATCTTTGCTCAGATCTATACTAATAAGGTATCGTTGATATTTCCTTTGTTTTAATTCTTCTTTAAAAGAATCTCGAATCCTGTCGATACTAAAGTCTGCAATAAAAGAAATGTTTGAATTTAGCAACTCTTTGAGTCTTTGATCTCTTCTTTTGATATGTTCTTGAGAGTCCAATTCTCATAAATCTTCTATTACTTCAGAACGAATAGCATCATTATTATAAATAGGAAGGTTAAGTTTATAGCTTAAATAATTACTAATTGGTGTTTTTCCACTACCAACAGCTCCTGCAAAAAGAATGACTTTTTTCATATAACTTTTAGTTAACAAAGTAAGGTTTGTGTTTTTATTTCAATAATTCTTTGATAATTTCAATTCCTTTAGTGCTGAGATGTTTTTTTTGTCCTACAATGCTGACCTCAATCTCTCCTGGATACTGTTCCAAGGTAGCGATGAGTTTGTGAATCTTGTGAATTTCGTTGGGTAGTTCTTGGACTTTTAGTATCGTATCTCAGTGCTTAGATTCAGATTTTTCTGTATTTACTTCTGCTATTTGAGAAAAATCTATTTTATCATTTCAGGAATTGCAATCAATTGTTGTCAGTTCATTTCCCAGCTCTTCGGTCACTATTTCTTCTTGAACGATATTTTCTTGAGCGATATCTTCAGAAATGTTTTCTAGTTCCTCTTCTGCAAAGCTTCCCATCATTAAACTATCATTGAGCTCTTCTTTACGATTTTGCTCTTCGATCGTTTCTTCTTCAATGATTCCTTCTGAACTTGGATCGAGATCTTCCCCTTCTTCGGAGATATCTGGTTTGATCGTTATTTTGATATTTGAAAGATCGACTTTTTCCTCTTTGATTTTTTCAATTTCTTGGATGATAAGTTCTCCATATCTCTCTTTTTTGGCTCTAGCTACGGTCCAGCTTGGATCAAAGGAAGAGCCAGCCATTTTCTGCAATGCTTCATAACTAGTTTTGACGATTTTATTGATGTAGACTCTGCTATTTTTTGCTCCATGGATGATCACGAGATCAAATTTTTTGAGATCTAGGGGATCTTTGATAAAAAATTCCCATTTCCCAGAGATATCTTCTAGTTTGAGAAAAAAACCATTTTTCCTAGCTCTTTGAATCTCTGTGATATAAGCAATGACTCTAAAATTTGCTAGAGGAGCTTCTTCTTTGAGCTGAGAAAGGAAAGAAAACCTTTTGATATAGGGATAGAGTCCATCGAGAGGATTCCCAGAGACAAAAGATTTGAGGACTTCTTGTTCCATTTCCAGTCTTTCTATCAGAGTAGAAGGATTCGTTTCTTTGAGCTGGATATCGGTATTGAGATCTTCACCTCCAAAAAGTCCAAAATCACTCTGAGAAATGTTTTTGGATCGGTCGATGAGTTGGTTGGTATTTTCTAGCAAGACTTTGCGATCTGCAAATTGATCCAAGGCTCCACATTTGATGAGGGATTCGAGAGATTTTTTATTGATGATGGCAGAGCATCTTTTGAGAAAATCTTCTAAAGATTGATAGTTCCCATGTGCTTTTCTTTCCTGCTGGATGACCTCTCCAATCTCTGCACCAACTCCTTTGACACTAAAAAATCAGAGTCTGATTTCACTATCTATCGCAGCTACATGATTAAAAGACTGATTGATGTCAGGATTGAGAACATTGATTCCACGGTTTTGGATCTCAGAAATATAAAAACTCTGAGTTTCTACATCTGCCTCTACAGAACGGATCAGCGCAGCAGAAAATTCTACCGGATAGTAGGCCTTGAGATATGCTGTTTGATAAGCGATCATCGCATAGCACACGGAGTGTGATTTATTGAAAGAATAGGATGCTGCAGGTTCGATCATCTTTTCGTAGATGTAGGTGGTAGTTTCAGCTTTATAATTTCTAAAGTTAGCCCCTTTTTCTACAAACTCTTTTTTGAGCTGTTCGATCACTTCTTTTTTCTTTTTTCCTACCCCTCTCCTGAGCATATCTGCTTCTCCTAGAGAAAATCCTGCCATTGCTTGCACCAGAAACATCAGCTGTTCTTGATATACGGGAATCCCATAGGTAATTCCCATGATCGGTCCTAGATCTTGGATCAATTTTTGATTTTCTTCTTCTGCTGTCTCTGCTCCATATTTTTTACTCAAGATTTCTCTGAGTTCATCTTCCATATAAGAAATCTGTTCTCTACCATGCTTTCTATCGATATATCTGGGGATAAATTCCATTGGACCAGGACGATAGAGGGCATTCATCGCTACTAGATCATTGATACTTTCCGGCTCTAACTGGATCAAAAACTTTCTCATCCCAGCAGATTCAAACTGAAAAATCCCGGTAGTATCACCACTTTTAAATACTTTTTCATAAGGATATGGATCATTGATTGGTGGGAGAAACGAACTGGTTTCTCAAAATTTTGAAAAAATTTCTGGCAATCTCTCTCCTGCTTTATCATGTCTTGCTTTGATAATTCTGATACAGTTTCTGATGATACTGAGGTTTCTCAGTCCTAAAAAATCCATCTTGAGCAAACCAATCCTTTCCAATAGTGGGCCATCGTATTGTGTTACCAGATTTTGATCGGTTTCTTTGACATATTGGATAGGAGTATAGGTATCTACAGGATTGGGCGCAATAATTACCCCGCAGGCATGCATTCCTAACTGTCTCATGTTTCCTTCTAATCCTGCTGCGAGTTTAAACGCTTCTTGGATCTTGGCATCACTGTTATAGTGAGGCTCTAGTTGTTCATACTCTCAGATATTATCGATCATTTGTTGGAGTTTGACCCCATTGGGGAGGAGATTTGAAACCAGATTTGCTTTATCAAAAGGGATCCCGATTGCCCTACTGGCATCTTTGAATGCAGCTTTGGTTGCCATCTTCATAAAGGTCCCAATTGCGCAGACTTTTTCTTTTCCATATTTTTCAGTACAATAATCAATCACTCTCTGTCTCTGAGTATCTTCAAAATCAATATCAAAATCTGGCATAGAAATCCTCGCAGGATTCAAAAATCTCTCAAAAAGTAGACCAAAGGGGAGAGGATCAATATCTGTGATTTCTACACATCGTGCCAAGAGAGAACCAGCTCCAGAACCTCTTCCTGGACCTACTACAATGCCATTTCTCTTGGCCCATCTGACATAATCTCCTACGATGAGAAAGTAGGAGTTGAATCCCATCTCTCTGATCACTTTGAGTTCGTATTCTAGCCTCTCTACATAAGCAGCTAGAGAAAATTCGGAACTTTGGAGAGGGAAAGTATTCTGACTTTCTTGGATGAGTTGTTTTTTGGTGGGGGTATAAGTAGCTAGAGTAAAGGTTTTGAGATCTTCTGGTGAAGTTTCTGGTACTGAGGCCAAAAGCTGACCTTTGTTGGTGATTTTTACCAATTCCAAAAGATATTCCTGACTCCAGTCCAGATTAAGTTTTTCTTTTAATCCTAAGAAAGAAAGATAACGCAGTTCAAATTCATGAGAGTCCATATGAGCTGTCAAAATACTAGTATTTGAAAAAAGATAAAGTGGTTTTTTTACTCTTTTGAGTGTAGGATTCTAAGATCCAAAATCAATTTAAAAAAAGCTTTCCAAATGGAAAGCTTGGTGAAAAAAGTGTTAGTTTATCTTATTTGGGTCAGGCCATGGTATTTATCAACCAGAAGATAAGTGATACAAAGAGCCAGGAAAGCCCTACGAAAATGAGCCCAATCGCTGCTTGTTTGAGGATGGTATACCCTTTTTTGTGTTTATTCTCATCTCCTGCTGCCGTTACCATCTGGAATCCTCCTCGGAGAAGTACCACCAGTGCTATGAGACTAAGCATTCCTAATGTTCGGTTGATGAAATTTTTGACTGTATCCAATAATTTTGAACTTGTTTCCGCAGTCTCTGTACCTACAATTCATTGGATATCTTGAATATTTTCATGACTTCCAAATCCAGCATGAGAAAAGTTTATCCCTCAGATAAAGATCGTTCCCAAAGAAAGAAACAAGATTTTTTTGATGTTTTGCATTGTTTTTAGAGTAAATGGTTAAATTTATTTTGTCTGTGTCATAGTGGAAATAATCCAAAAGATGAGTGAAACAAAGAGCCAAGAGAGTCCAATGAAGATCAAACCAATTGCTGCCTGTTTGAGAATAGTAAATCCTTTTTTGTGTTTTCCTTCATCTCCTGCTGCAGTTACCATCTGGAATCCTCCCCAGAGCAATACTACCAGAGCAATGAGACTGAGCATTCCTAGTGTCCAGTTGATTGCATTTTTTATTGTATCCAATAAACTTGCAGAGGTTTCTTTTTCTTTGGTTCCAATGACTCATCCAATGGTATCTACATTAGAGTGTGAGCCAAATTCTCCAATATTTTCCCAGCTACTATTTGTGGCAAATCAATAGTTTCCTGTTGTTATGATAGCAAATCCAAGTACTCAAAGTCAAAATTTTATCAACTTGTTTTTTGATTTCAACATTGCATAAAACTTAGTGAATAAAATTAAAGTCCAGAGCCTCCAGTTGTACTTTTACCTGACATACTTCCGATCAACCAGAAGATAAGCGATACAAAGAGCCAAGAAAGTCCTATAATGACCAATCCCATTGCAGCTTGTTTGAGAATTGTGAATCCTTTTTTGTATTTGTTTTCATCTCCTGCAGCTGTAATCATTTGGAATCCTCCCCAGAGCAATACTACCAGAGCAATGAGACTGAGCATTCCTAGTGTCCAGTTGATAAACGTTTTTACGGTAGTAAGGAGTGATGATCCTTGAGCTTCTCCAGATCCGGTTACTCCCATTCCAGTGGTTCTATTTGCTGTCCCAAAAGCATCTCCATCCCCAGGTCCCCGTGCATCTGTAGCAGATACTAGAGTTGTAGGTACTAGAATCCCTGCTGTTGCGATAGCCATCATCATAAAAGCTAATACTTTTTTCATTGTTTATCTATTGTAAAGGATAAAAGTTTTCCTCTTTTTTTTGAGGAAGTTTCTAAATAACACTACAATGATAAAGATTTTTTTTGATTTTGCAAATTTTTTAGACTTTTATGACGTTTTTTGTGGATAAATGATCCTCTTATTGCTTTTTTTATTTGTTATTTGATTTTTGTTGTATTGACTTTTATTTTATAGATTTGACTTAATAT
>CAYIZS010000007.1:0-19261 GCA_964367985.1 uncultured Candidatus Peribacteria bacterium
TAGTAAATGGGTATGAGAGGAATTGTCCAAGCTAGACCTTTTGTCAAAAAAAAAATAAAAAAAATCCAGCATCCTAATGCTTATAAATTTACTACTAACAAAAAAAAGAAACAAACTCTTAGCTTCTCAAAAAAAAATCTTGGACGAGTAATTACTGGATCAGTAGTTTTTTTAGGACTTCTTTTGTTGTTTTTTATTAGATCCTTGCTTTTTCAGCAGGAGGATTTGATTGAAGTGATCCATTACGATCCTTTGATTCAACAACAATTTAATACCACAGAACTTCTAGTCCAAACTTCCAAAACACTGAGAGGAAAATATTATCATTCTTTTTTCAATTCTTCCGATGTTTTATCTCAGATCCAAGAAGAATTCCCTTTTGTTTCAAAGATCAAAATAGAGTCCGTAGGAGCCAATGAAATTTCCGTAAATCTGATTTTTTCTGAACCTGTTTTTACCGTTTTGCTCTGAGGTATTAGATATGGAGTGTGGGAAAATGGCTATACCCATGAACTGTATTCAGGATCTACTTTGGGATTAGAGTCGTTTCTTGTAGATACTCCTTTTTATGCTAGTGAAGTTTATTCTTTGCAAGGATTCTTTTATGCAGTATCTCCTGAACGATATTTTCACTATATCCCTCAGATACAAGCACAATTTCCTCAGATGGAGCGTTTTGTTTATTTGGTGGGATCTGATAATTTTGTTGTTTTTGAGGGAGGACAGATGATTTTCTTTTCAAAAGAAAATTTAGAGCAGCAGTTCCAAAAACATCGTTGGCTCAAATCCTACTATCCTGATTATCAAAAATTGTATAAAATAGATTTAGCGAGTTTTGTAGATGACAAAATTGTGGTGCAATAATATTTAACTACTATAAAAAAACATGCAAGATTACAAAAAATTATTTCCTATTTTTGCAGAAAATCCTGGTTTAATCTATTTGGATAATGCTGCTAGTGCCCAAAAACCCTCTTTAGTTATTGAAGGAGTAGATCGTTTTGTGCGTCAAGATTATGCCAATATTCATAGAGGAATATATTCCCTTTCGCAACGCTCAGAAGATTATTATTATCAGAGTAAAATCTTACTTTCCTCGTTGATCAATTCCAAACCTGAGGAAACTATCTATACTTACAATGCGAGCTATGCGATCAATTTATTAGCCCAATCTCTGGTTCAGTCCAAATTTCTCCAAAAATGAGATGTAGTATTGCTCTGAACTTGGGATCATCATGCCAATATTTTACCCTGGATGGCTCTAGCAAAATTAATCGGTTTTGAGATTCAATGGATTCCTTTGGATGCAAATTTTTCTATCAATCGAGAAAATTTTGAGAAAATGGATTTGACTAGAGTGAAGGTTGTTGCTTGTAGTCAGCTTTCTAATGTTACGGGAATGCTTTATGATATCTCAAAAATAAAAAGTAAATTATCTCCAGATGCTTTTTCCCTCCTAGATGCTTCTCAGTCTGTACCTCATCTATTGCTTGATTTTGAGACTTTGGGAGTAGATGCGATGGTTTTTACTGGGCATAAAATGATGGCTTATACAGGAATTGGTGTTCTCACTCTTAAAAGCTCATGGATCAAAAAATTAGAGCCTTTGATTGTAGGAGGAGGGACGGTTGAGGATGTAAGTATTGATAGCTATCGTTTGCTGGGGACTAATGAAAAATTTGAAACTGGAACTCCCAATATTATTGGAGCAGTTTCTCTCTATTATGCTTTGCTTTTTATCCAATCTTTAGCAGATCAGCCGACGCTTTCTCAGAGAGAGCAACTCAAAAGAGGGATGCAAATCATCCAAGAAAGAGAAAAGATTCTGAGTGATTTTGTGGTGAAGCAGTTTACATCATTGGGTGAGCAGGTTCAGATTTTAGGATCTTTGGAGGGAGAGAGGATTGCACTTTTTTCTTTTATACTCAGGGATCATAAAAATTTTAATCAGATTGGAGAGTTTTTTTCGGATCATAATATTGCTGTTCGTTGTGGGGGACATTGTGCTTACCCACTACATAAAAACTATGATTTTAGAGGAACTTGTAGGATGAGTGCTTATTTCTACAATGATTTAGAAGATTTAGAACTTTTTTTCGAGAAAATGAGATTGTTGTTGAAATAAAGGAAGCACTGATATTATTGTCACTGATTTTGATGTATTTTTAAATAAAGTATCGTTAGGATATTTTTTACCCAGACAAATATCATAAAATCGAAAATTGCAAAGTGTTTTGAGAGATAAATCATTACGCTTTTTGCTAGTTTTGGATTTTTTGAGTATAATTAAGGGATCTTTATTTGAACCTTACTTTATACTATGACCAAAAAAACTAAACAAGTACTCTGATTTTCTATGATAGGGCTGTTGCTCATAGGATTTTTGGGGATGATCTTTTTTACTAGCATTGATGGAAAAGAATCTCTATTCCCTCACTTTACTCCAAATGCTTCTCAAGAGGATCAGACCCTAGATATTGCTACAAATACTACTTTTCATACTGTAGCTGTTGATACTTCAAAATGAGATGAACAGATCGGATATGAAGATCTTTTTGTAGATACTGCTACTAGTCAGAATTCTTTTGATGATTTAGGAGAGCAGATCGCTTTTTTAGAAAAAAATTATAAAAAAAATCCGAATGTAGAAATATTTGAGCTTTTGGTGCATGCCTATTTACTCAATAATCAGTTTGATGATGCAAAACTTTTGGTCTATGGATTGACGAGTCAGGAGCAAGAAACCTTAGATCAAAAACTTTTATTTAGAATTGTCCTTCATTCTTTTTCTCAAACCAATCCTGCTGAGTATGAATTGCTAGTCCTTTTGGCAGACAAACTTTATGAAGAGGAGAAACTGACTTTAGAAGAATATCAGTATTATCAGTTGCTGTTTTCTTTGGCAGAGGGGAATTATGATAATATTTCAGGTTTGATGGAAGCTTTGTCGGATACTCATTATGCTTCGTTTATCCAGCAAATCGCTCAGAATTTGCAAACTTTTGAGAGTTTTGATAAAGTTGCAGAGTATTATTTAGATGGATTGATGGCTCATAGTTTGATGAATGAAGGCTATTTTGCTTTGGCTAAAAAATTAGCATTGCCAATTTTAATAGAGTATCCAGACTATATTCTTCCTCAGCAGATTATGGCTTATGCTAATTTTGCAACTCATGATTATGCTCGTGCAGTTGAGTATTTTTCTCAGCTTCTAGAATTAGATTATCAGAAAAAGAATGTCTATCTTTACTATTTGGGAGTAGCGTATTATCATTTAGAAAATTATACTGAATCGGTGGTCTATCTAGCACAAATTACCGATGTACAGTATCTTTTGGATGCAGATAGATTTTTGGTGCTCAGTTATCTCAAGCTTTGAGATCAAACTAAAGCATTACATAATTGGAAAAGACTTTTTAATCATAAAAACATCAAAGAATCTGATTTTTATACTTTTTATCAAGAAGCTTTTTGGAATTTTTATCTACATTGAGAATCCTCTCGATATCTCCAAAAAGATCCAGAATTGGTCAAACTTTATCTCAGTTCTTGTGGAGATTATGTTCCAAGTTTTAGTGAAGTTTGCAGCTATGGAGAGCTAGGAGCTCTCGCTTTATCCAAACAATATGACAAAGTCGATCTAACCAAGCTGACCACATTGGCAGGGAAATATCAAAAACCTGAATTTTATCTACTGTTATGAGAGATTTATCTTAACTCAGATGATACAGAGCAAGCAATTGGTAATTTTATGAGAGCATTGAGATTAAGTTCAGATCCTCTAGTACAAAATTATTTAAAAGAGAAAATATTGTTAGCTTCTGGTTTAGAAGAGTAATTTTGTGATTTCTTTGATAACTCTTACTCTCAGAAACTCATTCCCATTTTCCTGGCAAAATAACTATCTTTGGATTCAAAACTGATTTTGATTGCGATATTTTGATTGAGTTTTTGGCTCAGTTTTTCTTCAATAATTTTGATATGTTCTTCGTTTTCTAGCAGCATTTCAGCGATTTTACTGATTGCAATGATTTCTACGATTCCATTTTCTACTTTTTCAATGATTGCTTGGTCTTTGAGATTGGATTGTACCATTGGTTTATTGAATTCTTGGATAACAGATTCCCAAAGTTTATTGTAGTCAGTTTCTGTTGCTTGTGTTGTTTCTGTTGTAACTGATGGTTCAGCAATTGGAGTAGATTCTGTGGTATCTTCTGAAGTAGAAGTGGTATTTGGTTCTGGATTTGGTAGTGAATTTACTTCTGTATCTGCATTTGTTGTTCAAGTTACTGTACTAGGAGTTGGTTCTTGTGGAGCTATTTGCTCTGAAGTAGTTGGAATTGTTCTTGGTTCTTCTAAATCTGCAGTTGTTTGTGTTGGGCTTTGTGCTGCTGTTGGAATAGGATCAACTTTGGGAGGAGTATTTGTTGGCACAGTGCTTGTAGTGCTACTTGTCACTATAGTGGTAGTTGTTGGTGCAGTGTTTCCTGTTGCAATAAAGCTTGGATTTTGGGGAATTTTATCACTCGTTAAAAAATTATTGATGGCTATTTTGTAGGCAATAACTGGATAAGGGTGTCGTTTCATGAGTTCTGTTGCATTTCCTAGCATCTGAGCTACCGCTAGATAAAAATCAATGTTTTCTAGGAGATGCTGATCGATAAAGTGGATGCTTTGTTTGGCAAATTGTCCGAGGTCGATTCCAGATTCTGCGATTTTATCGATTTGCTCAAAAATCAGATTTCTTTCTTTTGATGCTAAGATTTCCAAAAATGCTTTGATGGTTGATTCTCCTGCGATTCCGAGAAATTTTGAAATATTTTCTTCATTGATCACTCCCAAAACACTCATTTGATCGAGATATTTGATGGCATCTCTCACGCATCCCTCTGAAATATTTGCAAGCATGGCGAGTGCTTCAGAGGTATATTGTAGTTGCTCCTTTTCACAAATCGTTTGGAGATGAGCAATCATTTTTGATTTTTCTACTTTTTTGAAATTGAAAACCTGGCAACGAGAAATGATGGTCTCTGGTACTTTGTGGATCTCTGTCGTTGCAAGGATAAAGCAGACATTTGCTTTGGGTTCTTCGATAGTTTTGAGGAGAGCATTAAAGGCACTACCACTAAGCATGTGTACCTCATCGATGATATAGATCTTTTTTTTGAGTGCAGTAGGAGGATAGATTGATTTATCAATAATTTCTTCTCTAACATGTTCTACTCCAGTATGTGAAGCAGCATCGATTTCAACATAATCCAGACTCGTTCCTTCATCAATCAATTTACAGTTATTGCATTCATTACAAGGATTCCCATTTTGGAGATTTAGACAGTTGAGCCCTTTGGCGATCAATCTGGCAGAAGTAGTTTTCCCTGTCCCTCTAGGTCCAAATAAAAGATAATTGTGAAAAACACTCTCTCTTTTTTCCATCTGTGCTTTGAGAATATTTACGATATGATCTTGACCAATCATTTGATCAAAAGTTCTAGGACGATAGGCATTTGCTAGACTCATTTTTGAGAGATCTCTATGCATGTTTTAGGGGAGAGAAAAATAAATTCAGAATTATTTTGATTTATTGTGTCTTAATTTTAGCATAAGGTTTCAGAGGATTTTTTCAAAGGGAATTGTCTTTATCTTTTAAATCTGATTTAAAATTTTTTTTCCAATCTTCCAAAATTCTATTGAGATAGACAATATTATGGAGTCATATCAGACTTCCTCCTAGTGTTTCTCCTTCTTTGATGAGGTGATTGAGATAGGATTTGGAAAAATTTCTACAGGTATAACAATCGCAATTGTCCGTCAAAGCGCTAAAGTCAGATTTGTACTGAGCATTGGTGATTTTGATATTTCCTTGATCAGAAAATGCGACTCCATGTCTTCCTAATCTCGTAGCAGAAACACAATCAAACATATCAATTCCTTGTTCTATCGCATAGAGCAAATCTTCAGGAGTGCCAACTCCCATCAGATATCTAGGTTTATCCTGAGGTAAAAGGGGAGTGGTATGAGCTACTACTTGCTGGATGAGTTCTTTGCTCTCACCAACACTTACTCCTCAGATTGCGATCCCATCTCGAGCAAATTGGCTCAAATATTCTGCAGACTGACTTCTCAGATCTAGATAAGATCCTCCTTGGACTATTGGGAAAAGTACTCCTTTGTGTTGCTCATAGTTGTTCCCAAAATGATCGAATGCTCTTTTAGCCCAGCGATGAGTCATAGCAATATGTTTTTCAATAGTTTTTTTCTCAGCACCAGCAGGAGAGCATACATCCAAAACCATCATAATGTCAGATCCTAGTTGCATCTGAGTATCTACAACATTTTCTGGGGTAAAGAGATGCTTGCTACCATCATAGGGAGAACGAAATCTGACTCCTTCTTCTGTGAGTTTGATCCCTACTTTGTGAGTATGGGTCTGATTATTAAATTTTTCATTAGCCAATCCGAGAGAAAAAACCTGAAAACCTCCACTGTCTGTCAAAATCAGTCCATCATTTCGATGTTCAAACTGATGTAAACCTCCAGCTTCTTGCACCGTTTTACTCCCAGGTCTGAGATAGAGATGGAAGGTATTTGCCAGGATGAGTTTGATGGGATCGATTTGCTGTCCGATATAGTGAGGATCTTGGAGCATATCGAGAAAAAGTCCTTTGATGGTAGCTTTGGTTCCCACTGGCATAAAGATCGGAGTTTTGATTTTGATACCGTTGAGGGTGATTTCTCAGGTTCTAGCATTCCCTTTTTGTTTGAGGATTTTGAATTGGAGTTTGGGCATTGTTATCGTAGATATCTAAAGATTTTATCTTGTTTTTGAGAATTTATTCATTATACTGAAAGGGTAATAACTCCTTTCTTTGCTCCGGTCGTTCAATGGATAGGACACAGTCCTGCGAAGACTGTAATCCCGGTTCAACTCCGGGCCGGGGCATTTGTATTAGAAAAAAGTTTAATAAGCTATCTTAAAGGTAGTTTTTTTTATTTAAAATTTTTGAGGATTTTTGATTCTAAAGCTTTGTGGATCCATAAAGCGTTCTATGATTGCATCGAGGACCAGCTCTACATTTTCTCCAGTTTTCCCTGAAACGGAGATGATTTCGTCCCTCGGAATCCCAATTACATTTTCAATCTCTCCAGCGACTCTTTCAGGATTTGCTGCTGGGAGGTCAATTTTATTCATCACGGGGATAATATCTAGTCCCTGATCAATGGCTTGATAGAGTGTTGAGAGGGTTTGTGCTTGGATTCCTTGGCTGGCATCTACGAGGAGAATTGCTCCTTCTACTGCAGCCAGAGAGCGAGATACTTCATACTGAAAATCCACATGTCCAGGGGTATCTATCAAATTAAATTGGTATCCCTTCCATTGCATTCTAGCAGGGGTGAGTTTGATGGTGATTCCTCTTTCTTGTTCGATATCCATACGATCGAGTGCTTGAGCATGATTGAGCTTTCTGATTGTACCGGTAATTTCTAGCATTCTATCAGAGAGAGTAGATTTCCCATGATCGATATGTGCGATAATACAAAAGTTTCTGATTTTACTTTCCATAATTATTACAAATAAATGAAACAAAAATTCTGATCCAATTTTTTTTCTAAAAGACCTTCTAATCTATGCTAAGGTTTTCCTCTAAATTCTCAAGTTATAATCTTTTTTGTCAAGCAAATCAGATTTATTTTTTCTCTTTTTTTTGCAAAAGTTTGGAGTAGAGAATATAATAGAGGGATCTTTTATTTTCCTATTTTTTTTGATGACAGCAATATCTTCTCCCAATCCTACATCCAAAAGTAAATTTTCTACCCTAGATACAGCAGAATTGTTTGAATATTTTTTTGTGAACCCTTCGCAAGGTTATGCTCAAAAGGATATTCCTTCCTTGTTAGAAAAATATGGCCGCAATACTCTAGTAGACTCAGAAAATATCTCAGGATTCAAAATTTTCCTTGCTCAGCTACACAATGTATTGATCTATGTCCTTTTTGCTGCGGTAGTGATTACCTTGTTTTTAGGGCAATATGTCGATTCAATCATCATTTTTATTGTAATTTTACTCAATGCGGCACTTTCAACTTTCCAAGAAATGAAGGCCCATGATGCAGTAGCTGCACTCAAAAAACTCTCTTCTCCTTCAGCATTGGTTCGTAGAGATGGCAAGGTTCAGGAGATTGCTATTGCAGATGTAGTGCCTGGGGATATTGTACTATTAGATACGGGAGATTATGTCCCTGCAGATATTAAACTTTTGGATACTCAGATCCTTAAAGTAGATGAATCTTTGCTTACAGGAGAATCACTCACCGTGACCAAAAATGCTGACTTTGTCGCAGATGAGACTACGAGCATAGGAGATAGAAAAGATTTGGTCTATAGGTCTACTCTCGTGAGCTATGGTCGTGCTACAGGGATTGTGATTGCCACCGGAATGGATACTGAGATTGGGAAAATTGCTCAGAGTCTCGATACTCAAGAACAACTCAAAACTCCTTTGGAAATCAAAATGGAAGATTTAGGTAAAAAACTCTGATTTTTAGCAGTGATTATTTCGCTTTTGATGTTTGCAATTGGGGCATTGCAGGGGAGAAATTTAGCAGAACTTTTTTTGACTTCTGTTTCTCTGGCAGTAGCAGCGATTCCAGAAGGATTGGCAGCAATTGTTGCGATTGTGCTTTCTCTAGGAGTCACAAAGATGTCCAAAAAAAATGCGATTATTAGAAAACTCTACTCAGTAGAAACTCTTGGTTCGGTAAATATTATCTGTTCAGACAAAACCGGTACTTTGACACAAAATAAAATGACGGTAGTCCATTATGCTACAGCAGATACTAGCGGAAAGATTATCAGATCTGGGAATAATCAGGTTTCTGATACGGTACACTTTTTAGCCGAGGGGATGATTTTTGCTTCCAATGCTGGATATTTAGATGATGGGGAAATGTTTGGAGATCCTACAGAAACAGCTCTTTTGGTCTTTGCGGAAGATTTGCAATTGGATCCTCAGACCTTACTCAGAGATTGTCCTCATATCGCAGAACATCCTTTTGATTCTGAGAGGAAAATGATGTCCACTTTGATCCAGGAGGGAGCTCAGTATCAGGTTTATACTAAAGGTGCAGTAGATCAATTACTCAAGGTTTCCAATCAGGTTTTTCTAGATGGGGAAGAAGTCCCTTTGACCTCAGAGCTGAGAGAAGAACTTCTCGCTCAGATGGAGCAACTTTCCCATCAAGCCTTGCGTGTGCTAGGATTGGCTTACAAGCAAAGTGATACTTTGATTTCAATCGAAGAAATGGAATCTGATCTGACTTTTGTGGGGATGGTAGGAATGATCGATCCTCCTAGAGAAGAAGCGAAAACCGCGATTCAGTTAGCTGCAGAAGCAGGGATTCAGACGATTATGATTACTGGAGATCATCCTAATACTGCTTTTGCGATCGCCAAAAAACTCTGAATCCTCCAAAATCCTGAACAGGTTTTGACTGGAAAAATGCTAGACCAGCTTTCAGATGAAGAACTTTTTAAACAGGTTTATCAGTATCAAGTTTTTGCTCGTGTTTCTCCTCAGCATAAGGTGAGGATTGTCCAAGCTTTGCAGGCGCATTCTGCTGTGGTGGCGATGACGGGAGATGGAGTCAATGATGCTCCTTCGCTCAATGCAGCAAATGTGGGCATTGCGATGGGAGTTTCTGGTACTGATGTGGCTAAATGAGCAGCAGAAATTATTCTGGCTGATGATCATTTTTCTACGATTGTGGAAGCTGTAGCTGCTGGGAGAAATATCTATAATAATATCAAAAAATCTATCAATTTTCTTCTTTCTTGTAATTTGGGAGAAATTGTCACAGTTTTGGTTGCAATCCTTTCTGGATGGGCGGCTCCTTTGAGTGCAACTCAGCTTTTGTGGATCAATTTGATCACTGATTCTCTGCCAGCAATCGCATTAGGATTGGATTCTGATGATCCAGAAATTATGAAAAAAGCTCCTAGAGACAATAAAAAATCCTTTTTTTCTCAGAAAACTATTTTCAAAGATATTTTTGGAGGAGTGTTGATCGGAGGAATTACCCTATTAGCATTTTTCTGGGGATATTATGAGCATGGCTACCATCCCCTGGCATCTGATGTCCCAAGCGAAGTTTTGAGTTATGCAAGGACGATGGCATTTCTCGTGCTGGTTTCTGCTCAGCTTTTTTATGCTTTTGCATTGCGTCATTCCAAAAAAAGTATTTTCACTATTGGATGGACGAGCAATCTCTATCTTTTGTGAGCTTTGATTGTTGGGCTTTTACTCCAAGTGCTTTTGATTAGTATTCCATTTGTCCAAGAGCTATTTCATTTGCAGATGTTGAGTGTGAGGGATTTTCTGATTGTGATTGGCATGGGAATCTTCCCGTTGCTAGTCAGTGAAATCTGGAAGTGGATTATGAGAAAAATGTCATCTAAGAAAAACCTGTCTTAAAGTGTTGTTTTTTGATTATTGATTGATTCTTACTCAAAATTAGATTTCCTTGCAGAAGGAGATCTGATTCTTATACTTATTTTTTTTAGTTGTTTATTATCACCATAATGCAAAGATCTTTTAAAGAAGCACTTCAACATCGTCGCAGCTACTATGCAATCAATGACCAAGTAATACTTTCTCCAGAGGAGATCCAAGAGATCGTAGAAACTGCAGTAAAACATGTTCCTTCTGCTTTTAACTCGCAGACAACCAGAGTAGTAATCTTACTCGGAACAGAACACCAAAAACTCTGGGATATTGCCAAAGAAGTATTGCTAGACAAAGTTGGAGCTGAACGCTTTCCTGAGATAGAAACGAGATTGAATGGATTTGCAGCAGGATATGGAACCTTACTTTTTTACGAAGATCAATCCGTTATCCATTATCTAGAAGAAAATTTTGCTTCTTACAAGGAAAATTTTCAGCCTCGATCTCAACAGACTTCAGGGATGCATCAATTTGCTATTTGGACGATGCTTGAAGATGCAGGACTCGGTGTTTCACTTCAGCACTACAATCCTCTGATTGATGAAAAAGTTGCAGAGACACGAAATATCAATCCTGACTGGAAATTGATCGCACAGATGCCATTTGGAAATCCCGTTGCTGAGCCAGGAGAAAAGGAATTTAGTCCTCTAGATCAGAGAGTTTTGATCTATCAGTAATTTTAGGTTTAAGATTTTTTCAATAAAAGACTTCTTATCGAATGACCAAAACGAATTGAGCAACTCAATTTGTGAAATATACTAAAGATAGTAATCAAAAAACTGAACGGAAACCAAAGAGAAATTTCCCTCATAGAAAAAAGCTAACCTGTATTTCAAGTCAGCTTTTTATCATTTTTTTGAGAATATTTATGGAGTTTCTCTTTTTTCAAATACAACGAAATATCCTTTATCACGCCCCCATTCATAACCACCAGCACTGCTACCAGTACCATTCCCCGTTGCACTTACAAACTTCAATTCAGGATGTTGCCCTATAAACTCTGATAAGGCTTGAGCAAATTTCACTTGATTATAAGTAAAATAATACACTCCATTACCAAAATCTTGCACTCCATTACCAAAATCTTGCACTCCATTACCAAGATCTTGCATAAGTTGAGGAGATGAATCATTTATAACTTCATAAGTCTTTCCATCTTCTCCAACGATAGTTTTAGTTGGCTTGTTATCGCAAGAAACTACCAACAGAGCTACTATCAAACTCAACATAATATTTACCAAATTTTTCATAATTTTTTTCCTTTCTATTTTTTTTAATTTATATTTATTTTTCTTTTATGCATAATATATAAGAAAAAAAGTTAATGTCAATAGAAAAAGACTAATTTTTATGATTATTTTAATGCCATTATTCAATGGTATCTTCTTGTGAGTAGTTTTCTAAAACAATAAATCCTGAATCATCTCTATTGCCAACTGCTGATCTAGGAAATAGGGAGAAGTTGCAATTGTTACAAATCTCGCTCCTTTGATCAGCTCTCTGGTGATCTTTAGTACTTTCTGCACTTGCTCGATGCCCATCCTGGGATCCCAAAAATCACAGTCAATATCCAAAAGATACTCAGACTCTCTTGGTTTAAAATTGAGCAACTGGTACTCGCTGAGGATATTTTCTACCGAACCGATCAAACCTGACTGGATTGCAGGAGCGATAAAATTTCCCACTTGGCATTGTTCATTACAAAAAGTTTCGATAGCAGTCAGACTTTCTGCTCAGATTTGATGTGGATTGCTACGAGCATCGCTATGTTGGTCCAGATGAACGAGATGGATCCCTTTGGAAAACATACCATCCAGATAGGCACGATATCGATGATAGAGGGCATGATTATGATTGTCGATGATTGCAATTTGAGTTTTTCCTTGTTTTAGGAGGAGATGCTCTTTTAGTCCGTAAAAAAATTGCAGCTTTCCCTGTGGATTGTATTCTGCAAAGACGGGTTGATCTCAGATTTTGAGATCTGACAAACTTCCTGATTTCAGTTCAGGTACTCGCAGTGGAATCGGTGCATTGGGATCAGATTTTGGACGATATTCACTCAGACTAGCAATCCCAGGATTCCCATTTGGAGCTGTGATCCGATATCCGCCATACTTTTGCATTAGAAATTGATACTAATTCTTTGGGTAGTAAAAATATAGACAGAAACCTGACTTTTAAGATTATATTTTTTCTTGATCAACAAGAGTGCATCTTGGATTTTCTCTGCACCTTTGGTATTGGGCAGGAGGACTCCACTATTTTGACCTTCATTTTCTACGAGAAAAATCCCGTACTGTTGCATAGGGATGCTTGCCAAAACATTCGGATCATTTTGGAGTTTGAGATCTTTGACGATATCAAAGACGATATTTTTGATCTGAGATTCCTGTTTTTGGATCAGTCCTTGGTAAAAGGTTTCTAGGATTTTTTCCAAGGTTCTATCAGTTTTGATCACTCCGTTGGACATCAAAAGTTGTCCATTAGCATCAAATGCAGAAAAAAATACTCAGACTTTTTTGTCTAGATTGATTTGCTGAGCGAGTTGGTCTTTGATTTGGGAGAACACCTTCTTTTTGAGAGGAAAGAAATAAATAATTCTTTAATTGATGTTAGTATAGCGTTTTCACTCTTTTTTTCAAGGATTTTGAATCTTCTGTATTGTCCTCTGGGTTATTGGACTTCTATGTCTGATTCATTTGGTATCTGATCAGAAATTTGTTGATTTCTTGATTTATTTTTGAGATGATTGGCGAGATTGGCAAAAATTTGTTCTGGATTATTTCTTTTTTTGATATCTCCCAAAACCCATTCTAGCGCCAAAGTAAGCAAGTCTCCAACGATTTTTCCGGGTTTGATTTGGAAATGTTGGATCAGCTGGTTTCCATCGATAGCGAGATCTTTGGTGGTAAATTGCCCTTCTTCTTGTTGTAAAATTCTGAGAATCTTTTTGAGCTCATAGGAATCTGAGAGGTCGCTGCTGTTTTGGAGAGGATTAAACATTCCCATCCTATCAGCGATATTGATATCAAAAAGGGTATCTACTTTTTCAAATCCTACTTCTGACAAAAGTTTTCTGACTTTTTTGTTCCAATTGTTGGGATCTCCGAGGAGAATTTCTCCAGGAGTGTGGTGTTCTCTGATATATCGTTGAATGGTTTCAATTTCTTTTTTGCTCATTCCCAGTGTAGCAAAGTCTCTCTTTGCAAGTTCTGCAGAACTAAATCTGTGATTGAGTGGACCTGCTAGGATTGCTCTGATTTCTTCTTTGCTGAGATTTTCTCCATAAGCTTGATATTGTCCGACTTTCCCTACATCATGATAGAGCATCGCAAATCTTGCTAGAGGATCTGAGTTGAGTTGTTCTAGATGATAGAGTGTCAGTAAGGTATGTGCATAGATGTCAAAAGGATGGTATCTGATTGGTTGGTCGATTTTCTTGGTTGCTTCCAATGCTGGGAAAATGATTGGAAGGATCTCTGCCTCATCTAGGAGTGCAATAGCATTAAAAGGACTCCCTTTGCGAAAGATTTTGAAAAGTTCTTCTTTGATTCTCTCTTTGGCGATATGTTCAAGGTTCCTTGCTTTGAGCTTGATCGCTTTCCAGGTATCATTATCAAAATCAAAAGTCAGAATTTTTTCTTTTTTGTTCTTTTGAGAGAGGAGCTGATGGTTGAGTACCACAGGAATCCTAATCGCTCTCAGTACTCTGAGCGCATCTTCTTCAAACCTATCGAGAGGATCTCCTACTGCTCTAATTTTTTTCCTGGAAAGATCCTGGATTCCTTCAAAAGGATCGATCAGTATTTGAATCTGGATTTTTTGATTTGATGCTTTACTTTTGCTTGTAGACTTGTTCTTGGAATGTGTTTCCCAGAGATATTCTATCTGTTGGATATCGAGAAAATAATAGAGCATATCCAGATCAATTTGTCCTTTAGGAAAAATCTGCTGAATATAGTTGTGATTTTGGATGATGAGGGTAGCTGTATTACTCAGATAGATAAATCCTTGTTGAGTCAGTATCTTGAGCAAACCTTCTTCATTTTTTATTTCTTGGCTTTTTGGATATTGAGGTTTTTTGAGTTCTTGGTAACTATAGTAGATGGTATTGATACTAAAATCTCTTCTCTTTGCATCCAAAAGCAGATCTTCACTCCAAGTTATTTCTTTGGGATGGCGAAAATCATCGTATTGAGTTTCTGTCCTGAGAGGAGTGATTTCATAGTTGATACCTTTAAATTTCCCTTGAGTAGGGAGGAGGGTGATAGTCCCAAATTTTTCTGTGATAAAATGATCTAATTCTGGATCATCAATCTGAGCATAAATCGTAGTAGGATTTCCAGCAATCGTTGCATCGATATCTTGAGGATTTTGTTCTACTCCGAGGATCAAATCTCTCACGGCTCCTCCTATCAAAAAACAGTCTCTACGATGGAGATAATGGTCCAGATTTTTTTTGTGTCTTGCAAGGAGTTTGAGCTTTGAAAAATCGAGCATCGTACAAACAAAATAAAGAGTTGCTCTGAGTGTAGGTATTTTTGCTGGATTTTCAATTGCAATTTACTCTCAAATCTCTAGTATTGATCTGTAAATGTGGACGGGAGTGTAGCTTAGTCGGTAGAGCAGATCCCTCTTAAGGATAAGGTCGTGGGTTCGAATCCCACCCCTCCCAAATCATAAAAACATTGTCTCACTTGTGTAAAAAAATATAAACCTGTGATATCGTTGGTTCGGTAAGCTCAGGTTTTTTTATAAATATACTATTTATCAGACTCAAAGTATAAAAAATAGTTGTCTTAGATTAAGATCTTTAATAAAACAAAATACTAATAAGTTCAACTATAGCATATTGTTAAAAGTTCAGTCTCTTGCTAGTAGTTTTTCTAGATTCTCGCCATCTATCAAGTTAATAATTGAATTATAAATAAATAAGTTCTGTTTATGCCTCGTAAAATCCTATTTCTAGGATACTCAGCATTATTTTCGATACCTCCAAAAATTAGTTTAAATTTTATGAGACTCTTGGAAGCTAGTCTTTTTTTGTCTTTTTTTTGACCTTGCAGAAAAGGGGAAATTTGTTATAAGTAGAAAAAATCTTTATTTTTTTTATTTTAAAAGGATGGAGAAAAATGTTTTTTCTGAGTTTACGAACAAGTACAGTTTGAGTAAGACATTGAGATTTGAGTTGAAGCCAGTGTGAGAGACACTCAATAAAATGAGAGAGAATTTAGAATATGATGAAAGTTTACAAACTTTTTTGAAAGATCAAGATATTGAAGATGCATATCAAATTTTGAAACCAGTATTTGACAAAATTCATGAAGAATTTATTACTCAAAGCTTGGAAAGTGATGATGCAAAACAAATTAATTTCTCTACATATCTTCAATTAAAACAAGAGTTACAAGAACTTGATAAAAAAGCAGATCGCTATGATCTGAAGAAAAAAGAAATTGAAGGAGAAGAGAAAAGAATGGGATGAAATATTGCCAATCTATATATCACTACAAGTGAAATTTTTAAACAAACTGCAGGTAAAGATGATAAATGAAAAGATCTCTTAAAAGAGAAAGGTTTCAAGGTTTTGACAGAAAATTGAATTCTGAAATATATTACTTTAGAACATATATGAAATTTCTACTTTTGTAGATTAGGTAATCATTCACCATTAGCCACATACTTTAGAACATATATGAAATTTCTACTTTTGTAGATAAATAAGTCGGATAAGTAATAGTCAAACTTTAGAACATATATGAAATTTCTACTTTTGTAGATAATCTTGAGATAGTCTTGTTAGAGACCTTTAGAACATATATGAAATTTCTACTTTTGTAGATGTACTTAAACTCTCCTCCGATGCTCAGCTTTAGAACATATATGAAATTTCTACTTTTGTAGATTGCCTGATGCTGTGCATATACTCTTGGCTTTAGAACATATATGAAATTTCTACTTTTGTAGATGGTTTTAAGGTTTGCATAACTATTGGGGACTTTAGAACATATATGAAATTTCTACTTTTGTAGATTGACTCTAACTTGTATAAGTTCATAGTCTTTAGAACATATATGAAATTTCTACTTTTGTAGATAAATAAGTCGGATAAGTAATAGTCAAACTTTAGAACATATATGAAATTTCTACTTTTGTAGATAATCTTGAGATAGTCTTGTTAGAGACCTTTAGAACATATATGAAATTTCTACTTTTGTAGATGTACTTAAACTCTCCTCCGATGCTCAGCTTTAGAACATATATGAAATTTCTACTTTTGTAGATTGCCTGATGCTGTGCATATACTCTTGGCTTTAGAACATATATGAAATTTCTACTTTTGTAGATGGTTTTAAGGTTTGCATAACTATTGGGGACTTTAGAACATATATGAAATTTCTACTTTTGTAGATTGACTCTAACTTGTATAAGTTCATAGTCTTTAGAACATATATGAAATTTCTACTTTTGTAGATTTGTATTCTCATCCCAACTCAGAAAATTCTTTAGAACATATATGAAATTTCTACTTTTCGTGATTTCTCGACTTCGCTCGGAATGACAGCTTGTTAGTAAATACCCCCTCTTGATAAAGAGGGGGCAGGGGGAGATTTGGACTGCCTGCCTTCGCTCACAGTGATAGGACTGGAGACAATGGGGAGCAAAGATTATATTTTTCCTTGCAAAAAAAAGCGAGACCATTAAGCTACTATCAGACTTTTCAGTTCTTTTTCCCCCATGAAACTAGCCAATCTGACTCCTGCGATGAAGCAGTACATGAATATGAAACAACAAAATCCAGATGCGATTCTTTTTTTTCGTATTGGAGATTTTTATGAGGTCTTTTTTGAGGATGCAAAGATTTGTGCTACGGTACTAGATCTTGTGATTACTTCCAAAAATAAAAATTCTGAAGATCCGATTCCGATGGCGGGAATCCCTCACCATAGTATTGAAAAGTATATTCCCAAACTCATTGCAAAGGGTTACAAAGTTGCTATCGCAGAGCAGACTTCTGATCCTGTGCCAGGAAAAATCGTTCAGAGAGAGGTCAAAACCATTATCACTCCAGGGACTTATCTCTCAGAGCAGCAAAAATATTCTCATTATATCTTGGCGATTAGCCTCCAAAATAAAAATACTGGAGTTGGGTATCATATTGCTTGGGGAGATTTTGGATTAGGAAACTATTTTACCAAAAGTTTTCAGGATTTAGGGAAATTGCAAAAATTTATCCTCCAGCTTGCTCCCAAAGAAATCATCGTAGATACCGATATCCCTTTCAAAGAAGAATTTATCTCTCCGATTCAGCAGTATTTGGATTGTTTGGTTTCGGTGTATGGAGTACCTCAAGATCCTGAGCATTTTCTCAAAACGGTTTGTCAGGTCCAGCATTTGAGTAGTTTTGGGCAAGCATTGCAGGAGGGGAGGATCGAAGTTTTGTCCTTGCTTTTGGCCTATATCCAGCATACTCAGCAGCAAAAAATTACCAATATCGCAAAAATTTCCCTCCACTCTACAGAGGGAGCAGTGTTATTGGATGAAGTGAGTATCAAAAATCTAGAATTATTCCTTTCTACTTATGAATCCAACAAAAAATATAGTGTTTTTGGGATTATGAATACCACCAAAACCGCAGGAGGATCCAGACTTTTTGCAGAAATTTTAAAAAATCCACTCAATAAAAAATCTGAATTAGAATGGAGGTTGGCTCAGATCTCTTATTATCAGCAGTTTGATCCTACCAGAGCGATGCATCAGGCATTTGCATCTTTCCATGATTTGCCGAGATTGGTGAGTTTGATTCTCTACAAAAATGGGAGATACCCTCCTTTCCAAAAGCTGAGAGCTGTTTTGGAGATGATTTTTGCTCAAGAGGATCAGGTTTTTCTCTCTGAGCTCAAAAGAATTGCTTTAGATCCTCAATCGCTGACAGCACTTACTTCCTTGTATGACTTACTCCAACAAGCACTCAAATCTGACATCGAACTTTTGGGAGATGATAATTTTATTGCGGATGGCTATGATGAGGAAATTGATCGTCTGAGAAAGCTCGCTTATCATAGTGATGATGAATTATTTGCCTATCAGCAGCAATTGGTCCAAAAAACAGGGATCAACAATATCAAACTCAAATATATCATCAATCAAGGATATTTCCTAGAATTGACCAGCAAAGATGCTCAGCTTTTTGATCAGTTTCTCAAAACTCATCCTCTAGATCCTGCAGATCCTACTTTAGCAGAAAAATGGTCTTTTGTTCGTAGGCAAACCTTGAAATCCAATCAAAGATACACGAGCCCTTATCTGGATGTTTTGCAAGAAAAAATTTTAGATGCCAAATGACAGCTCAAAAATAGGGAAATCCAGATCTTACAAGACTTAGCAGAGTCGATCCAAAAAGTCGTTCCAGCTTTAGACCAATTAGCAGAAAAGCTTGCTTGGCTAGATGTTTTTACTGCACATGCGCTTTTTGCTCAGGAAAAAAATCTAGTTGCTCCAGAGATTGTTGAATCAGGAGCAATTGAAATTCAGGCAGGGCGTCATATCGTGATTGAGGCATTTTTACCCAATGATGAACCTTTTATCCCCAATAGTCTCCAGATTGGAAAAGCTTCCAAAACCTTGGATCATGGCCTCATCCACATCATCACAGGTCCAAATATGGGAGGAAAATCCACTTATTTGAGACAGTCTGCTTTGATTGTACTTTTGGCACACTGTGGGCTCTATGTCCCAGCAAAATCAGCCAAAATCTGACT
>CAYIZS010000008.1:0-18777 GCA_964367985.1 uncultured Candidatus Peribacteria bacterium
TAGAGTTGCTTTTGGTGATCATCATCGCTAGTTTGATCATGACCATCCTTTTCACCATCCTGACAACGATGCCGAGAATCAAAAATCAAAATGATGCAAAGATGACTCTCATCGAACAAACCAATGGAGTAATAGAAAAATTGAATCTGATTATCCAGGGTTATGACATTGACTATGAAGAATATTTCAACAGAAGACAAGTTGGATGTGTGGGAGGAAATAATGCCTCATTTTCTCGAAATGTTGGTCTATGAACAGGACATTGTGAGGATATGACTCATTATGGAAATAGAAATAATCGAGATATTTTGTGAAATAATAACATCAATAAAATTTATTTTTGTTCAGATGCGAGTAGTTATGTAAGAAATTTAGAAGTCTGCAAAGAAGGAAATCAAAAAGGGATGCAATCTTATGGTCAATATCAACAAAATTTTTGGAATGTAGGGATAGATACGGATAATAGCTATATCCCATGATTGATTGGATTTTCTGAGGTTGGAGATTCAGATGATAGAGACCTCTGAACTGGTCCAGTCGCTATAGGAGATCCTGATAACATCGAAGAACTCTATCTCATCTCTAGCGATGAAACCAAAAGGATTCTGATTAGGAGAAAGTTTGTAGAAGTGAGAACCGGTTGAAATACAACAGGCGATCAATTTACCCTTCAGATACTTAAACTCAGAGGGTTTGATGCAGGAAGTCATCATGATTTTGATTTTAATAATGAGGATGCACATGGAATTTTTGATGGTAAAATCGATACTTGGGCTTGTGATTATGCAGAAGGATTTGTCTGCAAAGGAGATGCTGTAAATACCACACTCTATTCATGATACCATTTGCCTGCTAATAATGATGATGGACGAGCAAATTTATTGAACGATAACATCTCTATCGACGAACGAAATATCAAAATTCTTCCTATCCAAAAACCAGAATATGCTCGAGCAGACGAAAATTCTCAGATCAATCCTTATATCAAACTATCACTTTCTACCAGTCTCACTCCGCATCTTTGGGGAAATAAACTAGCTGGAAATATTTCTGGTTTTAGCTATAGCCTCCAAACGACTTTTAATACCAAAACCTTTTATAGCAAATAAATGAATTCTTTTACTCCTCGTAATTATTTCTCAAAAAATACTCCCAAAGGCTGAATTTGGTCTCAGATCCATTTTTTTGTAAAAGAAATCCCTCTAGTAAAAAAGATTTCTCAAAGAAAAGAACTCGGATTGATCTACTTTTTTTCTCTCCTATTTCTCATAGTACTGATCAGACTTTTTGATATTCAAGTGATCAAACATCAAAAGTACAATGAAAAACTAAGCAATCAACACTATAAAGAATCTTCTCTCCAAGCAGAAAGAGGAAATATTTTTGTACTCGATAAGGGAGGACATCCCATTCAACTAACAGAAAATATCCCGCTTTATGATCTCGCACTTGATCCCAAAGAAATCTGAGATTATCCTGGCAATATTTCGATGAAAGGACGCTTGATCGAAGTTATAGCACCTGTAATTTATGAGCATCTCTGCCAACTCAACGGAATGAAAGAAGTCAGCAAAGCTGAATGTGTGAGAAATACTGAACTTTTTGCAGGAGTAGAACTTTTACCTAAAAAACCAGACTTTTTTTACTATGGAAGTGGAGAATACTCTCCAGAATACGATAGCTTTGATTTTAGCTGATTTGATCAAAAATATCATGAGATTGTAGAAAACTTTAGCAGAGAACAATCCATCAACCTCATCACTCAGAAACTCGATAATAAAATAAAAATCGGAGAAAAAGAAACAAACTATCTGGGATACTTTACTGAACCACTTTTTTTGCAAGAGCTCGCAGAGCTCAGACTTCCTTATATTAGCATAGAAAAAGATAATTATGTTTATATCTGGCCCAGAAGAGTTGGGAATGAAAAGGTTGCTGCTGAGAGGATCAAAACTTTATTGCAAAAACGAGGATATCCTATCGGAAAAAGTTTTGATAAACTTTTTAGTGTCCAAGAATGGAGATATATCAAATTGGTCTCTGGACTCAACCCTTCTCTCGCACAAAAGATCAAAGACCTCAAACAAGAATACCAATTTGACCTCTCAGAAAAAACTAAAGACAGACCTGTGAGGACTCCTCTCCTCTATGGAGTGATTTTAGAATCCTATATCACTAGATACTATCCTTATGGAAGTTTTATGTCCAATATTTTGGGATATGTAGATAGCAAAGGGATTGCTTATTATGGGATCGAAGAATATTTTAATAATAGTCTCAAAGGAGTAGCTTGAGAAATCAAAGGAAGAACTTCTTCTTGGATGGGAAATGTAGGAGCTAATGAATTTGAAATCTCAGATCCTATTGATGGAGATGACATCTATCTGACCATCGATATTGGACTGCAGAGAGAAGCTGAAAAACTAGCTCATGAATATTTAAATATTTTTAAAGCGGATCATCTCAATATTTTGGTCATGGATGTAAAAAATGGCTCGATCAAAGCTTCTGTCGGAGTACCCAATTTTGATCCCAATGATTACAATGAAGCCTATACCCTTAAACCTCTAGGACTAGAAGAATCTTATATACTAGATAATCCTTCTTATGTTGATGTACCTCTCTATCAGTTTTCTGGAGGAGAATATCTCCTACTCACGAGCGCAGAGAGAGAAGATAGCGAAATCAAAAAATATATCGCCAAAAATATCTATGGATCTCAGGTTTTTGTAGATAAAAATATTAGCTCTCCTTTTGAGCCAGGAAGTACCTTCAAGGCATTTACTATGGCAATAGGAGTAGATTCTGATGAAATCAGTATGAGTGAAACCTATCAGGACGAAGGATTTGTAAAAGTAGGAGAAAGAACAATTAGTAATGCTGAGAAAATCTGCATCTGAAATAATAGTTTCCTGAGAGCATTTGTCTATTCGTGTAATGTAGGAATGGTGAGAATTGTCCAAAAAGTAGGGAAATATGCTTTTTTCAATTATTTGGATAAATTAGGATTTGGACAACTTAGTGATATTCAATTGGCAGGAGAAAAAGCCTGATTTGTAGATGATGTAAATATCGTCTCCTTTACCAGATTTTTGAATAACTCTTTTGGCCAAGGATTGACCACCACTCAGATTCAGCTTGCTGCTGGTTATGCTGCAGTAGTAAATGGAGGATACTATATCCAACCTACCATCATCAATAAAATCATAGAAAAGAAAAAAGGAAATGAATCGCAAGAAAAAATCCCACAACAAGTCACCAGACAAGTGTTTAAACCAGAAAGCTCTAGTGTGATCAGAAATGCACTCTTGGATGTATTGTCAGAAAATCCAGAGATTGCAAACAATGCCAGTATTTCTGGTTATGCTCTAGGAGGGAAAAGTGGGACCGCTCAGATTTCTTATAAAGGTAGATATCAATGAGGTGAGTGATGGACCAATGCAACTTTTTCTGGAATTATTGATGTTGATGATCCTAAATATGTCATTGTCATCTGGACTCGTCGTCCTAGAACCAACCAATGGTGAGGATGGACTTCTGGGAAAATATTCAAATCTCTAGCACAATACCTCATCACGTATGATCTCTAAAAAAATCTCATTTATCTACTCTACTCTCATACACTACTATGATCAATCTCTCTCAAGTCATCGCAAAAGGATGAATTATCCATTATCTCAGTGAACTAAATTCCAACAAGAAAATTTTCGTCTCAGATTTTCCTATTGAACGAGAAAAACAAGAATCTTGAAATATCAGACATCTCCAGCTTAGTAGCTCAACCTCTTTTGAAAAAATACTAGAGGAACTAAAAAATCAGCAAGGAGAAATTCTGATCATGACTGCTCATCTGGGTGTGGAACAGTGGATTCCTCTTTTGAAAGAATTGGAAAATTATACCTTTATCAATTGCTTTACTGGGATTGGAAGTTTTGGTAAAAAACATGCTCCAGAACTCGAAGATCTCTCTATTTTAAAGGGAAATAATCTGACTCCTCTCCTCTTTTTCCCTTCTGATGAAGAAGCTTTTGTCTATGCGCTCAAAAAAGATAGGAAACAAAAATATCTCAGACTCTCCAACAACTACCTTGCACTCAATAAATACCAATGGAATGAGAGCGATGAGATGGAAGAAATCGGATTTATCGAGCAAAAACTCGTAGGTAATCACTACCTCCTCCCTCTCAAAGAACAAGCGAGAGCTCAAGCAACCATCCTCTTTAGCGGAGAACTCTTTGCTCAGGCAGTTAGCGTCCAAACTTTAGCTGAGGAAGAAGAAAAAAATCGGGATATTTTGGTCGTAGATATTTTTGAAAAAGAACAAATCCAAGAAAAAATCCAGCACTCCCTCAAACAATCAAAAAATCTGATACTGATCTCAGATCAGACTCCTCAGTCTGCAAAACTCTTGATAGCAGAGTATTTGGATGGCAAAAGCTCTTTTACTGCACTCAGCCCTAGCTACGATCAGCTCTCTAGCTTATTGGAAGATTATCAATATCAGCAAGCAGGATTTGAAGGCCCAGAAATCTATCAAAGACTATCTCAGCTCTTGGAATAATATTTTCATCCACCCTCTATTTTTCTCATAAAAAAATGTATCAAAAAAATCAAACAACAAACTATATTGTACTCGATCTTGAAACCACAGGCCTCCACCCTCACCAATCAGCCATCACGGAAATCGCTGCGATCAAATTTGACGGGAATCAGGTTTTAGATAGTTTTCATACCCTGATCAATCCCCAGAGAACCATCTCCGCAGGGATTACCAGACTGACTGGAATCACGAATGCGATGGTGGCAGATGCTCCCTTTATCCAGGAAGTCATGCCCTTATTTCAGGATTTTTTACAAGGAGATATCATCGTAGGACACAATGTGAGTTTTGATTTCAGATTTCTCAATCACTATCACTATCTCAGTTTCCAAGAATATCTCAATAATGAGACGATCTGCACGATGAAGTTAGCAAGGAGATATCTCTCTAGCTTGCCAAATAAAAAGCTGATGACGGTCTGTGAATATCTAGGGATAGAAAATTCTCAAGCCCATAGAGCGATGAGTGATGCTCGTGCAACCTTGGAAGTTTTTCAATATTTTCTCCAAAAGGAAGAAGGAATTTAAGAGATTATTGAAAAAATTTCAGGAGAATTATTCAAATAATCTTCCAGATTCTAATCACATATCTACCAATTTTGTAGCATCCATCATTTCTATAAGAGTTGCTCCATTAGCTTTTAACTGATAAAATTGTGTATCGCTCAATATAATATATTCTCGTTCTCTATGATCTCTTTGCTCTTCCTGTAAAGAATTGATACGCTTAATATATGCTATAGCACTTTTTTTCTTTCTAAGCACATTCTCATTAGACAAGTCTTTTTTCGCTTTGATTTCTACTACATAAATTTTCTCGGCAGTTTTTAGGATAAAATCAGGGAAATAATTCGCTGGAATCCCATCTTCTCTAATATATCTAAATTTGAAGAAGAGATGTTTTTGCTCGTAAATTTTACAAAATGCTTGCACCAAACTATCACTATCCAGAAAGAGCATAAAATCTTTTTCGGTTTCTCCTTTATTTGAGGGATATTGTAACTGCTCGTAAATACATTTTTGTACTGGTAAAGCAAAATTTTCTCTGATAGTAAGTTGATCAATTTCACTCATATACAATGGATGACTTTCAGCAACTCAAATAATTTCTGTTTGCTGTTCTCAGATTAGCATATTATTTACTTGTTTGATGATGTATTCTGCCACTTCTTTGATCATCAGAACCCTCCAATTAGCATTTTCAAAATAATCAATATGCTGATTAAAAAGTTTATTTTCTATATAGTTTACAACCACATCTGTCAGTAAATGCAAATTTATTCCCATCATGGGATAGTGAGATTCTCCCTGTTTTCAGAATCATTTTATATTCAATCCTTGAGTATCATAATTGGTATGATTAGCTATTCTATTCACTAATTTTGATATATAGTCATTATAGTTTTTCGCAGACATAATACCAAATTCTACATCATAATCTCCATATTTTGTTTGGCTCAATACATCAGTTCCACGAAAAGACTCTTTTGACCCTGCTTTGGATTTCCATCGAGCAAAATCACCAGTAATTGGTTGTAATTTTTCCAATGTGTATTCTGGTTGTTTCAAGGTTTCTTCCACATCAGAGATAATATAAGGCAGATAAAGATCATAAGCTTTATAATCATCTTTCAATCACACAGAAATCAAATCTCATAGTGCTTTTTTTCTTACCTCATCATCTGAAGCTGTATCTACAGACATCAATCATTCCTCTAGTAATGAATCATAGAAATTTTTGAATCTTGGATGTTCAATGATCGTCAGAATATCCATATAATTCGCTGGCTCTTGTTTTTTATGTAAACGATGAAGGTTTTCCATTCTCATATCTGGATATTCTCTTCGCATCAAACGCAATCATCTTCCGATCGTTTGTTCAAGCAAAACAGATGAAGTTGCACTTCTGAGTGGAACAATCACACAGATATTATTTACATCAAATCACTCTCTCAACATCAATACCGAGATGATAATCTTTGGATTTTGATGTTTATCAATAGAAAAAACTTTATACTTTATTTCATCCCATGCTTCTTTGGATATTTCACCTTTTTTATTGGAGTGAATAGATTCATATTCTTCTTCACCATATCCTGCTTCTATCAGAAATCTTTCTACATAAGGTACAACCTTGGTATCTTCACACATAATCAGCATTTTGGGATATTTGGGACTCTCTGTCGGTACTGAAGAGAATTGTTCTTCTAAAATAGATAATTTCTTCAATCCAGCCATGATCATAACCTTCTGCCCATTACTCAATCAAATGATATTTCTCTGTTCATCTCTTTCTACATTAAAATCCAAGTCTTCATCTTTGAGTGATGCGATTGATTTTCTTTCATCAAGTGTGAGCGATTTGACCAATCATTGATGAATCGCCTCTTGAATAGTAAAGTCTGTAATAATATGAGGAAAATATTTTTTACCACTTTTCTTGCCTGAGGATTTTTCAATATATGGTGTAGCAGAAAAATCAATTTGAGTAAAATATTTTTTTCAAATACTGATTTCGTTGATTGCTTGTTGTCGTTTTTTATCTTCCTCTTTGGCTGATGTAGTAATGTTTTCTCACAAGTGGTGAGCTTCATCATTAAATACTACTAAATCAGGTATTTGTTTACAATACTCCAAAATTCATCATTTGAGATATTTTCTATCCAAAGTTTCTAATGAGTTTCCTGCAGATATTCATGGTTTTGCAGGGAGAATATTTTGAACAATATGTTCAGGATTTTGATAAGCATCATATTCTATGACTTCTTCTTCACTTTCTGGACTCAAAGCATGCCAATTGGTCACTAATATCTGTCCATTCCCTACGACTTTTCTGCCGATATCTTCTTTGGCTACGGTATTATTCTGCACAAAAGCAAAAATTTGCTCTTTGTATTGTCATGGGATAAATAATTCAGAAAATTTATAATAATCTGATGTTTCAAAATTTCTCTTTCCATACTCATCAGTTTTCCCCATCAATGAATCCAATAATCTATCATACACGATCAATCATGGAGCAACAATCATAAAATTTTTGGTAAATCAACTATTTCCTTCATGGGCATTGAGTAACTGCCAAATTAGGAGAGCATTTAATACCCATGTTTTCCCAGTTCCTGTTGCCATCTTCATACAATATCTGGGAAAACTATATCTCTTGGTATCCATAATCTCTTCGATGATACCTTCTTCCAGATCCAGTGTACTATTTACTTTATTGTACATATCTGAGACATTCTCTACTTTCAATACCTCATGACAATAAATTGTATTCAGAATTGCTTGTTTCTGACCTTCGTGAAAATTGAGAGTCCCTCTCATATCCATATAAGCCTCATCAAACCAATATCTGAGAAGTTCTGCTGTCGTAGGAGTCACAAGTTCCAAAAGTTCTCCACTCTCTCGGAGAGCATTGACCTGTGAAGTAATTTGTGATGCTAAAGGGTGATGAGTATAAGCCATGCCAAAATCAAACTAGAAGAATAAAAAAACAAAAAATAATAACATTATGATATTAAATACTCACTACCACTTCGCTTTCTCGTCCAAAAACATCAACAGCTTTTATCATAATTTTTCTTGGTCAGGTTTTTTGGTCTAAGGTGAGTACAGCTTTGCTCATACAATGGAGAGGATCGCTGTCTCCATCATCATTTCATCTGTAATCTTGCCATACACTACGGAAGGTAACTCCATCATAGTCAGGATCGATACTTCGATACTCTATCAATGAAAGTGGATCATTTGCTACCAAATCATTGAGTTTGTCTTTTGCATCTTTATCAAGTGGTAATGCTTCCGGACTAAGCAGGACATAATTTTTGAGTTCAATGGTGATCTGCTCTTGAGTATCAGAAAGAGTTTCTCTGATTGGAGTATGAATACTGAGATATTGTAGTGATGAGAAAGTAATTTTTTTATTTTTCACCAAATCATCCAAAGTTTTCTTGGATTTTAGATAATCAAATAAATTTGGTGGGATCACCAATACTTCCAGGAGCTTTTTATCTTCTCACAAAGTTACTAGATCATGGGCAAGAGTAGAAGTAAAGTTCCATCCTAGCACGACAAGTTTTTTCCATCATCATTCTACTCCTCATTTCATCTCCAATGCTTTACGGATCGTCTGTATCCCTGTGAGTTTATTTGGACTATCGACATAGACGAGTACTCTTCACTCTTTCACATATCAGATATTTTTTGGTTGTTCTGGTCAGAAGCTTATCGCACCGTATAACCCAAGGATAATCTGACTGAGATCTCCTACAGATTTAGTGATATTAGCAGAGCTATAGGTTTCTTTAGTATAATCTCCGATGGATTGATAGAGATACGGTTGTACTTCATTATCGATAAATCTTTTTCTCATCACCATACAGGATGGTTTACCGATATCCGAAGTGATCCATTTTCTCCCAAGTTTCTCTGCAACAGCAGCAGTCGTCCCAGATCATCAGAAGAAGTCTGCAACGATTCATCATTCTGGACAGCTTGCATTAACAATTCTTTCCAATAATTTTTCTGGTTTTTGGGTTCAATAGTTTAAGTTTTCGCTACTTTGTGCTGCTAATCATAAAGATGTAATATCATCCCACACATCACTAATTTTTTTTCTCTTTAATAAATATTTTCAATCATCACTAATTTCTAAAAATTGCTTAATTCTAACAGTTCATTTAGAATTTATAAATATTTTTCATTCAGATTTTAATCTTTCAATACTATCATTAGTATAATCACCCTTTGGTATAGTATAGAAATATCTTCAATTCTCGTCAATTTTATATTTTGATGATAATGGCTCTTTATCATATTTATACAATTCTCCAGCAAAAATATTATTAAATCATTTCGCATATCTAAGTATTACATCGTGTTTTGATGCAAACTTAATAGGACTTGGAGATTGCGGTCATTCATAAGACCGAACTACTTCATTCAAAAAATTTTCTTTTCCAAAAATTTCATCAAGTAATATCTTTACATAATGTCCTACATGCCGATCAATATGTACATAGATTGAGCCATTTTCAGAGAGCAATTCTCTCATCAGAGCCAATCTAGGATACATATATCTGAGATAGCTCACGGTTCCATCTTTTCGCATATCAGAATATGCTGTCTGCTCGATCACGGTTGGTTTCTGCTCTAGTCCACCTCATGGAAGAGTAATCTTCGTCCTATAGTCTGCCTTACTATCGAATGGAGGATCAATATAGATGAGATCAATCTTGCCTCTCATACTGGGGAGATTATTGGCTTCATCTCCTACAAGGAGTGCTTGCATCGTGAGGAGATTGTCTCCATAGATCAGACGATTGTGCCGTGTATCTGGATTGTATCTTTTTTTGAGCTCAGCAAAAAGTCCTTGATAATTGCTATCACGACTGGGGATCACAAGTTCATTGGTTTGAAGTTTTATCCTCGTCCCATCCGCGATAGCTTCCATAATTTTTTCTACTTCTCTTTTTCCATCTCTGACGATCTTTGGTAATTCTTCAATGAGTGATTTAATCATAATTAGAAAGTCTAAGCAACTAAAAGTGAATAGACCATCTTTTTTTATTAAAAAAAAGACAACCTATGCTCTCGGGCTGCTTAGACCGACCAAAGATTGTACAGTCAAACGAATGAAAGACAAACCTGGTTGAGAACACAGGTCATCTTTTTTCTTCGTTTAACCATACAAAAATATAGTCATTTTTGACAATCTTTATAAGTCGATCTAAGCTCTTTCAATATATGAGTCTCAAGAACTTTTTCAAGATCAAAAAAATCCCCCAAACCAGGAGGATCTTTTATATTTTCGTTCACTAAAAATAATCAATTAGAATCCGTGCATATTTCTATAATTTTGCCCCACTGGAAGTAATCTACCAATGATCACATTTGCCTTGAGATCAGAAAGATCATCGATCGCCCCTCTCAGAGAAGCTCCCACCATCACTCTGATCGTCTCCTGAAATGATGCAGCTGACATCCATGAGTCAGTCTCTTTGGCAATCGTCGTCAATCCAAGTGCCATCCTCTGTCCTTTGGCTGGAGTTTTGTTTTCTGAAACGAGTCTATTATTTTCCAAAACAAAGTCCTCGTATTTGATATAAGTACCAGGGATAAATGCAGAATCTCCTCCATCTTCGATAAAGACTTTTGAGAAGAGTTGCTTTACTACCACCTCGATATGCTTGTCATTGAGATCTTGTCCCTGAGAAGCATACACTTTTTTGGATTCTGAGATGATGTATCTCTGTGCTTGGAGATCTCCAACAATCTTTTTGTATTCCATGATATTGAGTGCTCCTGTAGTCAGGATTTCTCCCTTGTATACTTTTTCTCAGACTTTAGTCTTTCTCGGAGAAAGTCCCACAAGCGATTTGCTATACACCTCTTGTACTCCCAAAATAATATAATCTGAATGCGTTTCAAGTACGGTTCCAGCTTCTTTGGTTTTGAGCTTGCTCGTTCCTTTGGAAGCATAGACAGCCCCCTTTTCTACCAAATCTCCTTCTTTTACCGTCAAAATATAGCCATCTTTGAGGAGATAGGATCTTTTTTGCATCTCTGAGATGATCTTGAGTCTACCAAATCTACCTCCCTCAGGAGTCTCTTCAAAATCCAAAGTCCCATCAAAAGGTGCGATTCCAGCAGGATTTTTGGGTACTCTCACCTCAAAAAGTTGTTTTACCCTATCAATACCTGTAGCCATATCTTCTCCTCCCGCAACTCCTCCTGCATGGAAAGTATCGAGTGTCAGCTGAGTAGATGGCTCTCCAATAGATTGAGCCGCAATCACTCCAACTGGTACTCCAATTGCGATTTCTTCTCTGGTAGAGAGATCCATTCCATAACATTTTTGACATACTCCTCTACTAGAATAACAAGTCAAAGGACTTCTCACAGGTACTCTAGAGATTTCCTCAGAAGCAACGATCACTCCAACCATCGCTTTGCTGATCATCTCTCCTGCCTTGACCAAAACAATCCCTTTTTCATCTACGATATCTTCTGCTGCTGTCCTTCCATAGATGAGATTTGCAAATTTTTCTCCTTTGATCTCTGCCTCTTCTTTGGAATAAGCAATATATTCTGTAGTACCACAATCATCAGTCCTCACGATCGCTTCCTGAGAAGCATCACAGAGTTTTCTCGTCAAATATCCAGATTCTGCTGTCCTCAAAGCGGTATCAGCTTTACCCTTTCTTCCCGCATGGGCAGAAATAAAGTATTCAATCGGTTTCAATCCTTCCACAAAACTTGTTTTGATCGGTAGTTCAATAATTTCTCCCTGAGGATTTACAACCAGTCCCTTCATTCCACAAATCTGAGTAAGGTGAGTCTGTGACCCTCTCGCTCCAGAGTCAATCATCGTATAGAGATTGTTTCCTGGTCCGATAATTGGTTTGAGATTATTTTCTACTTCTTTTTTGACATTGGTCCAGATTTCTACTACCAGTCTATGTTTTTCTTTTTCTGATAAAAATCCTTTGTAGTAAAATTTCAATACTTCATTGTTTTTGAGATCCCCAGATTTGAGGATTGCTTCTTTTTCTTTTGGAATCTTCATATCCAAAACATTGATAGAAGTCGCTGCTATCGTAGAATATTTAAATCCAAGGTCTTTGATCGCATCAGCAACCTTTACCGTAGTCTCCATATCATATTCATCAAAAATCTGACTCAAAAGTTTTTTGAGATCCCTATTTCCCATCTTTTGATTGAGGAAAGGATGTTTTTCTGGTAAAGATGAATTGAAAATCACTCTACCGGTAGTGGTTTCTATGATATTTCCCTGATCTAGGACGATGATTTTGTCCTTGAGCTGAAGTTGTTTATTTCCATAAGCATCCAATACTTCTTTGACACTAGCAAATCTCGCTACAGGAAAGATTTTTTCTTTTCGTTCTGCTTCTGTATTGTAGTCTGGATATCTCTTGTCAAAAAAGTCTGTCAAGAAATAGATCCCCAGTACCATATCTTGTGAATGGGTAATGGTCGGTTCTCCAGAACCTGGTTTGATAATATTTTTATCAGAAGCGATGAGCTCTTTGGCTTCTCTCTGTGCTTCATCAGAAATTGGAAGATGTACCGCCATCTGATCCCCATCAAAGTCCGCATTAAATGCTGGACAAACCAGAGGATGAATTCTGATTGTCTTTCCTGGCATCAATTTGATCTTGAACGCCTCAATAGAAAGTCTATGGAGTGTTGGAGCACGATTGAGCAACACATATTTATCTTTGATCACCTCTTCTAGAAATCTCAACGCGATCGGATCCTCTTCTCTAATCAGCTTTTCTGCTTGTTTGGGAGTATAAGCGATCTTTTTGTCGATCAATTTCCCAATGATAAAGGGAGTAAACATCTTTACCGCAATATCAATAGGCAATCCACATTCATCGAGTTTGAGATCTGGTCCTACCGTAATAATTGATCTACCAGAATAATCCACTCTCTTTCCAAGGAGATTTTTTCTAAAGACTCCTTCTTTTCCAGAAAGCATATCAGAAAGTGATTTGAATACTTTTACTCCAGCTCCTCCTCTTCCTGTAGAATTTTTCTCTCCTACGAGGAGATTATTTACTGATTCTTGAAGAAGCCTGATTTCATTTTTCTTTACCACATCTGGCATCCCTACTTGGATCATTTTTTTGAGTCTGATATTTCTCATCAATACCCTCCTGTAGAAAAGGTTCACATCAGAAGAAGCAAATCTTCCTCCATCTAGTTGTACCACTGGTCTCAAATCAGGTGGGATTACTGGTAATTTTCTCACGATCATATTTTCTGGTCTCACTCCTGAAACATAGAGATTGATCAAAAGTTTGATCAGATTCATACTTTTTTTCCTTTGATCAGCAGATTTGATACTAGGATATTCTCTCACTTTTTCTTTGATCTCTTTTTCTACATCAATATTTTGTAGCATTTTAAGTACCCCTTCAGGTCCAGCAGAAAGAGGAATTTCTGGAAAGTTGGAGAAAATATTTCTATAATCTGACTCCAAAATCGTAGAAGAAAATCTCAGATCAGAAAGGATTGATTTGATCCTACTAAATTCTGATTCTAGTGAAAGTTTGTTTTCTTCGTACAATTTGGTGATATCACTTTGCTTTTTCTTTTCACTATGGGATGCTAATTCTTCTTTGTAAAGTTCTTCGAGCTCTTTGAGACTTGATTGATAATCTTTTTCTAGTCTTTCTTTGAGTTTTTCTTTGGTAGCTTCATCAACATCCTTTATTACCACATATTTCACATAAGCCAAAATTTTATCTATTTCATTGGATGAGAGTTGGAGTAATTGATGTATTCCTCCCGAAGGACTATTTTTATACCACGCATGCACCACAGGAGAAGCCAATTCAACATGTCACATCCTCACTCTCCTTTGCCTAGAGCTTGCAACTTCTACTCCACATCTCTCACAAACAATTCCTTTATATCTGAGTCCCTTGTATTTACCACAGCTACATTCAAAGTTTTTCACAGGACCAAAAATCGCTTCACAGAAAAGTCCGCCTTGTTTGGGTTTTCCTGTCCTATAGTTTACGGTATCAGGATTATCCACTACTCCATGAGATCGATTATTGATTTCATCTACTGAAGCCAGGGTCACCATCAGTCCATCAAATTTTGTTTTATCCATCACTAGCCTTTTATATAAAGTAAAATTAAAGTTTTTGCCAAGTACAAAAAAACTAATCCATCTGTCAGAAATCTTCTAGATCCTCAATCACAGAACCCATAATTTCTCCCTTGTCCTGCACTTCAGTATCCAATACTTCTTCGATCTCTACTTCATTAGTAGACATCATAATACCAGAAAGTCCTAGTGCTTTGATTTTTTCCATTCTCTCTTCGTAGACTTGTTCCATTTCATCTGCAGTCAAAGCTACGATATTTTGAGACAATCCTTTGAAAAGATAGGTCAAAAGGTGAAAAGATTCTGGTAATCATCAGATTTTTGGTTTTTGTGATTTGATAATTGCTTCATAGAGTTTATTTCTACCGATCACATCATCAGATTTTACAGTCAGCATTTCTTGTAGAGTATAGACTGCAGAATATGCTTCTAGTGCCCATACCTCCATCTCTCCAAATCTCTGTCCTCCTTTTCTCACCTTTCCTCCTAGCGGTTGCTGAGTAATCAAAGAGTAAGGTCCAACAGATCTGGCATGGATTTTGTCCTCTACCATATGTACGAGTTTCAAAAGATGCATATATCCAACGGTTACTTTTTCATCATAAGCTTCACCAGTCTCTCCATCATACAAAGTCACACTCAATTTGTCCTTGAGCCCAACTTTCTCTGCGAGGTCTACGAGCTCATTTACTCCAAATTCACTAAAAGTTGGCACAGCAAATTTCACTCCTAATTCATGTGCAATCAATCCCAATTGAGATTCAAAAAGCTGACCAAGATTCATACGAGAAATTACCCCCAAAGAATTGAGAACAATATCTACTGGTTTCCCATCCTCTGAATAAGGCATATCTTCTTCTGGAACAACTACTGCTACAATTCCCTTGTTCCCGTGTTTTCCAGCAAGTTTGTCTCCTACTTCAATTTTTCTGGTAGAAGCAACATAAACTTTAATTTTTTTCCTCACTCCTGCCATCAGATTGTCTCCTTTTTTGGAATCAAGGATCACCACATCAACGACTTTTCCTTCGCTTCCAGAAGGAAGATAAAGTGAAGTATCTTTTACATTTTTTGATTTATCTCCAAAAATTGCTTGGATCAGTTTTTCTTCTGGAGTGAGCTCCCCTTCTCCTTTTGGAGTAATTTTACCGATCAAAAGGTCTCCTCACTTTACCAAAGATCCAATTCTAATAATTCCATCCTCATCCAAATTATTGAGTTTTGTCATTGCTACTCCTGGGATGTCATTGGTCGTTTCTTCAGGGCCGAGTTTAGTCTCAGCTACTTCAATTTCATGTTCTTCTATCGTGATAGAAGTGAGTTCATCTTCTTTGACAATTCTCTCTGAGAGCACGATTGCATCTTCATAATTGTATCCTTTCCATGGCATAAAAGCTACTCTCAAGGTTTTACCGAGAGCCATTTCTCCATCTACAGCACAAGGTCCTTCTGCCAAAATATCTCCTTTTTCTACCTTTTGTCCTAAAGCAACATAAGGAACCTGAGTAATTGAAGTCTTTTGGTTGGACCTCAAAAAGTTTGCAAGGGGGTATTGTTTGATACCATCGCTATATTTTACTTTTACCATTCCTGCATCTACATAGACTACCTCTCCTTTTCCTTCTGCTTTAATCACCGCATGAGTCATCGCTACTACAGATTTTTCTAGACCTGTTCCAACTAATGGAGCATCGTTTTTGAGCAAAGGAAGTGCTTGTCTTTGCTGGTTGGTAGCTACCGAAGCACGCACCGCATCATTATGATCCACAAAAGGAATCAATGAAGTATTTGGAGAAAAAATCTGAGAAAGATTTACATCCATATGAGTCACATCATTGACATGAAAAACTTCCATATCGTTGAAATGCCTCGCTGCTACTCTAGCAGACAAGATATTATTGTGTGAATCAATCGGAGTCGTTGCATCTCCAATTACTACTTTTTCATCCATTTCAGGAGAAATATATTCTACCTCTCCAGTAAAATAAGGCTTTACTGCAATAGGTTTTTTATATTTAGCATAAACCTTTTCTATTGCTGCTGCAATAGGTTCGGAAATATATTCATTTTCTTTAGCCAAGATATTTTTTTTAGGATTTCCTTTAGCATCTAAATCTGGAATATTACGATGTACGATTCTTCAGATCAGACTTTCTTTTTTTGCTTCTACTTCACGCAAGATTTTTAATGCAGGAGTCTCCAAAAATCCTTCATCATTGATCCTACTATAGAGAGATTGGTAGATTACAAGTCCAATATTTTGTCACTCTGGAGTCTCAATCGGACAAATTCTTCCATAATGTGAAGGATGCACATCTCTCACATCAATTTTTGCTGTCTCTCTTTTGAGACCTCCAGGGCCGAGAGCAGTGATTCTTCTTTTGTGTTCTATCTCAGCAAGTGGGTTTACCTGATCCAAAAACTGAGAAAGCTGAGAAGTTGCAAAGAAGGATTTGATCGAATTGTCCAACATTTTGAAATTTACCAAATCAGTGATTTTGATAGGATTTTCTAGATTGAGGATACTGAGTTTACCTTTTACACTTTTTACAAATCTCCTCATAATTGGCTGTAAATGAGAATAGAGAATCTCTCCCATCGTTCTCACTCTTTTGTTTGCCAAATGATCAGGATCATCTACATAAAATCCTTTTTTTTGATTACAGAGATTGATCAAATATTTGATAGCTTCTACCAAATCCTCTCCATCAAAAACATTTGCAGCATCAGTTTTAAGTGCTTTTTTGAGATTGAGTTTTGCATTGATTTTTCTCCTAGCAATATTTCCTACATAGATTCTATTTGGATTGAGGAACTGTCCTTTAACATAATCTAATGCACTCTGAGGATCAATTAGCTCTCCCGGTCTTAGTTTACCATAGATATGTTCTGCTGCTGATAAAGCATCAGTAGTCGTATCTTTTTTGAGAGTAATATCGATCAGATTTGCATCCTCTTCATCAAAAATATCCTTGAAAAGTTCTCTAATACTTTCATCTGTTTCCAGTCCGAAAACTCTCAAGAGTGAAGTGATAGAAAATTTTCTGGATTTATTGATCCTCGCTACCACATTTCAGTTTTTTTCTACATCTACTTCTAACCAAGGTCCATTTTCTGGAATCAGTTTGAAAGAATATCGGAAATCTTTTTTAGAATAAAAGATACCATAAGATCTAATAATCTGAGAAATAATTACCCTTTCCACTCCATTGATAATATAAGAAGCTGACGGAGTCATCAAAGGCAAAATTCCTACATTCGCTTTTTTTTGGAAATGTACTTTTTCTGAAACTTTTTTGGTCTTTTCATCTTCGACTTTTTCTACCAATTTAATTTTAGCGGTGATAATCCCACCATAAGTGAGTTCCTTTTTTTTACAAGTTTCATAAGAATCCATCGGTTCTCCTACTTTGATATCAGAGATGGTGATATACATTTTCTCTCCAGCAATATCCCAAATATTGTCGATATCTGAAAAAAGCCTTGGCAGATAGAGAGAAATAAAATCCTCATATCCCCTCCTTTGGAGTTCTAGAAGATCAGGTAATTTCCCATAAGACCTTGGAGCCGTCAAAAAGATTCTGTCTCCCTCTTTGTAATAATCTTTGAAAAAATCCTGAGTCTGAGGAGCTAGGATTGAAGCTTTGCTAGCTACCTTGGGAGTAGCCTTTGGAGCTTTTGTAAGGTTAGAAGCTTTGGAAGTAGCAGTAGTGGCTGCTTTTGTAGCAGATGATTTACTAGTTTTTTTGACACTAGTTGTTTTTTTCTCCTTATCAGAAAAAGAAGACTTTGAAGTACTCGTAGTCTTTCCTGCGGGAGTTTTTTTTGTATTTACCATAGGGTATAATAATATAGAAAGTAAACAAAATAAGAAGTATGAGTAGGGTGCTAGCGACTGATAGGATGACTATCAGCAACTAGAATATGAGTTTGATATTGATGAGAAAAGGAAACAAAGAACAACATACATTTTATCCAACTCCTCGAGCAACACTAATAAACTCTTTATTTTGCTTTGATAAGATCTTTTAAGCCAAACCTGAAAGGCAGTTTTTGATACACAAAAAAAGCTGAGAGACAAAAAACTATTTTGCTCTCTGAGGAGTCAATCTTTTTCTCCCCTTTGCTCTTCTCCTTGCCAAAACTCTTTGACCAGTCCAAGTTTCCATTCTTTTTCTAAATCCGTGAGTAGTCAGTCTCTTTCTCCAATGATATTTTCTAACTCTCCTTAGTTTACTCGCCATGAAAAAGCATTACTAAAAAAATAAAACAATAAGGAACAAAATAATTCCTTTAGATTATCTACTGATAAAATTCAACATTCCTAGAGTCCTTGCTCTAATAATTTCTTGTCTGAGCTTTTTTTGAGTAGCTACAGAATTACTAGTATAGTTTCTAGGTTTGATGTTCCCAAATCTCGTCAAATAGAGCTGAAGCATTGGGAGAGATTTCCAGTAAATGTATTTTGCATTTTTTTTATCTGCAAAAAAGTTAAGTTTTTGACCATACTTGGTATCTTTGATTTCTTCCAAAGC
>CAYIZS010000009.1:0-18691 GCA_964367985.1 uncultured Candidatus Peribacteria bacterium
TCTTTTTGAGTATAATAAGAGAGAAAATAATTTTATTTTTTATCCTACTTTTTAATCATGAGTGATATTTCAGTAATTAAACAAATTGCAAAAGACATCAAAACAATCAAAATCCAGTGAGCAACAAATATTGCTAGAGCTGCTTTTGATATTTTAATCCAAGATTTACCTCAGCAAAATTTTAAAAATCTCAAAGAATTTGATAATTTTCTCAGGGAAGCAATGGATCTATTGATCAATGCTAGACCCACTGAACCGATGCTTTTTAATGGAATGCATTTTATCGAATATGAGCTTGAGCAACATCCAAAATCTGAAGTAGTAGAAAAAGTCAAACAAACTATTAAACTTGCACAAAGATATCTGGATATGATCAATGAAACTGCTGAGAGAGCTATTTTAAATGGATTAGGATTGATTCATGAGGGAGATAATGTTTTGACACATTGTCATAGTAGTTCTGTAGTAAAAACTATCAAACTTCACAAAACAAAAGGACTCAAATTTAAAATTTATAATACAGAGACCAGACCACTTTTTCAGTGAAGAAAAACTTCAAAAGCTCTTATAGAAGCAGGTATTCCTACTACAATGGTGACAGATTCTTCCGTTCCTTATATTGTAAATGAGGGAGTAGCTCCTGGAGAAATGATTGATTGTGCGATTATCGGCTGTGATGCAATCAAATTGGATGGAAGTATTATCAATAAAGTGGGAAGTTATAGTCTAGGACTTTCTGCTTTATATGCAAATGTTCCACTTTATGTAGCTGGAAATCTCCTCAAAATAGACATCAATGATACTATTGAAATCGAAAAAAGAAAGTCAAAAGAAGTCTGGGAAGATGCACCAGAAGGGCTCAAATTTATCAATTTGGCTTTCGATCAAATTCCTCCAAAATTTGTCAGAGGAATTATCACAGAGTTTGGATATATTAAACCTAGAGATATTGAAAAAACAGTAAAAAAACATTACCCTTGGATGATTAGAAAAAAAGACTAATCAGACTTGTATTTTAATTTTTGAAAGGAGCTTTTGGGCTTCTTTTTTTTATCTCTGTTTAAAATTTGTTGGTATCTTTCACCTGAATGATCGTTTTGTTACAAAAAAGCTTGCTTTTGGAGGACAAAGTAATAATACTCAAGGAGAAAGTTTTCTTTTATTTTTTTACCCCCTTGATTATGGCAGAAAAATTTACCGTTAGTTCTAGGACTTCCTATGGAAATCGTGTAGGAAATAGTTTTAAAAAAATTTTTACGGGAATTTTATTATTGATTGGAAGTATTGTCCTCTTGGCTTGGAATGAAAATAATTTTGTCAAAGAAAAAGCAGCCCTCAATGAAGGGAGTAAACTTGTTGTAGAAATAGCAAATGCTCCTGTGGATATTCAATATGATAATCAATTAGTTTATCTCAATGGAAATACCCATTCTCCAGAGGAAATCTTATCTGATACTGAATTTGGCATCCAGACAGCAGATCTTAAACTTGAAAGAATGGTAGAAATGTATCAGCGAGAAGAGGATTCTACTACAGAAACTAAAGATAATTGGGGTGGATCTGAAACTCAAGAAACTACTTATGAATACAAAAAAATCTGGACAGATCGTGAGATTGATTCCAGTTGATTTTATCAGGAAGTAGGACATAGTAATCCTGTTTACCGGGAATATGAGAGTGAAAAGTGGTCAAAAAGTCCGATCTTGCTTGGAGATTTTACCCTTTCAGAGAGTTTTGTAGGACAATTATCAAACTATCAGAAAATTTCTTTGGTTGGACAAGAGGTAGTGATTCCAGAAAAATATCTCAATCTTGCAACGATTCAAAATATTGCAACTAGCGATACGGTAGTAGAGTGAGAGGAGATACAAGATGATAGTGAAAATATTTCTGACTCAGAAGAACTTTTATTAGACTCTGAACTCTGAGCATCAGAATCTGCAGCTATTGTTGAAACAGAAAATGATCCTAATGCCAAAAATCAACCAAGATTTCATGTACTCAAAAATATGATTTATATCGGAAAAGACCCTCAAGCTCCAGCAGTTGGAGATCTCAGAATCACTTTTTCTACAGTTAAAGCTGGGATGGTTAGTGTAGTAGGTCAGCAAAAAGGAGAAAGTTTAACTAGTTATACTACTTCTAATGGTAAAAAAATTGCTCTCCTAGAACAATGACAAGTGAGTCAGGATACGATGTTTGCAAATGCTCATGCAAGTAATAAAATGATGACTTGGATTTTGAGAATCCTGGGACTAGTTTTGATGTTTATTGCATTTTCTATGATTTTTGAGATCATTGAAACACTGGCAAAAATCATTCCTCCTTTGGCTAATATTTTAGGAATGGGAACTTCTTTGATGGCTTTGGTACTGACTTTAGTGATTGGATTTTTGACGATTGCATTGGCATGGATTGTGGTGAGACCATTAGTGGGTGTCTGATTATTGATTGTAGGTATTGGATCTGCTATAGCTGTAGTTAAATTAAAGAAAAAAAATAGTTTAGAAAAAAGCTGAGAGAATCCTTCAGAGAAAGATCCTCAATAAATTATTGTAATAATTTTACTGAAAAGGGGTTTGTGGGTTTGGTTTTATCTACAAACTCTTTTTATATTAGGATTTTTTCTAAATCTTGTCAGGATTTTTACAAACTTTATTTTATATGGATAAAAAAACAGTATATAAGGTGGTTCTATTCTGCTATTTAGTGCTGTTTTAGCTGCCTATTTCCTTTAATATATGCCTTTAATGATGTCTTAATAAAAAAATTACTCTATAAAAATAATTCTTCCTTCAATTTCAGCATTGATATCTTTGTTGTTCATAAAATACTCTTCTAAAAGATCAAAATCATTGCTACAAATCACTTTAGGTTTTTTTTCACTTTTGAGTTGAGATGGATCGATGTTTAAATTTACTCAAGCATTTTCAAAATGAAATTTTTGAATTCCTACCGTATAGGTTTTTTCTGGATCTAAATCTTGATGATAAAAGCTGATTTTTGTGACTTTTTTATTTTCATAGCTGATAGAGATCCCTTTGCTTCGAGCATAAAATTCTTCTCCATTTTCTGTAAATCTAATCCTAAAAATATTCTGAATCATCTGTGTCAGTTCGGCTCCAGTCATGTGTAAGAGATAAATTTCTCCCCCATAGGGATACATTTCTTTGAGTTCTGCTAGTGTAATGATGCTTTCCATTTTTTCTTTTCTCAGTGAACCGGTACCAAGGAGCATCATATCCAGACCTAGCTGTTCTTTTAAAATATCTGCAAAAAGGTTACCTACCTCTGTTTCTGTTGTCCTACTAGGATGAGTGAGATCTTTTTGCATTTTAGTCAGAATTTTGTTGTATTTTTGATCTGTTTGATCTTTGTAGTTATATAAAATTTTCTCAATATTTTTATCTCTAGGACAGTGACTATCATCTATCGGAATCACCTCTCGGGTAAAATCTACAATATTGTTTTCATTGGTATCAAGAGTGATGTCGAATCTTCCAATTTGGTTGGTTCCTACCCCTACTTGAGCTATCAAAATGTCGTTGACCTGGGTAGGTTGCTCCAAAAGCGTATGAGAATGCCCTCCTAAAATCAGATCTACTCCAAGTTCTGGTTTCAATAGTTTAGCGAGAATGAGGTCATTTTCATATCCAATATGAGTGAGGAGAACGGTAAAATCAATATCCACAGATCTATAAGCATTACATATTTTTTCCACTTCTCTGGCAGCTTCTTCTACACTCACAAAAGTGGAAATCAAATCCTCAGTAGCTACTTTGGACAATACTTCTTCGGTAACAATTCCTATAAAGAGGATTTTCATCCCATCGATTTCTTTGATATAGTAGGGCCTAAAAAGTCTTGTCCTACTTGGTCTGATATATAAATTGGCATTAATGATTGGGAAAGTTGCAATTTTTTCTAGAAAAAGGAGATGAGCAAGTCCATAATCAATCTCATGATTTCATAATGTCACTACATCAGGAGACAGGATATTCATAATATCCATGGTAGAAATTCCTTTAAATTCTGTATCGATGACAGAACCCTGAAGCATATCTCCAGAGATGGTATAAATACAGTTTTTTTCTGTTTTTCTGCATTTTTGGATATATCCAGACAAAAGAGAAACTCAACCAACTAATGCCTCATTTTGACTCTCTTCAAAAAAATCTCCATGCATATCATTGGAGTGAAGAAGAGTAAGTTTTTTGTATTTATTTATTGAAATTGCTTTAAAAATTAAAATAAATTACTAATGATTGTTTTCATAATTACTCCAATAATCTATTCCAAAATGTTCAGTTAGCTGTTCAATGATTTCTTGGGTCAGAGAAAGTTTTTGATCCATCTCAGAGATAAAATCAGATTTTTTGACCTTTGCTCGGGTATTGAGTACCCATTCTGGGTCTTCAGGATCTGGTTCGATAATAATGTATTGATCTGTCTGAGAAAATTTTTCCAAAAAATCAGCCAATTCTAGATCTAATGTTTCATCTGCACTTTCTATAAAATAGAAATACTCTGCATCTTGGACAATTTGAAATACTCGTCCCTGATCCGCATCAAAAAATACAAAAGGATCCTCACTCTCCAACAAACTAGCTCAAAATCTCTGGGCATCGCTAAATTTATCGTATCGAGGAAAAGCAAACAGCACTTCATCTTGGAAAAAAATCCCTGGACGAATCCAGATCTCTTCTCTGATTCTCTTTTCTCCTTCTGCTGTGAGTTGCTCGATCAAACTTTCATAATAACGGATGATTTCATCGAGATGGGTGCTTACTTCTCCGATTTTTGCCATATAAAATTCATCCTGATCTTGCCAAAAACTGGGTTTATAGAGAGGAGAATTATTCTCTTCGATCTTGTCATAAAGGATAAATCCCATCTCAAAAGTTAGTGATTGTGACATCTTGATAAAAAATTATATTAAAATAAAATTTACCCTGCTGCTAAATTAGGATCTAGACAATCTTGAAATACTCGTAACTCCAAAGCATCAGCATGATTGTAGATCATTTCTTGGCAACTATCATAATCTATCTCTCGTCATTCTCGCACTACTGACCAGAGATCATTTCCCTCATGATTGATTACGAGTACAGAATCTCGATCAGGATAGTTCATTTCTAACAACACATAAGATTGACTAATCTCCCCCACACGATAGTTTTTTTCATTCAGTTCAGCATTGGTCAAATTGCTCTCATAGGTAAATTTTTCTACCAATTCACTGAGCGGTCAGATATTTCCTAGTTTAAAAAAATCATCTCCTAATGCATAAAATTCCTCAAAATCTGCACATCACTCATAGTCAACACCATCAATTTGAAGATTTGCTATGAAATAATGGTCATCTCCTTTACTTTGATCTCTACAAGTAGTCGCTGAAAGTTCTCCAGAGATTTCTTCTCCTTGGATTGTAAAGTCTCATCAGACAGCATACACTGTTACTGGAAATTCTCGTTCTCATTCTGGAGTAGAAAAGGAGAGGGTTTGTTCATAGAGAGAAAATCCCCAAAAAGGTTCAACTCCAAATCCTTTGATTCAATAAGCACCAAAAATTACTTCATCTTCAGTCTCACTACTTGCATCTCCCACGCTTCTTCCACAACTTATTTTGACATAGAAATCAAAATCTCCTGGATAGTTTTCGGATTCCATGACTTCTTCCCAGCTCGCATTAGCCTGATATTCTAGCAAACAAGAGATATCTTCTTTTTGAAATCCAAGGATAGATCCTGTCACATCATCGAGAAGATTGTAGACATCGCTTTCTCGATCTTGAAAATAAGGAACCACACTAGCAAAAGGATCAGAAGGAAAATTCTGATTTTCTACTGCATATCCTGTCATGGAGCTACTAAAAAACCCTTCCATCATTCGCTCAAATTGGTTGGGATAGATTTCTGTTGGACTTTGGTCAATCAGTGGTGCTAACTCTTGTACAAGAGTTTTTATATCTGCATAAGCATCTCAATCGTCCTGAGTGATTTTGTTACTATTACATGCACTGAGTACTAGGCTTACTCCCAAGAGTAACAGTAAAGTGGTTGGTTTTTTCATGGTGTGATAGTGATAAAAAAATAAAAAACTATTCTAAACATTGATAAAAATAAATATCGGCATTGGGACTAGCAAGTAAGTAAGGATCTTTGTCTTTCAAATTTTGACAGTCTTCTGGGGATGGTTCCTCTCGCATTCCTACAGATCTCCATTTTCCATTTCACTCGTGATGAATAATCAGTAGTTGTGAATCTTCTGCATAATTGATAGAGATAAATACATATCAGAGATAGACCTCTTTTACTTGATAATTCAGAGCATCAGAAAAGTCTATTCAATGCTTATCTCCTAACTGACTTATCAGTTCATCAATAGAACCTGCATTACCTAATTTAAAAAATCTGTCTCCATCAGCATAAATTGCTTTGCGTTCTGCACATCCATAAAATTTTGTTCCTTCACTTAAAGAAAGAAGTACATTATAATTATAGATTTCTTCTCCTAACAAACAAGGTGTCTCGTTGTCGATACTGACTAAAATAGCATTTCCTTGTTCGTCTTCTCCACTCATCAAGAAATTGTCTCCCAATTGTTCTATCTGTACTACTCCATCCCAATTGTCTTCTGCTCCTCCAAAACTCAGCCATCCTTCTTCTAACCACAGGGTCCAAAAAGGATCTTCTCCCATTCCAAAAAATGCTAAATCTGCAAAATTTCCATTTTCTGAAATAGATTTTTCAATCTCCGATTGAATTCATCAATTTGTTGGAGTTTTTGTTTTACTACTACAAGCTCCCAAAGTTAGTGCAATCAAAAAGGTTGCAAGCCAGATCCCTGTTTTTTTCATCATTGAATGGATAAGAAAATAAAAATCAGATTTTTTTGTTTTTATTATTTTGTTATTTTGTTATTTATCAGTTCTTATTCAAAAGAATCCCAAGCACAACTAATTGTCATGTTGTAAAGAACACTTTCACTATCAATCCATCCTTGTTCATGATACTGAGCTAATGCTGTAGGATCAAGAGAATTTTCATCTAAATACTGATACAGATAGCAGATTACCCCATTTTTGGAATATCCTGCACTTCCTTCGCTGATATCGGCGTAACTATTTTCCGGTACATCTACCCATCCCTGGGACCAAAATCGGTCATGGAGAGCTCCTGGATTTGCAATTCCCCAAAGTTCAACTTGAGGTCCAGAGAGTTGGATTCGCTCATCACTTGCTCCTAGATACCAGTCAAAGCTTCCTTGAATGACTTCATTTTCTAGTAGTCCAAAAGTCTGCATCAAGCTAGTGATGGTATTTTCGGGACTGATTTCTTCAGTCTGGTTTTGATTCTTTGTTTGCTCATAGCTACAGAGTGCTGCAAAAGAGCTTGCATATTCTGGATCTTCTATGTTGAGCTCTTCACCACATTCTCCAGAGAGATAATCTTGGATGCAAATACTTCCCTTTCCTTTATCTACCAAATAATGCTGGACAGCAACTTCTCTACTAGGATATTTTTCTCTCAGAGAAAGGGTAAAATATTCTGGATCCTGATCTTCAAAAGAAAAATAATATCCAATCAAGTCATCTCCCTCCATCCAGGTTTCATTTTCTGCAATCACTTGTTCATAGTGATTGGTGAGTTCCAAAGTGCTAGGATCTCTGATCAGTTGATAGGTTAGTAAATCCTGACAAGCATGAATATTTGCAACCAATTCTCCAGGATCTGGATCTGTTTTATTGGTATTTATAGTTCTATTGCATCCATAACTTAAACTGAGGATTCCTAGGAAGCCGAGTAGTAGTAATTTTTTTTGCATGGGAAATGTGTTAGCAAATAAAAGATTCTTTTCTTCATTATCTATATGGTATTACTCCCCAAAGTCAAAGACTTTCTTTTAAATAAAAATATATTTTTCCTTTTACTTTATACTTAATTTATAGACCATTTGGTTGATCAAAAGAGTTTCCCTTCAAATATACAAAGAAAACACTATACTAGCATTATCTAGATTTACCTTATTTCTCTGCATGGACTATCCTCAGATTAGACTTTCTCTCCAAAATATTAGCAAAGCTTATCAAGTGATGAGCCCACTTTTTGAGAATCTGAATTTTGATTTTCCTCCAGAAAAGATCCTCGTCATTGCAGGTCCCAATGGAGTAGGGAAAACGACCCTTGCCAGAGTAATTTCCGGGAAAACTCGTCCCAGTCAAGGAACCATTAAAAGCAATGCAAAAATCTGATATATTCCTCAAGAGCTCACCTTCTCTTCTTCCGTCACGATCAAAGGTTATCTCAAAAATTTCGTGCGTTCTCGAGAAGATTACAAACTCGAAGCAGCACTCAAAGAAGTTGGATTTCCTGCAGATATTTCTCTCAAGCGCAGACTGACTGAGCTCAGTGGAGGACAGCAGAGAAGAGTTTTATTTGCACAGATGTTGCTCCAAGAAAACGATATCCTTATCCTCGATGAACCGACCAACCATATTGATCAGGAAACCAGAGAACGATTTATCCAATATATCAAACAGTTCCCTGGGAAAATTCTGATGATTTCCCACGATAGAGCTCTGATCAACGAAGTTGCGGACGGAGTAGTAGATATGGAATTTGGAACCTTATGCTACTATCCTGCAGACTGGAGAGGCGCCTATGAAGCCTATAAACAAGACAAATCTGCCCACAAAAAAAAGCAACAAGAAGAACTCCTCAGATATGAGAGAAGAAAAAAGAAAGTGGAAGAATGGTTGCGTACTATCCAAGAAAGAGCCTCTTATTATGCTAATCCGACTTTTGGGAAACTCCTTAAAGCAAAAAGATCCCAGTTTACTAGAGAGTTTTGAGGTCCTGCACCCGAAGAAGTCTTGCGTACTTCCTCAGCAAAACTTTACTTAGATGGTGGAGTACACAATTCCAAAAGGATTTTTCGTTACCAGAAAAAAGATATTATGATTGGCGAACAGCTCCTCATCAAAGAAATGCAACTAGAAATGTTTGGGAAAGAGAGAGTATTGCTTCAATGAGCAAACGGAACTGGAAAAACTACGCTGTTGCGTGATATTGTTTCTCAGTTTTCAAAGAATAGTGATCCAAAAGTTACGATTGGAAATGGCATAAAAATCTGTTATATCGACCAGTATCAACTCAATCTCAACGGGAATCTCTCCGTTCTCCAAGAGTTCCTTAGTAAAGTAGAGGGTATCTATCGTGACCAGAGCAGAGCAAAAACTATTCTCAGTGGCTTCGGGCTAGGAGAAAATATTCGAGAACAAAAAGTTTCCACCCTCAGTTATGGACAAAAAGTCCGTCTCAGATTTGCAGAAATTTCAGGATATAGCTATGATTTGCTCATTTTAGATGAACCAACCAACCATCTGGATATCGATACGAGAGAAGTGATTGAGAGAGTGTTGATAGACTATGAAGGGGCTTTGCTCGTCGTCTCCCATGACCAATATTTTGTCCAAGAGATTATGATAGAGAGAATTTTAGAAATCGAGAATTATAAGATCCGAGAAAGATAAAAAGCTGAGCAAGTTCTCTTGATGGGTATTCTTTATCATATTTTTAGTATTCTGCTGTAGTTCTGTTATATCTTAGGGATAGAGTGTTTCAGACATACTTTTTATGCTAGAAGATCCTGTAGTCATCACCACGAAAATCAAAACTTGTTCAGATTTTATTTTGTAAAAAACTTAATATTTCTCTTTTAAATCCCAGTTTTTTCAGATGGGGATTTTACTTTATTCTTAATTATTTGAATTATTTGATGGATCAAAAAAAATAAAAATAGCTTGTTTTTCTCTGCTTAAATATTAAACTTCATCGTCAGTATTTATTTGATATTTTTTTGGGATGATCGATTTAAAATCTCTTGCTGAAAAATGGCAAGCAAAGTGGAAAGCTGAAAATATTTATCAAACTCATGAAGGAGGAGATAAACCAAAATACTATATTTTGGATATGTTTCCTTATCCTAGTGGAGCGGGACTCCATGTCTGACATCCCAAGGGATATGTTGCATCTGATACCATTGCAAGGAAAAAAATGCTCCAAGGGTTCAATGTCCTTCATCCGATGGGATTTGATACTTTTGGACTGGGGACAGAGCAATATGCTATTGATCATAAAATGAAACCTCAAGTAGTAGCCAAACAAAATATTGAAACCTTTATCCAGCAGCTACAGAATATGGGATTTAGCTATGACTGGGATAGGAGTTTTTCTACTGCAGATCCTGACTATTATCGCTGGACTCAGTGGATTTTTCTCCAACTCTATACTCATTACTATGATCTAGAGGCACAAAAGGCGAAACCTCTCTCAGATTTAGAAGCTCAGCTCAAAAAAGAAGGAAAATCTGACTCAGAAATCCAAGAAATTTTAGATGCAGAGAGATTGGCTTATTTGGATTATAAACCGATCAATCGATGTCCTAGCTGTCAGACGGGATTGGCCAATGAAGATCTAGAAGATGGATCATGCGAGAGATGTGGCTCTGAAGTAGAACAAAAGCCAATGAGACAATGGGTACTGAGAATTACCAAATATGCGGAGAGATTGATTCAGGATTTGGATCAGTTAGATCGAGATGATTCTGTCAAAGAACTACAAAAAAACTGGATTGGAAAGTCTCAAGGATCACAGTTCAAAATGAAGATAAAAGATCATGAAGAATCTTTTGAAGTGTATACTACCAGACTTGACACTGTCTTTGGGATGACTTTTGTGGTGATGGCACCAGAGCATCCTTTAGTAGATCAGATTACTACTTCTGAGTATCAAACAGCAGTAGCAAAATACAAAGATCAAGCAAAGCATAAAACTCAGCTAGAAAGGACAGAATTACAAAAAGAAAAAACCGGTCAATTTACCGGAGCTTATGCGATCAACCCCTTCAATGGACAAGCAGTTCCAATTTATATCTGAGACTATGTTTTGGCAAATTATGGGACTGGAGTGGTGATGGCAGTACCTGCTCATGATGAGAGGGATTTTGAGTTTGCGAAGAAATATGATATTCCCATAATACAAAGTGTTGCCAAACATTATCTTGGTCAAGGAATTGATACACCACAAGATACTGTAGAAACCTTAGAGAGAAAAGTTGTAGACTGTATCATAGAAAATGATCAATGAGAGTTTTTACTTGAAATTGAAGAAAACCCTCATCATGGTCATTTTGTTTGAGGAGGAATAGAAGATTGAGATTCTGATTTAGAAACAGTTGAAAAAGAAATTATAGAAGAAACTGGATATACCGAATTTGAAATAAAGGGAGCAATACCTGGTACTTTTTCTAGTGTCTTAGCTCACAGACATACTAAACATAAAAATCAAAAAACTTTATGAGAATTTTTTCATATAAAATTACAATCTGAAAAACAAATTCCTTCAGAAATAGAGATAGGAAAACATCAAATTAAATGGGTAAAAAAAGAAGAAGTTTTAGGGCAGATTACTCGACCACATCATGCTGATGCACGAAAAGCTTTCTTGGAAGGAGTACAATGCTATCCAGAGAAGGGAATTGTGGTAAATTCTGGAAAATTCAGTTGACTAGCTAGTGATGAAGCTATCCTTGCGATGCAAGAGCGATTAACACAACATTGAATTTGAGGTAAAAAAACTAATTATAAAATTCAGGATTGGGTTTTTTCTCGTCAGAGATATTGGGGAGAACCGTTTCCGATTGTTTTTTGTCCAGATTGTGGGCCTATTTCTCTTGATGAATCAGATTTACCACTTGAGCTTCCAGAGGTAGAAAACTATGCCCCCACAGGAAGAGAAGAAGGACCGCTCGCAGATATTGATCGATGGATAAATACTCCTTGTCCACATTGTGGAAAACCGGCTCGTAGAGAGTCCAATACCATGCCAGGATGGGCGGGTTCTAGTCGGTACTGGATGAGGTATATGGATCCTCGCAATGACCAAGCTTTAGTCGATCCTCTCAAAGATCAGTACTGGAAAAATGTAGATGTGTATGTCGGAGGTGCGGAGCATATTACAAGGCATATGATTTATGCTAGATTTTGGCAAAAATTCCTCTTTGATCTAGGAGTGATTTCTACTGCAGAACCTTTCCAAAAATATCAAAAAGTCTGACTGATTATGGCAGAAGATGGCCGTAAAATGTCCAAGAGACGAGGGAATGTGGTCAATCCAGATGATATTATCTGAGAGTATGGATCAGATGTTTTCAGGACTTATGAGATGTTTATGGGACCTTTTGATCAATCAATTGCTTGGAGTACCAACGGGATCAAAGGAGTTAAAAAATTCTTGGACAAAGTGATTTTGTTATATGATAAAATAGATCCTAATTTAAACGCAGAATCTCCAAAAAACCTCAGTATTCTTCATCAAAGTATCAAAAAACTGACTACAGAAATCGATGAATTTAAATTCAATACTTCCATCGCACAGCTGATGATTTTGGTCAATACCTTATCTGAGTCAGAAACAATTATTCGTTCTACTTTTGAAACCTTAATCATCTTATTAGCACCCTTTGCACCACATTTGGCAGAAGAATTTTGGAGTATTTTGGGCAATGAGTTTTCTCTCTTTACTAAAGCGCAGTGGCCTCAGTATGAAGAAAAATATTTAGTTAGTACAGAAGCTACCTTTGCGGTACAGATTAATGGTAAAATGAGAGGTACTTTAGTACTATCGGCAGATAGTAAGCAAGAAGAAGTTTTTGCTGCAGTCCAAGGAGATCAAAAATTGAGTGGATATTTTGGATGAGAGGTCAAAAAAATTATCTTTGTGCCAGGAAAAATTATCAATATTATTCTTTAGTTGATTGTTTAGAGAGTATGTTAGAAAAAGATAATAAGGATTATGTTTTGGTGATTTCATGAGGAGGGACAAAAGGACTTTTTGCTTGTGGAATCCTCAAAGCTTTAGAGGAACTCGGGATGAAAGAACAGATTTCTGCGATTTTTGGGATTAGTTCAGGAGCATTATTGGGGGCTTATCGAGCTAGTGGATGGACAGCTGAACAGATTTATAGCAGATTTTCAGAGCTTGATTTTTTTAGTTTCAAAAATATTGCACTCCCTCCCAAAAAATCTCTCCTAAAAAATGATTTTATTGCTCAAACTTTGAAAAAAGATCTTACTAGAAAGTTTAATAAATTGGAGATTCCTCTCTATGTCTGAGCAACAGATCTTTTGAAGGGAAAATTAAAGATTTTTTCCAAAGGAGAGATTATCCCTCCTTTACTTTGAAGTATTGCGTTGCCGGCAATTTTTCCTCCAGTTGAATATAAAAATAGTCTTCTGGTGGATGGTGGAGTGGTCAATAATTTTCCTATTCATGAAGCTAAAAAACACTATCCCAATGCTAAAGTTATCTGAGTTTTGCTCAATAAATTTCAAGAGAATCAAAAAATTGATTCTCTGATAGACAATTTGCTCGTTTCTTATGGATTACTTTTGAAAAAGAATATCGCAGAGGAATCCAAATTGGTAGATTATCTTTTTGATGAAATCATCAATCTAGGGACTTTGGAAGTTAGTCAATCTAAAATTAAAAAAATCTATCAACTGGGTTACAAAAAAGGGTTAGCGGCATTTACTACATCTGTATAAAAAACCTCAGATCAGATTTTTTGTTTTTTTGGAGAAATAGATTTGATTTTTTACTATAGATAACTACATTGTGGATAACTCATTTGTTTTATTTTTTAAAATGATGTTAGGATGGATTTGAATAAAGTAATGCTAATCGGAAGAGCAACCAACAATTTGCAGGTAAAGATGATTGAATCTACCAATACTCCAGTAGTAAATTTTACTGTAGCAACCAATAGAAAATACACCAACAAAGATGGAAATCTGATGGAAGATGCGGAGTATCATAGATGTGTTTCCTATGGAAATGGAGCAGAAGTGTTGGGAAAATATTTGACCAAAGGAAAGAGAGTTTATATCGAAGGGAGACTCAGGACTAGAAAACGACAAGATTCAGAAGGGGTTGATAGATTTTCTACAGAGATTATTGTAGATAGTTTTATCTTTCTAGACAACAAAGGAAGTAGTAACGAAGATGCAGATCTGCCAGATGTAGAAAACTTTGATGATATCGGTGGAGATGAAATTCCTTTCTAGTGTATTAAACTAGTTTTTTTTGTGGATATGAGATTTTATTTATCGTTTTTTTTGTTGAATGGAAAGGTTTAGACGCCGAATTCTCAAGTTATGATTAGATGTTTTTGATCTCTTAGCTTTTTTAGTTTTGGTTTCAGGGATTGTTTTATTTGTGAGATTCTTTGTAGGGACTCCCTATACGGTAGTGGGATCGAGTATGCTTCCAGGATTCCAAGAAAGGGATTGGATCATCGTAGAAAAATTGACCCAAAATTTTGGATCTTTAGAGAGATGAGATGTCATTGTATTTGTTCCTCCGGGAAAAAATATCCCTTATATCAAAAGGATTATCTGACTACCAGGAGAGGTAGTAAAGTTTGTGGATGATCAGACTTATATTTGTAATGATACGATGGGAGCTCTCCCCTTGGATCCAGAAACTGAAGCTATTTTTGCTGAAAATGGGATGCTTTGTCAAAAATTGGATGAGCCCTATATCCCTCAATATGCTAGTACCCAAGCTAGATGTGGAAAAGATGAATTTGAAGTAGCAGGAGGATTTTTTGTAATGGGAGACAATAGAGGATTTACTACTGATTCGCTCTGTTGTTTTGGGCTAGGATGTTATAAAGGAGCAAATTATATTGTTCCTCAAAATTATTTGATCGGTAAAGTTTTTCTTAGGCTTTGGCCTACTTTTGCTAAATTTTAATCGCTAAATTATTGTAGGATGAAAATCTTTTCAAATTTTGACTCCAAATGGAAACAAGAGGCTTTTGATGAAGCGATCAAGGAATTTGGAGAAGACAAGGTTTTGGTTCTAACTAAAAGTAGACTTTTTTATTTCTATAAATTTCTTTTCCCAGTACTTGGATGGACTATCGTATTGCTAATTATTCTTGTAGTGCCTTATTTGATGCGAGAGGAAATGGAATGAATGATCTACGGAATTTATACTGTTTTTATGCTAATTCTTTATCTTTTTTCTCTGTTTAAACCAATCAAATATTATATCGATTACAAGATGGATTTTTCTATTGTGACTCCTCGTGCTTTGACTAGATACAATCAAAGTTGAATCCTCAGGAGAGATATCAAAACGAGTAATGCGAGAAATATCAAAACAATTGCGATCAGAAAAAATAATTTTCTTTACAATCTTTTTGACAATGGAGATCTGATTTTTCTCTCAGAATGAAATGTAGAGCGTCAAGGAGAAATCACCCTTCATTTTATCTATGATCCAGAGGAGAGGAAAAAGGAGATTGTTGCGATTATGAGTCTTTCTACTCCTTTGGGAGCTAATGAATAATCTTTTACTTTTTTTGTAGTAATTTGTCGAAATGGAAAAAAATCTAGAATTCCCAGAAATTCCTTATGATATTTATGAGTCAAATAAAGAAATTCTGATCATTATTCCCCTTGGAGGAGTCAAAAAAGATTCACTTTCGATCAGGATAGAAAATTATAGACTTTTTATCGAAGGAGAAAGAGTCTTTTTGCAGACCAAAGAAACTTTGATCCCTCTCAAAGAGTCTTGTTATCGAGGTAAAATTTCTCAGGTGATTGATCTGCCTTCTCAAGTGTATTTGGATACGATTCATAGCAAACTCTCTCCAGAAAATATCCTAGAAATCATTGTACCCAAAGTGCTAGTTCCAGAAAAAATTGATATTGAAATCCAACAATAAAAAAAATCAAAAAAATCTGATTTTAATTTTTCTTACTTTTTCTGAATGCAAAAAAAGGGATTTTTGATTGTTATTGATGGAACGGATGGAAGTGGAAAGAAAACTCAAACCCAGCTACTAAAAGATCATTTGATTGATATGAATTATCCAGTAGAGGTGCTTGATTTCCCTCAGTATGGCAAAAAAAGTGCAGGTCCAGCAGAAGAGTATCTTCAGGGAAAGTATGGAGATGCGGGAGAGGTGACTCCGTATCAGGCATCGATTCTCTATGCAGTTGATAGATTTGATGGATCTTTTGAGATCAGAAAATGGTTGAAAGAGGGTAAAGTGGTGCTCCTAGATAGATATGTCTCTGCAAATATGGGGCATCAGGCAGGCAAGATTGCTGATTTGGAGGCAAGGGATGAGTTTTTATCCTGGCTAGATCATTTAGAATATGAAATTCTAGGGATTCCTAGGCCAGATTTGCAATTATTTCTCTCCACAGATCCAGAAAAAAGTAGAATGCGTGCTTTGGCTTCTAGCAGACCAGGGATGGATAAGTCCAAAGATGTTCATGAAATAGATGGAACTCATATGCAACAAGCTAGCGAAGCTTTTCATGATGTTGCAAAAAAATATGCTTGGACTCAGATTGACTGTGAAGGGGTGGAATGACTGAGGAGTATCGAAGCTATTGGCGCAGAGATTTTGGAGAAAGTATTAGAAAAGCTTGCTTAAAATTAGTTTTTTTTAAACCCATCCGAGTGCTTAGTGTTCGGTGGAAATAAAGTCTGCTTCGTGATTCTTCGGCTTCTCTCAGAATGACAGGAAAGTTTCCCTTTGTAAAGGGGATGTCATGAAGTGACAGGGGATTTTTGTTCTACAAATCCCTCCTATCCTCCCTTTATCAAGGGAGGAAATGCTCTAGATGTTTTTTTATTTAAAGTTCCCTCTCTTGTCAAAGAAGGGGGGAGATTTGTATTTAGCTACAAGCGTTTCCGCTAGGGAATTACTTTTGGCATTGCCCCAAAAGTAATCAAAAGGTCTAGTCAAAACAGACGGCGCGTTGTTTTGACGGGGTTTGCTGAGTCAAAGGGGAGCTTTCCAGCGCTTTGCGGAAAGTTCGTGATGGGTGGGAGGACTTGTTTTTCTCGAGTGTTATGGCTAGAATTATCCTACAAATCCCTCCTATCTTCTAACCCACCCGGGTGGAAATAACACCTCAGAAAAAAACTCTTGAAAAGTCTGACCAAGCTCATATACTAAAAGTTAGTGCAGATGATATTCTGTTTTTTTATTTTTTATGATCATATCTTTATGTCAGAAAACAAAAAGTATGTCTACTCTTTCGCAGAAGGGAAAGGTGTCAGCAAGGATATCCTTGGATGAAAGGGGGCAAATCTCGCAGAAATGGTGAGTCTAGGATTACCAATCCCTTCAGGATTTACGATTACTACTGAGACTTGTGATATTTACTACAAAAACAACAAATCCTATCCAGCAGAAGTGGATCAACAGGTAGAAGCTCAGCTCCAAGCTTTGGAAGCAAAAATGGGTAAAAAACTCTGAGATTCTCAAGATCCTTTATTAGTTTCTGTGAGATCTGGTGCAGCAGCATCACTTCCAGGGATGATGGATACCGTGCTCAATCTCGGACTCAATGATCAGTCTGTAGTAGGATTGGCAAACAAAACAGGAAACGAGAGATTTGCTTGGGATAGTTATAGGAGATTTATCCAGATGTTTGGAGATGTAGTGATGGAAGTACCTCATCATCATTTCGAATCAGCACTTCAAAGTGTAAAAAACAAACAAGGAGTAAAACTGGATACGGATCTCTCAACTGAGGATCTCAAAGAAGTAGTAAGACTCTACAAAGCAGCGATTCAGGATTATACAGGAAAACTTTTCCCAAATGATGGAAGAGAACAGCTCAAAATGTCGATTGATGCAGTATTCAACTCATGGAATAATGAGAGAGCAATCATCTATAGGAGGATCAATGATATTAGAGGGCTTCTCGGTACTGCAGTAAATGTACAGTCTATGGTTTTTGGAAATATGGGAGAGACTTCTGGGACAGGAGTTTGCTTTACGAGAAATCCAGCTACTGGAGAGAATAAATTTTATGGAGAATATCTGATGAATGCTCAGGGAGAAGATGTGGTTGCAGGGATTAGGACTCCAGCTGAGATTCAGACCCTCAATGAGGTGATGCCAGCATGCTACAAAGAGCTTGTTGATATTTACCAGATGCTCGAAAAATACTACAAAGATATGCAAGATATGGAATTTACAATCCAAGAAGGAAAACTTTATATCCTTCAAACCAGAAGTGGAAAAAGGACTGCTGCAGCTGCAGTAAAGATTGCGATGGATATGCTTGCAGAGGGACTCATTGATGAAAAGACTGCAGTACTCAGAGTACAGCCAGAACAGCTTGATAGCTTACTCCATCCACAGTTGGACACTAATGCAAAAAAAGCTGCTGAACTTTTGACCAAAGCATTACCTGCATCGCCAGGAGCTGCGGTTGGACAGGTGGTTTTCCATGCAAATACTGCACATGACTGGAGAGAAGCTGGTAAAAGGGTGATCCTCGTGAGGACCGAAACTTCACCAGAAGACATCCAAGGGATGATCGCTGCTGAGGGGATTTTGACTGCTAGAGGAGGGATGACTTCTCATGCTGCAGTAGTAGCCAGAGGAATGGGTAAATGCTGTGTATCTGGAGCAAGTGATCTCCATGTCAATGAAGCAGAAAAAACTTTCACGATCCATGGTAAAACTTTCAAAGAAGGAGATCTGATTTCTCTAGATGGAAGTACTGGAGAGGTGTTTGCTGATGCTTTGGCGGTAACGGATCCAGAATTGAGTGGAGATTTTGAAAAGCTGATGCTTTTGGCAGACA
>CAYIZS010000010.1:0-18317 GCA_964367985.1 uncultured Candidatus Peribacteria bacterium
CTTCAACCCATAAATCTCACAGTAGTTCTTCCTTGATTATTTCTTCCACCACTTCCAGAAATGGTTTTTGTAAGAGATTTCTCTGGTCTTTTTTTGGTAAGTTCAGAAAAATCATATCACAACATAAATCTTCTAGATGGGGTATAGGGTTTATATTTTTTTAATGCCATTGCAAACTAACATTTATAATAGATAAATAGATCAACCGGACTAAACAGCAAATTCAATTTTTTCTTTTTCAGAAAGGGTAATTATTGCCTTTTTATAAGATTTTTTAACCAAAGGTCTCCTAGATCTACCCTTAAAAGCTGTATTTAACATATTTATTTTTACTGGTGTTACTTTATAAATATATTTTATAGCCAAAGCAACATCATTTTTATTTGCATCAGGATGTACCTTAAATACATACTTATTTTCCTCCTCTTGTTTTTGGTAGGTTTTTTCTGTAAAAACAGGTGCAAGAAGAATCCCATAAGGTCATACCTTATCAATTGCTTTAGGAGCAACAGATTTTCTTGCTCTTTGTTTTAAAATATCCTTGAATGTCATGATGGTTATTTAATTAGAAAACATAAATATATCTTTCAACTATTTTGTAAACTTTTGTAAAGCTGAGTCAAAAAAGACTACAGAATCTGCATGCAATAAATCATAAGGATTCAAATAATCTACCAAAAGCAACTTTACTCCTTCAATATTTCTAAAAGACTTTTCTATTCCCTCATTCTTTTCTCCTAGAACTAAGAGAATCTTTTTTTCTTGAAGCGAGAGAGCAGAAAGCACAGCAATCGCATCTTTTGTTTTTGCTTCCATAGTAGTTAGCTCCAAACCAAGTACTGCATTATCATCCAACTTTGCAGAAATAGTACTATCTAAAGCCAGACTTCTCATTTTTTTATTCATTGATTTTTCAAAGTTTCTTTCTGAACTAGGACCAAAAGCTACTCAACCACCTCTCCTAATAGGAGAATTTTTATCTCCAACTCTTGCTCTACCAGTTCCTTTCTGTCTATAAAGTTTTCTACCAGATCCTGCAACCTCTCCTCTTGTTTTTGTGGAAGCTATTGCTTTACGAGCATTTGACTGTTGATATAACAAATATTCATGAATGAGAGAAGGGTTGATTTTTTCTGCAGCAAATCTAGTTGCATCAAATTCAAAATCACGAACAGACTTTCATCACTTATCATAAACCTTGATAACATAAGACATCTTTTTTTCTAGAAGGAAAAACTAAAAAAATTATTCAAGAATTAATTTCAATTGAGCATTTTTATGACCAGGCAAAGACCCCTTTAAAACCAAAAGTGTTTCTTGGTCATTTTGAATAATATCCAACAATTTTATTTTTTTTAGGGTAATAACATCAGATCACATATGTCATGCATGAGGATGTCACTTTTGAGTCCTTCTTGGTTTTCTATTTCCTTTTGATGCACTAGCTCTAGTAAATTTGTGTCCATGTGTAGCTCATCACAAAGACATACCCCATCTTTTAATGATTCCCTGAAATCCCTTTCACTTGGAGGTTCCCACAACAGAAACAGATTCTACTCACTCCAATGTTGTAGCATCCAAGATATCACCTTCTTTGTGTTTTTCAGCAAAAGAATCATCAATAGAAAACTCAACTAACTTTGAGAAAGGTAATTCATTTTTTCTCAATTTTTTATCTTCAGATTTCTTTTCAACTCCTACCACAACAGCAGCATAGCCATCTTTTTCCAAAGTCTTATACCTCAAAACCTCTTGAGGAAGAACTTTTACCAAAGTAACTGGAGTAAAAACATTATCTACCCAAAGCTTCATCATCTCTTGTTTTGTAACTATAAGTCCTCATTTTGTATACATCCTACAAAACCCAATAACATAAATTAAAACAACAAACTACAAATCATCAACCACGAACCCATTCAAACTACAACAACGAATCCGTGATTTGTCATTTGTTTTTTATCTTTAAAAAACCTTAATATCCACCAAAACTCCAACAGGAATTGCCAAATTTTGGAGATATTCCATCGTTTTAGAACCGCTTTCTACCACATCGATAACTCTAGCATAAGAAATCCTCTCAAATTGCTCTCTAGACTTTTTAAACTTAAAGTTTGATCTCAAAACTGTATACACTTTTCTAGATTTTGGTAAAGGAATCGGACCTTTTATTTCAGCACCAGACTTTACCAAAAGTGCAACCACCTTGGAAACAGAAGACTCCAACATTCTCACATCATAGCTTTTAAGTTTTATTCTCATCCTAGGAGCCTGACTTTTTTTATCTACCGACATTCAAGAAAACATTTAAATATAAAGCAAAGAAAAGAGAGACCCAACGAAACACACCGGCCTCTCAAGAAAAAATCAATCCAATTAATCTAAAACCTTTGTAACAACTCCTGCACCAACAGTTCTTCCTCCTTCCCTAATTGCAAATCTCAAACCATCTTCCATAGCAACAGGATAGATAAGATCTACAGTGATATTTGCATTATCTCCAGGCATAATCATCTCTACTCCTGCAGACAAATCGATATTTCCAGTCACATCTGTTGTTCTCAAAAAGAACTGAGGTCTATATCCTTTCATAAAAGGAGTATGCCTTCCACCTTCTTCCTTTTTCAAAACATATACTTCTGCTTCAAATCTCTTATAAGTCTTTACAGTACCTGGCTTACAAAGCACCTGACCTCTTTCAATCGCTTCTTTATCAACACCCCTCAAAAGAAGTCCAACATTCATACCCGCTTCTGCTTGATCAAATTGTTTATGAAACATTTCTACTCCAGTAACAACCGTCTTGATAGGAGCAGCTCATAACCCAAGAAGTTCGAGTTCATCACTCATTTTTACAACACCTCTTTCAATTCTACCTGTAGCAACTGTTCCTCTACCTTTGATAGAAAACACATCTTCAACTGGCATCAAAAAAGGTTTTTCATTATCTCTTTCTGGGATAGGAATATAAGAATCCAATGCATCAAAAAGATCAAAAATAGGAGCATTTGCTGTTGCATCCGTAGGATTTTCAACAGCCTTTAATGCAGAGCCTCTAACTATAGGAGCATTTTCATCAAATCCATTCTTTTTCAAAATTTCTCTCACCTCCTCTTCTACTAGATCAAGCATATCAGCGTCATCTACCATATCACATTTATTCAAAAAAACTGCAATCTTTGGAACATTTACTTGTTTTGCCAAAAGAACATGCTCTCTCGTTTGAGGCATCGGTCCATCCACAGCAGAAACAACAAGAATTGCACCATCCATCTGAGCAGCACCAACGATCATATTTTTGATATAATCGGCATGTCCCGGACAATCGATATGCGCATAATGTCTAGCATCTGTCTCATATTCTACATGCCTAGATGCAATAGTAATTCCTCTCGCTTTCTCCTCTGGAGCATTATCAATCTGATCATACGCAGTAGCCTGAGCATAACCTTTGGTAGCTGCAACAGCTGTAAGCGCAGCCGTCAATGTAGTCTTCCCATGATCTACGTGACCAATGGTACCAACATTTACGTGTGGTTTTGTAGCCATAACAATAATTGTTTATAAAATTAAAAAACATAACAACATATATACCAATCTCCTCAACAATTGCAAGTCAAACTCTAAAAAAAATGATTTTACCCACTTTCTAGCTCAAAAGGCAAGAAATCTGAGTGAAAAATCAATTCCATAGATAATAAATCTCGAAAGACCATTGTATCTACAGAAACTGCGTCTAAATTATAGCTTGGAAGCAACAATAAAGACAAAGTCTGACTTTATTTTTTACCCCAAAGAACCTCATAATTATTATCTAAGAAGATTGTTTCAAATCTCGGGGATGCGGGACTCGAACTCGCGACCTCTTGGTCCCAAACCAAGCACTCTAGCCATCTGAGCTAATCCCCGAAAAACATTCTCTAATCCTCTAAGAAGTATGATTTGAAATGGTGGGCGTGGGTGGACTCGAACCACCGGCCTCACCCTTATCAGAGGTGCGATCTAACCAGCTGAGCTACACGCCCATAACAAATCCTACTTTTTTTATTTTTTAAAGTGGTGCCAAGAGGCAGAATCGAACTGCCGACACAAGGCTTTTCAGGCCTCTGCTCTACCACTGAGCTACCTTGGCCCAAGATGATAACAGCACAATTTATATAAATCTGAAAGTCAAATTCAAGAGATTTTTCATTTTTTTTATTTGTAAGCAAAAGCATTTTAAAGTATTTCTATTTTCAACTGGGTGGGATGATCTATCATTCCGAGCGAAATTGAGAAATCATGAAGCAGACCATATTTCCACCCGGGTGAAATCACCCGGGTGGGTTAGGATAGAGTAGTCGAGGAATCTCGTAGCAAAGCATAAAGACAAATCTCTTCTAGCCCCTTTGACAAGAGGGGAAATACCCTAATAGCACTAGCCATAGCACCCGAGAAAAAAACAAACCTCCCACCTATCACGAACCAACCACAAAACGCTGGAAATCTCCCCTCCGACTCAGCAAACCTCGTCAAAACAACGTGCCGTCTGTTTTGACTAGACCTTTTGATTACTTTTGGGGCAATGCCAAAAGTAATTCCTCAGCGGAAGCGATTCCCGCAATCTGCCCTCCTTGGAAGGAGGGGGAGGGGAGGTTCTTCTACAAGATTCCTTTATATTGAACCCCCTGTCGCTTCGCTCCTTCCCCCTTCATAAGGGGGACCTATTGAAAACACTTCCTCAATTTTAATATAATCTTTACAATATCTATAATTTTCCCAAAACCTTACATCAACTAAAGTTTCAAGAATCTGTTTTCTTTTTTTGTAGCTAGAATAGTGAGACAAAAATCCCAAATACGAATTTATCATAGGGCGAAAATCATCCAAAATTTGCTGATAAGCAGAAAAATCTTCTTCCTGCTCTGCTAGAGATAATTGCTGATTGTAGCTACAAATTTTTTGACACCAGCGTCCTAGAGTAGCTTTTTTGAGATAGATTCTATGAGGCTTGATCACTGCTCCTAGAAAGGAAACTCCTTTAGTGTAATGCTGAAGATAGGTTTTGTTAGTATTGAGATGGAGACCGATCACCTCTAAAGTAGTAGCAATCTTGGGGATCAAAGATAAGAGATAAAATTTATCCGGATGAACCAATACAAAATCATCCACATAGCGTCCATAATATTGCACTCCAAGCTCTTCTTTGATATAATGATCAAAATCATTCAGATAAATATTAGAAAAAAGCTGACTCGTAAGATTTCAGATAGGCAATCCACAATGAGGTGGAGTATGAAACAAGGATTTTGTGATAGGTAATCCTTGATATTCACTACTTCTCCCTTTAAAAATTCCATTAAGAGTAGGATCATTGAAAATAATCTGACAAATCAACTTCATGAGCCAATCTACAGAATGTGCTTGCTGAGAGGATGCTGGAGAAAAAGAAAATAAGGCACTTTGCCTACAACGGTGATATTCTTCAGCATGCTCAAAATGATGGACAGCTTTTTTTATCTTCTCGTATAATATCTGCTTATTTATCGCCATAAAATACCCTTGAATATCTAACTTTAGTACATAACAGTCTTTAGTATAATTTTCAGAACACGAACGAATAAATTTAGCAATTCTCTCAACTCCCATACTCGTTCCTTTTCCTTTGCGACAACTATAACTATCATAAATAAAGGTCTTTTCAAACCAAGGAGCGATATAATTATACACCAAATGATGCACCACTCTATCACGAAAACTTCCGGCAAAGATCTCACGCTTGACAGGATGATGCTAAATAAAGTAAATACTTGGTGAAATTTCATAGGTTCCAGAAACTAATTCTTCATATAATTGCATCAGATTGTTTTCTAGATGTAACTCAAAGGTTAATTGATTACAAGTATTCCTTTTGTGTTTCCTGGCATCTAGGTAGGCATGAAAAAGATCGAGCAAAAGTTGTGAAGGTTTCAGCATATATCAGAAATTAAGAAATAGATTGCTCCCAACGGGATAACTGTCTACCCAAATCCGTAAATATGGGCACAAATGAGATATAGATTTTTGAAGTCACCAAATGCAGATCAAAACAAAGCTTCCAATACAATTGTACTAACGCTAATTTTTCCTGAGCTAAAGAAATATTTTTGAGTCAGCCTTTTTTCACGGTTGCTTTATAAATATTACTAATCAGAGCAATCAACTCATGTTTTATTTGTTCTCCCAAAGAATATTTGTACTCTCTCGGAAAATGTTGAACAATCTGAAAAAGTCTGACCAAGAGATCATAACTTCACTTAAAAACAGGTAATTCATTAAAGGTAGTCATGGAGAGCAAAAAGATAAAAGTACTAGGAAAAAGATGCAAGGAAAAAGAAAAAATAAATCTTGCATCTCTTTCCTCTTGATTAGAGAATACTGGAAACAACGGAGGGAGAACGCGTTAGCACGATTGTTGTTGTTGTTCGCGTTCACTTCATTCGGGTTGAAGTTCAAGTTACGAGCGTTCTGATCGTTCGGACTAGATGACCAATAGTTGGCGTTGTTGCCCTGATCGTTGACCGTAGCGGTAGAATCGTAATTGCGGTTCCCTGCGTTGTCAGGTGATCACTGGAATTGTGCATACCCATCCCTGAGTATACATCTGGTACTACCCCATATAATTATAGGGTGGATCACTGAATTCTCATAGACTGCACGCTCCATCATGCCATTAGGACAATAATGGACTCTGGCAGTAAGGAAATCTTTCTCCCCAATCAGAAAAGTAGCCATAGATTTTTTTCTGATAGAGAAAGAAAATGAGCTACAAATAACACTGGATCAACAAAGCCAATTCACGCAAAAAATGTTTAAAATCTTTAGTTTCAGAGACAGCTTTTGTTTTCTCTTTTGAGGGTTCTTTGGGCGACATAAAACGGAGCTGGCTCACATCATAGTCCAAAGGAGTATCAGCCTCATATTCATCCAAAAGCACCAACTCCCCTTCCACGGATCTCAAAGTCTGAAAAGAAAATCCTTGAAATCTGAGCAAAGAACAATATTTCTCTGCTACCGTTTTGGGGAACCCAACCATTTCATAGCTTCAGGTCTTCACGATAGCAAAATCGAACAACGCAGATAAAAATTCTGCATCAGAATCAAAGGTCCTAAAAAATGCACCAGAGGAAAACAAAAGCAATTTCTGGGCATTTTCATCACAAGATTTTAGTTCTTTTCGATGATCATATTGTGTTTTCATTTTTATTTTTACTGAAGTAAAGAAGAATCATACCGTTATGGATCTAAAAGATCCACTTCAAACAACTATCGCCCCATTTCCCCAACAAGTTGGGGAACGAGAGTCTCTCGCTCCTTCGTCGCTTCGACTCTCGACACACCAACATGCAAGGGGTAAAAGAAGGAATTTTTTTCTACTGAGAATTCTGGAAACAACGGAGGGAGAACGCGAGAGCACGACTGCCGTAGTAGCTCGCGTACACTCCATTCGGGTGGAAGTCCAAGTAACGAGCGTCCTGATCGCCCGGACTAGACGACCAATAGGAGGCGCCGTAGCCCTGACCGTAGACCGTAGCGGTAGAATCGTACCGGCGGTACCCTGCGGAGGGTAGAAAGAGATCATCAGCAAATTTCTGGGCATTTTCACCATGAAAATATTTATATCCACGAATATCACTTATTAAACTTACGCCATTCAGACTTGCCCAAGTAATAAGGAGCTGATTCCATTCTCCTTGACTCGGTACATGATAGCCATCAGGACAAGGACCCTGTCTATTGCTTGCATCTATACCTGTTGGGATGGTAGTTGGACCATCGCCCGTACTTCCTCATCGAAGATTGTCGTTTTGTATTCATCCTACCCAGTAATCATACTTACTAGCAGATGTTACCCCTGATTCAGTAATAAAAGTAGAAGAACGATAAGGGTTACTTGGTCCATAATTAGCTGCATTAGCTACTAATGTAGAACTTGTAGAAATACTACTATTCCCCTCAGCATCTGTTTGTCCAGCTATCCCATTCCAGAATCCATAATTATTTCCCCACTGGAAGTAATGACCATAGGATGCTGTTCAGGTTCCAGCTTCTGTTGCTCAGAGATTTCTATCCATGATAGTAAACGAATTTGTCCCATCTGTGATTGTAATCGTAGGGATCGCTAGTTTACAAGCTTTTGTGGTATCATCCCAGTCATATCCTGGATCACAGACGAAAGTACATACTGTATCACTAGGAGTCTCATTAAACTCTCCTACAGGAATGGGAGACCATACATTGTGAGCAGTCTGAGTCTGAGGGATCTCTTTCCAAGTTCCTGTTCCGTTAGTTGCTGAAGTCCAGTGAGCATTTGCTGGCAGTCCTCTACAGACTGCCCAGTATTCCACTCCGTCTAATTCGCCTCCTGCACTCGTTTTGATCGCTCCAAAGAGCATCAATCCCAGCCCTAACAGTGCTGAGATGGTAAATAATTTGTGTGTTATTTTCATCGATAATAAATGGTAAAATAAAATAATAATTTCATCCCTAGCTATTCTCCTCTTTATTTAACCTCACCCCTAGCTATTCTCCTAAAAGGAGAGGGGAATATATAGGATGAGTAGATAGGATAGGGCAAGTTCCTCTCCTCTTAGGTGAGGTTACTTCTCATCAACATCAGCATCACCCATCCTCTGAGTTCTTGTAATGTTGGATCAGTATTTTTTAAGATTTTTGCTGCTTTGAGAGCTGCAAAATGCTGAGCATAAAATTCTGATCCATCTTGGTTGTATTTGTCTCCATACAGCACTCTAGAAAACACGGTAGCAAACTCTGCTCTCGTAACCAATCTGTAAGGATTGAAGTTTTCTAGTGCATTTCCCTCTGCATCGATTCCCATAATCTGCAGCTGATAAGCCAACTGGATATAACTACGCAGATCTCCTTCTACATCTCAAAGATCTCAATACTCTGCCAGATCTGAGTCAATAACTACTTTTTTTAGTACTTTGGTTGCATAGACTACCATCATCTTTGCTAGCTCTGCTCTAGTGATCTCACGATCTAATGCTGCTTTTTCTATCGTATCCATCGTGGAAATTCCTTGAATATAGGCATAAAGATAGGCATCTTTGAGCTCTGAATCTAAATCTACATGCTGAAGCTGTAGCAATACTCAATGCATTTTTGCTAGCTCTTGAGGATTTGCTACATGAGCTTCTAGATAAGATTGCAAACTAGACTGAATCAAATCAGCAGAAGTACTTGAATCTGAACTACTAGCATTTGAATCACTAGTATCAGTCGAACTGCTAGATTTTGAAACAAATCCTGCTCATCCTCCGCCACTTGATGTTGGTTTCTCTGAGATAAGACAATCACTTTGTCCTCCATCTACAATGGTTCGCCAGGTTCATCCATTTAGCAAACTGTCTCTAGCAGTGATCCCTGCATCTCTATTTGCAAGCTCACATCCTCCATACTGGATAGGTGCTGCATAAAAATTGAGCATATTTGGCAATTTAGAATTATCACGAAGTCCCTGTAATTTTACCAAAAAAGCATTATAACTCTCTATCGTAGTAATCGTATCAGAAAATACTAAATACTGGAGAGCTGGAGTATTGAGATCTAAATTTAGCAAATCTAAATTAGGATTATTTGCGAGTCCTAAATAAATAAGCTCAGAAGCACCTCCTCCACCGAAAGCCGTGAGGTTCTGCCCTGTGAGATCCACAATATGAAGTATTCCTGTGGTGTTCAGAGCAACCGTATGCTCTCCAGTCGTAGGATAGGTATAACACAAAGGACTGACATGAGATCCTGAAGTGACAGGAAGAATTTCTGTTGTATCTCACCAATTTAAAGTAAGATCTCCAGTAGCCTGCTGACTTACGAGTACACAACGAGCTTGATCCGCCTCTGTAGTCTCCCGGCTCCAAGTCAGATCATCTGCACTTACTATCCCTCAGAGTAGTACTACTGAGAGGAGTGCAATAAAAGTTTTTTTTTGCATGCCATCAAAAAATTATAAACTAAAAAATTATATAAAAAAAATCCCGATACGATAAAGTACCTGGATTTTTAACATACCAAAATATCTAAAAGAATTCTCTCTCTAATCGCAGTTCAAAAGCAGAATTTCTTTGCATAGCCCAATAAATTAGCTAGTAAAGCTTTTTTTGAGATGATAGTATTTTTTCTCTGCTTTTCAAGCCAAAATTTGAGCAGATTTTTTTCTAGCTTGTCATTCCGAGTGAAGTCGAGGAATCCCGAAACACTTCGTCATCGCGAGCACAGCGAAGCGATCCAGATACCTAAAATCCTATCCTAATGGATTGCCACGTCGCTAACGCTCCTCGCAATGACAAAAAAGTGTCATTCCGAGTGAAATCGAGGAATCCCAAAGCAGACCATATTTCCACCCGGGTGAGAGAATCCACCCGGGTGGGATTTTAGAAGGGATAGGAGGGATTTGACAACGATATTTCACCCGGGTGGGTTAGGAAAAAACAAACAAAACCTCTTTTTATTACAACCTCTTTAGCACATAAGTTCCCTCTAACTGATAGCCCAATTTATAATAATAAGCTCTCACTCCTACCCCAGAAATCACTGATAAACGCTCAAAATCAGCATTTTTTGCAATCTGCTCTGCGGTATCCAAAAGTTTTTTCCCTAATCCGCTATGCTGGACTTTCTTGACAGCATCATTTTCTCCCTCAATACTTTGCAAAGCTCCATAGACATGCAATTCTCTGATCAGTGCAGTCCCTATTCCTAGGCCAGGATAATCAATAATTTCCTCAGCATTGGGTAATAAAAGACGAGTAAATCCGTATAAATAACCTAGCTCATCTTCATAACTGATAAAATACTCTACCCCCACCGAGCTCTGATAAGCCCTGACAATCAACGACAAGGAATCAGTCTTTTCGACCTTATTTCTCACCTCTCTACTCCTAGTATCCAAGCTCACAAAATGACGAAACTGCTCAGTGTCAAAAGCAGAACCCAAAATAAAAGTCTGAAACTGATTTCCAGAAAGAATGGAATCATCAAAGTTTTGGATACAATCAAAGAAATCTTTCTTTTTTTCAAATACTAGACTCTGAGGAGCTAATGCTTGGTAGAGATAGGAACGAAAATCGCTATCAGCTTTTTTATATTCTTGTAAAAACTGCTCATGCATGAGTTGGGAGAGGTTGGTCACATTGGATCCTGCACTGATTTCTGTCGCAGGAATATCACGGATGAGTCTTTTGATCCTCGTATAAGGAGGCACAATCTCACGAAACACATGACGCACTAGCTCTATAATCTCTGCACTGGTAATGGGTTGATATTTTCCTGATTTGTAGAGATCATAAAGCTCAGTACTCGGAATCACTGAAGTAGGATAAAGTTTGATCTCATCTGGTTTGAGATAAGGATTCTTATAAATATCGACAAAAGTCTGAATATCTTTTTCTTGACTAGAGCCATAGAGTCCTGGCATAATATGAATAGAAAACTTGAACCCATATTGCCTCAATCTATGCAGCGCCTCTTCCACCTCTGCCACATGATGATCTCTTTTATTTAAATCCAAAATTGCATCATCAGTAGACTGCACCCCCATTTCAATCCTCGTCACTCCCATCATCCTCCAGGTTTGACAATTTTCATCCGTCACAAACTCTGGCCTTGTTTCCAGAGTCAGTCCAATGATTCTATGTTTGGTAGTTTCATTGATCTGGATCGCTTCTGCCAAAGAGGAGCTCAAAACTACCTGATCCTGATTGCTGATTTCAAAAGCATATTTTCGCTGAGCATTGCTGGTCAGATTTTTGAATTTGAGTTGTTCAAAAGTATTGCAAGCATCATAGAGATGTTTGATAAATTCTAATTTGTAGTCATCTGGATAAAAATCCCAAGTCCCTCCTAGCACAATCATCTCAATCTTGTCGGTTTTGTGTCCGGTTTGCTTGAGAGAGTAGAGTCTATTGTAGACTTGTTTGAGAGGATCGAATTGGTTGAGAAAAGCCCTCATTGCACCCGGTTCAGATTTGATATAACTTTTGGGCATCTCAGGATCATTGGGGCAAAAAATACAATGACTCGGACAAGGAAAGGGTTTGGTCAGCACCTGCACTGAAACAATTCCAGAAAGTGAACGGATCGCTCTCTTACGAAGCATTAGTTCTAAATGCTGACTTTCTTTGATGCTATTGGACTGAAGCAATTGACGATAGGATTGTAAAATTTGGGATTTGCTTGGTAGATTGGACAGATTGTTTGCCTTTGCAAAAATCCTTTGCTCTTCTTTGAACAAATCTGGAGTCAAACGCTTTCAATGCCCCACAAGAGCCAGCACCAATCCTTCTAAAGCTATAGTAGTACTCATGATTCTAACGATTCTCTAATTAAATTATTTTTTCAAAACCCATCCCTCAACATGATTGACCTGATATTCTCCTTCAGCATTCTTTTTCCCTGAAAAAGAGAAAATCAGATATTTTTTGTCTGCTAGTTCTATGACAAAAGGAGCATGATTTTCTTTTGAACTATCCCAAGAAACTTCGTAGATTTCTGGCAGATAAGGGGTCAAATCTAAATTTTCTGTAACCTCTTCCCCTTGGAGATTTTTATAATGATACTGCAAGGATGTAGTTCAAGAATTTTCACTTTCATAAGAATTGAACTGATGCATACTCTGATAGTCTTGAATCTCCAGCTCTCCAATATTTGAAGCATAAAAATCAAAATAAGGACCTCTTTCCGCTAAAGGTATCCTTACTCTCTCCTCAGGCAATCCTAAATAAATAAATACTTTATTTTTTCTCTCTCGTGGACTCAAATCAGGGTGAGAAAAGCTAAATTCTGAGTCTAAAAGAAAATCTTGCCAGTCTTTGGTAGGATAGTGATAGATAAGATATTCTAACGGTCCTTCTTGATAGCTCTGGGGATAGACAATATTTTCTAATCCTTTTTCTCCAATCGTTTGTAAGGAATTTTCAGCCAAAGGAAGGGAAATCTGTTCTTGGGCAAAAAGCTGTTCTAATCTATTTTTTTGCAGAGAAAGGGTCAGATTTTTGGCACTAATGGGACCATAGCAGCTCAGCAAGACAATTCCCAAAGCACTTCGCACCAATACTCCTAATTTTTGCTGAGGGAAAATAAGAGAAAAGAGAGAAACCACTCCGATCAAAGTTAGCAAGGCAATCACCAAATATCTATTGATCGTCAGTCCATACTGCTGGACTCTCTGGGTAATCGCTCCAACCATCAAAAGCAAGATTAGTAAAAAACTAACAAAAAGAAACTGATGCAAGAAGACAAAGATCTTCTTTTTTTCTGGGAAAGTAAGATAAAAACTCAGCATCCCTAATGCAAAATAGCCCATTCCTAGTCAGATAATAATTCCCTTTGGCCAAACTCCCGTTATTAGGATTTTGATCCCATAAGCAAAGAAAATCAAAAAATAAATCACCGCTAAAGGGAAAAAGATATAGACTCCAAAAATCCTCCTCGTAGCATTATGAGGGATTTCATCAACATTTTGATGGATTTTGGAATGAATGAGATAATTATTAAGAGCAAAGGATCCCGTCAAAAGAATCAGAGAAAATGCTCCAAAATACTGATACCACTTATAAGAAATGGAAACATCAAATAATTCCTCCAAAGAAGCTAAAATCCCTGACAATCCACCCCAAACGACCAATCCTGCCAAAATTCCTAATAAGATTGAGACAAGAATATTGGACCATTCTAGCCAAACCTTTTGCTGCTGAGAAAGAAATACCGGAGCAATCGCAAAAATTCCAATAAAAGCTAGTAACAAGATTCCAATAAATAAGAAACTCTCTGATAAAAATCCTGTCTGCCAAGATTGAGCGAGAACATAATAAAGCGCTACCAACAAAACTCCCACTCCTTGTATTGCTCGCTGAAGTCGTTGTTTTTTTGAAAGTTGCTGAGCATAACGAAAAACCAAAGCCAACAAAGTAGCGATCAAGAACCATAAAACTAAACTTGCAATCATCGCTTCAGACCCTGAACTGTGATGATAAATCAAGTAGCAAGCATAACCTGTTCCCAGGAGCAAGACCAAATGGCTAATCGGGAATAATTGGAGTGCTCCTCCCCAATGACTAAAAAATCAGGATATTTTTTTGAATAAGGTGTTTTTCATAGCAATGAAGTATAAACTAAAAAACTACTCCCTTTGTATGAATCTCATCCCAAAAATCAAAGGAAACAAAAAAACTCCTTCGTGATGAGGGAGTTATTCATAATAATATTAAATATTATACGATAATTTTTTTATACCACCTATCTTCCTTTCTATATACTTTTTTATCTGCCTACGCTCTATCTGTCTCATATATTGATCCATAAAATCATAATCTGGTTGATAATTATCATCGATCGGAAGAAGCATCTTTTCTCTCTTTATTCTTTTATCATTGATTTCACGATTAAAACTATATTTATCGCCAAGTTTTTGTAATTTTGTTGAGATAAACAAGTAAATATATTTTGAAAAGAGCTTGTTTTCAAGTTTCGTAACATGATCACTAGCTATAAAAGAGAATGGTTGATAAAATGTTGCTCCTATACTTCCACTGTTTGCCAATGTTAAACAATAATTAAATTTTCTGATATTTTCTGTATTAGCAATATAAGCATCTACTCCATTATTTGTTGCTGTAGATGAAATATAAGGAATCTTTCACTCAATATGATCTTGTTTTTTGAGCCTTTTTCATCTTTGTATCGTATCAAAAATATCTTCTACAAAAAACTCTCCCCATTGTTTATTGATTAAGTCTCCCCCCCCCTCATTTCTGGCTTCTGAAGATTATTTTCGAAGCACTGCAAAGCACGAGTGAGAATTTTCTTCTCAATCTTTTTCATAATTTCTTCTATATATTCTCGGTCTGGAGTTCATGATTTATCAACTGGAAGAAGCATAATTCTATTTTTAAGTCTTGTTCAAGTTAATCATTTTCAATATCAAAATCAACATCATTGGATACTTTGAGATAACATCTTTTGTAAAAATAATCATGTCCATCTGTTGATTCTTTTTGATCTTGCATAATACATTTTATTTCATGTAACATAGTCGTATGGTTGATAGAAAAAATCAGCATTTTCTGCTCAAAAAGCTATTGTATTTGAAGGATTAAGTATAAAGTTATTTTCTCGTTTCACGACTGTTTCCAATCAATTATTAAGATTTGTTCTTGATACATACGGTATTCCTATAGATACCTCTACTAGATTAGTTTTATGATATGCTTTACTATTTTCTATTCACTCAAAAACATCACTTATCTTAAATTCTTTTCGTTCTCTTTGTCATACTATATTAGTCATCACTTTTATCATTATCAAATAAATACCCTCTTCCATGAGTGATCATATCAAATTCAAAAGTCAGATAATCTGCCATGGTTTTCTCAAAATCCTCTTGCGTAGGTATCTCATCATTGAAGTAATAGAAACTATGAAGCCACTCATCATCAGCCTCTATCTCCGTCTTGACACAAAACTTAGTCTGTGCTTCTATCCTATCAAATCGTACATCCAAAAGATGCTGTTTTTTATCTTTTGCTTTGGTAGTTTCTACTAACCCTCTATGCTTCTGCACTTCAAATCCATCATCTTCAAAATTGATAAATTTACATTCTTTATTTGCAGGGTGTGGCTCTCAAGCTGTAAACACAGCAATGCAAGCATTTGTTCCTACTCCATAAAATGTGTTTTTATTGAGAGTGATCACTCCCTCTAAAGTATGACATTTGAGAATATTAGCTTTGGTAGATTTTTCTTCTTTTGTCTTGCCAGTAAAAGATGATTGTGGGACAATCACAATTGCTTTTCATCATTTCACAATAGAATTTAGTAAATGCTGAGTAAATGAAATTTCATATAAATTAGGGTCACTTTTTGATCATTGTGAGTAAGGGGGATTCATCATCCCAATAGTAGATCAGAGTAATTGCAGTTGAGATGGATTGATGCTAAGGAAATTATCATTATTGAGATTGCTCTTGCCGTCTCATCTTAGGATCATATTTGTAGTAGCAATCGTAAACATATACGGTTGGAGTTCTATACCATGAAGTTGCTCTTTTTTGATATGAAGTTGCTGTCCTTCATCATCAGTCTGTATCAACATTTTGTGCATTGCTGCAATCAAAAACCCACCCGTCCCACAACATGGATCCAACACTTTATCTGTTGGTTTAATATCAACAAGATCACAAAACAGTTCTGTAATGTGTTTAGGTGTCAATACAATACCTAAATTTTGTCCATCTCCACCAGAATATGACATAAATTCACTATAAAATCTTCACAAATAGTCTTCTGTTGATTGGGTATATTTGATACTATGATAGATATTATCATATAAAAACTGAGTATAGTGTTTGAGTGGAGTTTTTCCCAATGTAGTATTGATTTCATTAATTTGCTTGGTATCCTTAATAACGGCAAATTGTGTCAACAACTTATCTTTTTTGACTTCAGGACTAACATTTGCTCTCCTAAGATTATCTTCAATAGCTTTGAAAAGTTTTTGTCCATCAGTATTGATTGTATCACCATTGAGACTATCTATTGAAAAATTTTTGTGTTTAATCTCTTCGAGTGCAAGTAAGATTCCCGAAACAATGAGTGGTTTATCTTTATCTTGAATAGATCAATAGTTTCTCAAATCTTTATGTAATTGTCCTGCATCTTTGAGTATCTCTTGTGTTGTTTTTTCATAACTTGTATCTTCTTTGAGAATCTCTCTCATATAATACTCATCAATATTATTGCTACTAAATGAAATAAATGTCTCAAGGTCATCTAAGATTTTATATCAACCTCTTTCATCGATAAATATTGGTGTGATTCTATGTTTTTTTTCATCACCAGACACTCCAATAGCAATAATTTTTTTGTAAGAAGTATGTTTTGCAAGATGCAATCCATAAAATAAAGCACCATTTACAGCAAAATCTCTCGTACTTTTGACATCATTTGCGATCAAATTATATTCATCCAGTTTAATATGATATTCAAGATACGCCTTATTTTCAACAACCAAAAGAAAATCTTTAACTACTCCACAATATTCTGGGAAACCTACATTACCAGTACCTGATTTTGATGCAGTTTTGAGTGCATCATCAATTTCTTTAATTTCACTTCACTGTGCATCTAAACTAATTTTAGCTTCTTTAAGTAACTCATACACCCAAAGATCTGTTTTTGCCTCTTTCTTTGCCATCACGATAACTATAAGTAAAGAGTATCTACAGCATGCTTTATTTAAATAAATAAAAAAAGACACCATAGAAGTGGTGCTTATAAAGATCACAATTGGCATAATGCACAACCAGACTTTCCACGACTATGATGTCTTGTTTTCTGGTTATGCAAAATGCAAAAATTGTGTAATTATACCAAATGTTATTAGATAATCTTTATAAGCAATGGTATCTTAGTAAAAAATAATGAGATATCAAGAGAAAGGATATCGAGAGATCGTTCTCTGCTGGATTTGCTAGTTTTGTACTACTATCTTGATAAAATTCGCGCTCTACAAGCAGAGAAACCAGGGAATACCCATTGAAACAGAAAAATCAAAGAAAACAAAAAAACTGACATTGGTCAGCTCTCTAGACTTAGCCACGAGCGGGAATCGAACCCGCGACCTCACCCTTACCATGGGTGCGTTCTACCGACTGAACTATCGTGGCAACGAGTCTATATATAGCAATTCTTAGCTCAAAAGCAAGGTAAAAATTCCTTGTATAAAAAGAAATAAGATCTAAAAAGAAGTTAAAAAGAGATCGATATTTTTTTCTTGTTGCTCCTTTAAACTATAAACTTGATAATAACAATTCCCAAAAATATCTTTATATTGAAATAAAAGATCTTCTAAATTTTCTCATAAACGAATCTGCCCATCAGGTCCATTTTGATCAAAAAAACTTGCATCTTCATCTAAAAAAGCCACATGCTGACTCCTCTTATCTGCATCTAAAATCTCTATCACAGACCACTTATTTATAGCACTTGTCTGAGACAAAGTTTCTCTAATCTCATCTGCAACTTATTCTATAAAGGATGAACTAGTAATGTTCCCTTTAAGAAGAATTTTACCTAAATGCAAATCTCAAATATCTTTAAAAGAATCTCCTTCATTATTGTTAAGTCAATTATCTACAAATCAATAACAATTATTAATTTATCATTACAATACTATAAAAAGATATAAAGTATTTTAACTATTATAACCATAATTTCAAAAAAAGCAAAAAAATAAAAATTTTAAATGTTCAAAAGTTTGCAAAATATAAAATTCTGATTATACT
>CAYIZS010000011.1:0-18005 GCA_964367985.1 uncultured Candidatus Peribacteria bacterium
GTATAAAGATATGGCTGAACACAAAAACTACCTACTTAAATATGGACAAGATCGAGATAGTTTTGTTCAAAAAGAAATAGTATATTATCAAGCAAGTATTTTTTCCCTTTTTAGCCAAAAATTTCAAAAAAATGCTCAAAAAGATTGAGAAAAACAAAGAAATTTCTTAGCACTATGGTGAGAGAGTTGTTCAAAAAGTTGTCAAAAGATTCATGAAGTATTGTGATTTTCTGTATCTCCTCAACAAATACCAGAATTAGAAAAAATGGTTGATGAGGCGGTAAATTTAGATTATCAAAGTTTACAAGAATTATTTTCTGCAATACAAAAGGTTTTCCCTCAACAAGATCTACAAGAATGGTTTCAAGAAATTCAAAAAAACCTTCAGAACATGCGAAGAATTTCAAATGAGCGTACTACCATTGTCTCACAAAAATAATAGAATACAAAACTATTTCAACGCTAACTAAAGTGAAATATGGTATTGATTTCCCTTCTAAATCTTGGTACTATCCCAGGGTCTCCATCCTTGATAATAAAGTTCTTGTTCCCCTTGGTTGAGATACTTTCCTAGAAAGAGATTTGCGAGAAAGTTATATTTTTTATTGAGTACTGGATTATCTTTTCAGATTTCTTGAAAAAGTTGATTGTTGGTGAGGTAGAGATTGAAGCATTCTGCGAAATCCTCAAAAGGATTACTCATCCCATAGCCACTGCAGAAATCTTCTTTTTTTGCACTTTCCTGTCTGATATCTTCAGTCCATCGTGAATAGCGATAATACTCTAACGAAGGATCATCAATCTCAAAAACTGTTTTACCAAATTCTGTAAAATTTCCATTTTTAGCTCTGCTTTTCCCTTGTAAACTTCCGAGATCCACGATATGTCCAAACTCATGGACCAAAACTTTATAAAACTCAGAAAGATCTCCAAAAGATGCGAGATTGATGGTTATTTTTTCCCAGGTAGCGCCTCAGCGCCTATTTCCGAGTGCATTATTGATGATTAGATGTTTGAAAACTTCTTTCAGACTTTTCCCTTTGTTGAGTCAACTCTGGAGAAAACTATAAATCTCTAGATGATTTTGAAAAGTCAGATTTTGATCTGCTATGGAGATTGTTCCAGAATAGATAATTTTTTCACAGAGCTGAGGATAGTTTGGGCAGGTTTCTGCAAAAGAAAGTTGGGAAAAATCCAGATTTTCAAATCCTTTGGGACTAGGATGTTCTAGATTATTTTCAATTTCTTCTAGCTCTTTATTCAAATTATTCTCTATTTTTTCTTCAAATTCAACTTGCTCCAGAGGGAGATATTCTTGCTGGATCATACTATTAGGATTACCTGCATCTTTGCTAAAGATCACTAATCACAAAAAACATAGTAGCGTAGCTCCTAGGAGTTTATAAATCTCATATTGATGTTTGTGGACCCAAGAGCGTAGCTCCATACCAGAGAATATCATGTAAAATCGTGGCTTGTTGTTTACCTTTATTATTATACACAATTAGATCAAAAATTGCAACTTTTTGAGCAAAAAGCTGAAGTAAAAAATTATAACCACCGATGATGATAGTTTTCCCTTGCTGTTGAGCTTTAAAAATATTTTTCCCAGCTCCACCGGTGATATTTTCCACCAAAAGGGTAAATTCTTTATCAAATCCTGCTGCTATCAGAGATTCAAAGATCTCTTTGGATTCAGTTTTGATGACAGAGAGAATAAAGATAGTCGCATTGGGAGCTTTGCTAAGATCAAAATCCTGAATCCTTTGTTTGATCGCAGGGATTTTCAATATGGGAAGTTCTGGTTTTGAGAGATTTTCATGTTGAGGATTTTCCGTTTCTTGAGCTATGATTTCAGGGAGAAGTGTTTGTTTCACCTGCTCATGGTGGCTGAGAAAGAGTGTATGGTGTGAGGCAAAAATATCCAAAAATTCCTCCCAGTTGGTAAAGCTTGTTTCTTGAGCATAGAGAAAATAAAATCCTGATTTTTCATACATTTTTTTTTCAACCTTCATCAATCCTTGGAAAATCTCTAGCATTTCAAAAAACTGTTTCCATAGGGTATTAAATTCTTCTGGATTGAGTAATTTTTCTAAAAATATTTCGTAACTTCTGAGTTTTTCAATCAATTTATTGCTCTGATAAAAAGCGATATTCCCGATGATGGGATTTAAAGTAATTTCTGTGGCATCGGTATGGGTAAAAAATCTTTTCGTCTCTTGTCCCAAAATTCCAATAAACATCAAAAATTCTTGCTGAAAGGCCACCAGATGGGCATAATCAGAATCATGAATTTTATTGTATTCTAGTTGTAGTTGATATTTATATACGAGCATCTCGATATAATTGATTGTATAATTCGGATCATAGGGACGAGAACGAAAAAAATTATAATTTTTATATCGCCATTCGGTATCAAAAAAAATAATTCCATAATCTTCAAATGCTTTTTCTCTATTTTCTAGAAATGCAAATAAACCTCCATGAGTGGTTAAAATGAGGGGATAATTTACAGATTCTCTTTGATCTTTGAGAGCGGTGTATATTTCATAATTTGCTTTGCTATTGAGATCTAGTACTCCTAGTCCTTGTTCTAGATGAGAAAAATATTTAATCAAAAATAAAAATTCTGAAAAATTAAATTGCTCTTTATTGACAAAATCTTCCAATGCTTGCCTATTCAAGGTTTGTTCTGGTTTGAGGAATCCTAAATTTTTGATTCCCATCTCGTTGAGAATATTTTTTGCAATTGCAAACTTTGCTTGATTGGAAAAGGCAAGGATCAATTTTTGCTGTTTGGCAAATGCCTGCAAGAGTAATTTGAGTTTGAGATGATCGTAACGATATCTTTGCCCATGGGGGTAGCTTTTGAGATCAAAATCATAGTCAGATTCTTTGATACTGGTGTTTGCTGGACTGATTTTTTTGAGGGGAGGAATGCTGATTTTATCAACACTTTCTCAGTTTTGAGGATCCACAAGATAAAAAAAATCAGAATCTGTTTTTTGAAAGGTTTGCCAAAGCTGTGGATAGTCATTCCCGATCAAATAAATGCGGTCGATGAGATAGAGAAAAAGTGATGCGGTCAACTTTGCATCAAATAATGCATCATGGAAATCTGCTCCTTGGGCAATAAGACAGCCAAATTCTTTGCGATATTTACTAAAATTTTCTTGGATTGAGAGTTTTTCTACTAGCACCTCCAATGCATAGCTAGGGACATAATGCATCAAACTTTGCGCCAAAGGAAAGGTATCAATACTTGCAAACCATTTAAGTGAAGGAAAGAATTTTTGTAAAAAATGAGTATCAAAGGCAATATTGTGTCCTACAATGACCGTATTTTCTCAGAAAAAATGCTCGATTTCTTCCACGATTTGTGCTGGATAGGGTGCCTTTTGGAGTTGTTCCAAGGAGAGCCCTGTGATAAATCCAACGATACTTTTGAGTTGTTGAGTATTGTTTTGTGGTTTTAATAGCGACTGAAAAGATTGCAATAACTTCCCTTGCTGATCAAATTCTAGTATTCCAATTTGAATGGGTTCATCACGATCCAAATCTAAACCAGTAGTCTCAAAATCTAGTGCCAAGTAGCGGTAATTAGGATTGAGCATAAAAAATATAAAATATCATTAAAAAACATATTTATTGAATAATAGTATAAATTTTTATGTCTATTTTACAATAGGGAATTGATCTATTATCCCTTGATATTTTTTTTCTTATGAATATGATAAATAGGATTTATCTTTTTTATTTTATTATTTTTTTCTTATGAAAGAGTTATCAAAAAAGCCTTTGTTACGGGGATGGATTGCTTGAGGAGTAATTATTATTCTTTTACTTCTTGCTTGGATTTTTGGATGGTTTGGTTTCAAAGGAATGCTTGGGACCACTATTTTACCTATTGAAAATAATGAAACTATGAATGTAGAGAATACAATAAATCATGTTGCAGAGCTAAATGATGAGGTATTTGTCAATTATATCGGAAAGTTTGAAGATGGAGAACTTTTTGATACTAGTTTTGAGCAGCTTGCAAAAGAAAATGATCTTTATCAAGAAGGTAGAGCTTATGAACCACTTTCTTTTGTTATTGGAGAAGGAGGAATGATTGCTGGATTTGAAAATGGAGTTTTAGGGATGAAAGTTGGAGAAACAAAAACAGTTGTTATCGATCCTATCGATGCATATGGAGAGGCAACCTTCAAAATTCCATTAGCTCTTTCTTCTCCAGATAATGCAGAGTTTGCAAATTATAAAGTTTGAGAATCTGTAGATCTTTGAGGAGGATTTGAAGCAGTAGTAATAGAAAAGGATGAAGAAACAATTACTCTAGAAATGCCTAATCCTCATCCATTAGCTGGTAGGACTTTGATTTTTGATATTACTTTAGTTAATCTAGAAAAAAATCAATAATATTCAGATTTCTTTGTTTTTTCTCAAAATTTAGATTCTCTATGCTTTATTGTTTGTGTTAATAATTTATGCAGATTTATTCATGAGAAATTTTTGAAAAATGACTTTGGTGGTATCTCACTTTTGCTATACTACTTCTCATTGTCATTATTGTTTCTCTATGGTATAAAAATTTTTGGTGAGTAGTTGTTATTTTGCTACTCTTGGCAGGATATTTCTTTTTTATGCTCAAAAGTTATGCTGAAACGACTATGTCGTTGGGAGAGCAGTCGCTTGTCATAGGAGAAAGAAAAGTTCCTTATACCCTTTTGAAAGGTTTTCTTTTGGAGCAGGACCTTACAACAGGAATTTTGAAAAATATCGTCTTAGTCTTTGAGCATAGGGTGGAAATTTTTACTCTCAAGGATGATCTCTGGCAGATCCAAGGATTTGTGGAAAATCTCTCTCAGATTGTTCCTCTCCTTGAGAGTTATGAGCAGACGACTTTTGAAAGATTCCTTAGAAAATGTAAATTATAAAAATAACTGATCTTGGATTGAAAAAAAATACTACAACTTCCAATACTAAGTTCTAAAAGGCCCTTTGTTGGGTCTTTTTCTTATCCTTGTTTATGTAGAGGAATTCTTTATAGTTTATTTTTTATGGGTCTTTGGGATCAAAGTATTGAGAAATTGAGAAGATTTTGTACTTATTTATTCAGGATTATTTACTTTTTTTTTCAGGATTATTTACTTTTTTTTTCAGAAAGATATTAGAAAATGTCGGGGTCGCATAAACTTGTAATCAAAGATGCTTTGTGGCAATTGTTTGGGAGGGTGCTAAGTGCGCTCTTTGGTTTTGTGATCACCAAAATTATTGCCTCTTACCTTGGACCGCTGAGATATGGAGACTATGGAACGATCCTGAGATATTTCGCATGGTGGACAGCTTTGGTGGATTTTGGAGTCTATGTGATCGCACTAAAACAGCTAGGTTTGATCAAAAATAAAGATAAAAGTCTGAGTGAAAACCCAGAAAATGCTAACTTACAACCAGCAATCAAATCTGAATTACAGTCAGAATATTCCAAATTTTTGGGGATGAGAGTCTTTATGATTATGATCATTTATACTCTAGCGATTGTGGTAGCTTATCTGATCCCAGCTTATACGGACAATCTCTTTATCATCTGGGGATTGCCATTGGGGATGCTCTACTCTGCTAGTAATATGTTTGTGGGAGTCCAGCAGTTACCACTTCAGCTTTTTTGGAAGATGAAAAGACTGAGTCGATCTTTGATTGTAGCAAGGTTTTCTCAGTTGGCAGTCCTACTTCCAGTGGTATATCTCTTGTTTAAAAATATTGATTTTTCTGCTGCTGAGCCAACTAAGATAGCTATTTTGGCCTTTGTTTTGGTGTTTTTTTCTGTGGTAGCAAGTTCGATAGGACAAAATATTGAAATCAATCTCAGGACAAGAGACTTGCTTAAACTCAAAATCAATATCAATTTTTCTTTTATCAAAAAAATCCTCCAGGGTAACTGGAAATATGGGTTTTCTTATTTCTTTAGTAGTTTCCATACTTTGATTGTTTTGATGTTTTTAGGGTGGTTTTTCCCGACATCTAAGGATTTTGCGTTTGCAGGAATCTGGGCATTGGCACTTTCTCTAGTAGAAATTTTATTGATCATTCCTTCCTCGCTGGGAAATAGTCTCTTGCACAAAATCCCTGCCTACTCGATCGAACAAAAAAGAAAATCTTTTGGGAATCTTTTGACGATTATTATCTGGATTGGAGCTTTGATCGCTCTCAATTTTTGGATTTTTGCTGATACAATCATCCCTATTGTTTCTAGTAATGCCTTTCTGGGTTCTCGAACAACTGCAGCATTGCGAGGATCCAATCAGGTGTTGGTATTTCTAGGGATTGTGCTTTTGCTGAGTTTTATCAAGCAGGTTTATAATTACCTTTTTGTAGCAATTGAAAAGCAAAATGTGTTATTCCGAAATAATTTGATTGGAGTGGTGATTGGGGTGGCAGTAGGAGTTCCTCTAGTTGCTCGTTATGCGTTGTTGGGAGGGGTGATTACACAGATTATGATTGAGGCCCTCTTTACCTTTGGAGCGATTGGTATTGCGACTCATTATCGCAGTAGTCCTCTCTTTTCAAAGACAACACGATCCCAATTGCCTTTGATTCTGATTTTTTCATTATTTTTAGCGTTGCTTTTTTATCGTTATCCTTTAGTATTAAATATCCATTTCTTCTGGAATTTTCTGATCCAAGCAGTAGTATTCAATATAATCATTCTGATGATATCATTACCATTACTCAAAAAAAGCGCCAAAGGTTTGACTTTTGACTAATTTAACTCTCAGAGATAGGATGTTTAAAAGTATTTTTCGTGAAACGATCGCAGTACTCCTAAAATACCCCAAAATCTTGAGGTTATGAGCTTTTGGGCTAATTTCTTTTTCTTTAGTACGTATTTATTCAGTAGTCTATTATATCAACAATCTCTTGCTCCAAAAATATGAATCAGGTTTGGATCTTTCGGATGCACTACTCTATCTGATCGACTCCATTGGAATGGGTAAGCAGTTGATTTTGCTTGTTGTGGTTATTATTTTGATTGTGATCGGCTATCTCTGGTTGTATCCTATTGCTCAGTCGGGGGTGGTTTTCGCATTAGAAAAAAAAGAAAAATCTGCATTCTCTTCTTTTGTAAAAGGGGGTTCAAGGTTTTTCCCTATGCTTGAATATAATGGGCTTTCTATTTCGTTTGGGATTTTCGTTTTTTTGACGGTACTTTTGAGGCTTTTTATCATGGATATTTTGTGAAGTGGCTTGATTATTGTTTTGATTAGTATTTGGTGATTGGCGGTCTTTTTTGCTTTATTTTTTTGGCCTTATGCGAGGATTTTGATTGTATTGGAGGGAATCGCAGTCTTTGATGCGATCAAAAGGAGTGTTGTTTTGACCTTTTCAAATCTTGCTCTGACTTTTCAGCTGGTGATCTTTGAGGTAATTTTGCTTTTGAGGTTTATTCTCAATGCCTTATTGGTTATTGGAGTGCCTCTGCTATTTATTTATTTAGCTTTTGCACTCAATATTATCCAGTACTCAATTGTAGAAACCATTATTTGGGTTATCACGATTTTATTGATTATTTTCTTGGCATATATCAATTCCTTGATTGAAACTTTTTTTCTAACTTATTGGTATACAGCTTATCAAAAGATTATCCATGAGGAGGAATAGCTTTACCCTACCCGGGTGGAAAAGTTATTGTATAAATCCCCCCTATCCTCTCTTTATCAAGGGAGAAAATGCTCTAGATATTTTTTTTATTTAAAGTTCCCCCTCTTGTCAAAGAGGGGGGTGAGGGGGAGATTTGTTTTTAGAGTTGCTATGTAGAACTTCCCATCCTCCTCCTTCCAAGGAGGGTAGTTGCTAGGGATTTTTTGGCAAACTTGGAATGAACCCGCAGCTTGTGTGGGGTAGGCAAAAGTGCTTCTTCCTTTATTATCTAGGGAAATGGTAGAATTGATGAAAATTATGTTCCAGCTGTTGCCAGAGGGTTTGAGGATTTAGCTTTAAAAAATTGGCAACAAAAAGTCAGATTTCTTTGATTTTGCCAGGAGTATTAAGAGTTCCACGGGAAATTTGGGGAGAGAGATAGGGTGCATCGGTTTCTAGGATTAGTTGCTCAAGAGGGGTAATTTCCAAGGATGCTCTGAGCTGGTGTGCATTTTGATAGGTGATGTTTCCCGTATATCCGACATAGAGATCTGGGAACGTATCTTGCAAAATCTTGAGTTCCTCTGGACCATATCATCGACAGTGAAAGTAGGTTTTGAGATCAGGATAGTTTTTGAGGATCTGGAAAGTAGTATCAAAAGCATCTCTAGAGTGAATTACGATCGGCAGTTTGAGTTCTCTAGCTAGCTGACATTGGAGATCAAAAATTTCCTCTTGGAAAGCGATCTGCTCTGCATTGACTGGATAATGGAAATCCATCCCGATCTCTCCAATTGCAAGGACTTCGCTAGGATGATCTAGATATAGTGATTTGATCTCAGCAAGGGCCTGTTGTGAAGAAATTTTAAGAACATCTAAATCTCAAGGGTGGAGCCCAATAGCACTAGCGATTTTTAGATCAGGGAACTTATCTTTAGCCTGCTGTGCGATCTGGATTGCACGTAGATTGTAGGTTTCATTCGCTCCAATATTGATCAGTCCTTGACCTCATTTTTGGACAAAATTGGAGAGATGCAGCTCTCGATCTGGAAATAGCTGTTCTGCATTGAGGTGGGTGTGGGCATCAAACATTGGGATGTAGTTGTGGGTTAAAAAAATATTGGCTCTCATAAGGATCAAGATTCAGATTTTTTTCTTTTTTTTTGAGATGGACTGAGTATAATGATTTGCTAAAATGATACAATCGAGACTCCAGCAAAATCGGTTTGATTTTCTCGAGCTAAAGGTTATACAAGAGCTGAATACAAAGTCTGATTTATTTTTTTTTGTTTCTTTAGAGATGCAGTATCGATATCTAATTTTATGAGCAGTGGCGGGAGGAGCTTTGGCTTATGTGGTGTATTATCTCCAATATCAGCATAGAGATGTTGTCTGAGAGTTGAGGAAAAATCTCAAAGGTGCAAATGATCAGATCCTCTATCTCCAGGGAGAATTAGATGAATTGTCGGCTCAAAATGAGCTCTTTAGGGACAAATCTAATGAACTCCTTAAGAGAAATGATGAGCTCTCTGATGTCGTAGCGGAGCTAGGAAAATATTATGTTCATATCAAAAAAGCTGCAGAAAAGACGAGCGAGCTTTCCAAATTTCTCCATGATCCCAATCCTGAGATCGAAGACAAGCTTTCCTATTATATAAAATCAGAATCTCCTAGAGAGGAGAAAAAAAATTTCTTTTAATATTAATTTCTATTAAATTATTTCTATTTCTCTGTTATCAGGTTTTTTTTAACAAAAAAATAGTTTTTCTCTTGCAAATTGTGGAAATATTCCTACTTTTGAGATATTATCTCATTTTAGGCATCATTCTCTCTAAAAAATGGATATCTCAGAAATCTGAAATTTTTTTGACTATCAATTGGTCTTTGATGAAGATCCAGATTTTTTGATTAAAGATATTGTAGAAAAAGCATCAGAATACCTAAAACCAGAATATATTGAGGGGATCTATCAAGCATACGAGTTTACCAAACAAGCTCATGAGGGAGTCAAAAGACTTTCTGGAGAACCTTATATCGTCCATCCCTTGAGAGCGACTCAATTTCTCATGCAAATTAAACCAGATATGGAATCTATCCAGGCTTGTTTGATGCACGATATTATCGAAGATACCGAGATTACTCGTGAGGAGATTGCTGAAAAATTTTCTCCTCAGGTTGCGGAGATTTGTGAGGGATTAGTTAAAGTCTCCAAAGTAAGATATAAGGGAGAAGATAGGCATCTGGAGACAATCAAAAAAACTTTCTTAGCCATGGCAAAAGATTTGAGGGTGATCTTTATCAAGTTGGCAGATCGTATTCACAATATTCAGACCTTACAATTTCATCCCGAAGAGTCCAAGAGAAAAAAAATTGCAGAAGAAACCATCAAAATCTATGCTCCAGTGGCCAAAAGACTTGGACTCTATCAATACCAACTCTATTTAGAAAATGGTTCTTTTGCAATATTACATCCAGAGGAATTTGAGAGAATTTTGGTTTATCTGAGAAAATATTTTCGTGAGGGAGAAAAATATACTGAAAAAGGAGTTAAAATGATTTCTATGATGCTAGAAAATGAAGGAATCACAGATTTTGAAGTAAAGGGAAGGATCAAAAGTCCTTATAGAATTTTTGAAAAGCTTAGTAAAAAATATCATGAAACGGATATTTCTTCCGTAATGGATTTACTAGCATTTAGAGTGATTACACACAATGTAGGAGATTGTTATATGGTTTTGGGGATTATCCACAAATATTACACTCCTTTGATCAAAAAAATCAAAGACTATATTGCAGTGCCAAAGTTTAATGGTTACAAGAGCATCCATACTACGGTTTTGGGGATGTTTCGTTTCCCGGTCGAGATTCAAATCAGGACTCAAGATATGGATGAGATTGCTGAGTATGGAGTAGCGGCTCATTTTGCCTATGCAGAAAAAAATCAAGCGACAATGGTTTCAGAAAATCAAGGGATCTGGATTCAAAAATTACAAAAAATTGTTGCTGATTATACTGATACTGAACAAAAAGAAAAATTTAAATCAGAACTCAATATTGAGATTCTGGATAAATCTATTTTTGTTTATACCCCAAGAGGAGATATCAAAGAATTACCAATTGGATCTTCTGTCTTAGATTTTGCTTTTAGCGTGCATAGTGAGATTGGTCTAAAGTTTAAAAATGCGATAGTAAATGGTCAGATCAAGCCCATTACCTATATTCTCAAAACTTGAGATATTATCAATATCAATATTTTTAAAAATAAATATGTTGCCAACAAGCATTGGTTGGATTTTCTGCGTACTCCCTCTGCCAAAAATCAGTTATCAAAATATCTTAAAAACATTGAAAGAGATCTTCGTTTAGAGGAAATTATTGAACAGCTTAATGCTTATCTAAAAGATCTTGGGCTTCCACTTTTTCGTTCGGATAAGGATGCAATTCATAGATTATGAGACGCTTTAGAGGTTGAAAAAAGACTTTTAGGGATTTTAGATAAACAGGAAACTTTTGGTAGTTTGGTAAGGGATGCTTATCCTGATTTACTAAAAAATGTGGTAGAAAAATCTATTATCAAGGATGTAGATGATCAGACAGAAAGTTTAAAACAAGAACTCAATCCTTTAGAAATCAAGGAAAGGGTGATTGTAGATGGAAATAATTATCTTTCTTATACTCTTTGTCCTGAATGTAAGCCAACTCCTCAAGATAAAATTATTGCAAAGTCCTCCAAAAATGGAATAAAAATTCATGATTTAGATTGTTCAGGTTTAAGGACCATCGCTTTTGATTCTCTGCTGGAAGCTCATTGGGAAAATCAAGAAGCATTTGCATATCATTTACAGCTAAAAATACAGCTTAAATCTGATGAATTAACGGTTTTAGATATTATTCAGACTTTTGCTCAGTTTAATATTCCTTTATTAGAAATGTCGGTAAATAGTCATCAGAATAAAATTTTGGTGGTAGATTTTACACTCAAGTTCCAAAATCCAGCTAAAGTGAGTTTCCTCTTGAAAGACTTGAAAAAATACGGGACATCTTTATCTTTGCTTAGTAAAAGATTGTTTTAATCTTTATGTTTTTGTTTGATGATTGAAGCTATAAATTCATCTAGTGCTGTTGCTTTTAGTACTCCACGAGAACTTATTGTTTATGGAATAAAGTATGGAGAACCTACTATTTTATCTGTATTATGATTTTTGCTATTTCTTTGGATTTTAATTATTTTTTGGGTACTTAGAGATAGTAATTCAAGAACCGATAGTTTGGGGTTTCAAATTTTTTCACTTATTCTGGTAATTTTTCTAACTCCCATTTTAGGTTTACCTCTTTATTTGGTATTGAGACCAAAGTATTATTTGCAAGATCAAATCCCTTGGAGAGAGGCAATTCTTTCTTCTTTTTTGGAATGTTCAAATTGTAAAGCATTAAACCATCCTGATCATAATGTTTGTGTTTCATGTGGAGAGTCACTCAAAATTAGCTGTAAAGAGTGTCAAAAAAAATATCATTATTTTTATCATTATTGTCCTGAGTGTTGAGCTCCAAATATTGATTAATTTTTTAGCTTTCGCTACTGATTTAGATGTTAATTATTTTTGTTTTTTGAGTAGTTTTGTTGGTGATTGCTTTGTTGTTCGCTATGTTTTCTTCATTTATGCCTTTTATGGAAAAATTTGGAGATGCTGTAGAGTACAATACTGCATACTATGGCGCACTTTCTGCAGTAGAGAGAGGGGCTTTGGTTTTGAGGTATAGGGGGCCTGGTTTTGATGGAGAATCGGGATGGATTTATTCAGGAACCAATATCAATACTGGAAATCAAACAGATGAGTATTTGTCGGGATTTTATACTTATGGAGGAGGTGCTACCGATATGTATCGAAAAATTCGTTCTCGTACCACACAAATTCCATTTGTGGGTGAAGGGAATGTGGAAAAAATCTTTATTAATCACTTGGATGGAGATAGCTTAACTAGCCGTGATTACAATGCTTTAGATTATCGTATTTCAGAAATCATTCCACTAGGAGTGGACGATACGGCAACTACATGAGCTTATTATACTAGTTGAAGTAAAAACTTCAAAACATCTTGAGTATTTAACCTTTCGGGAAGCTTTAGATTAAATCCTTATCTTGTGAGTGCTTTTATTGGGGAACAAGAACTGACAAATAGAGCAGAACTTTGTATCGTTGATTCTGATGGTTGTAATTATGATGCTAGAGGTTTATCTGATTTGCCAGTTGTTTCTTGGAGTATCAAGGGTGAGTACGATGGCTCACAGTTTACTTTATTACCCAAAGAAGCAGTTATTTTTGGATCTACTCAAACTCCCTTGGTTTTGCCTTCTGATACCCTTTTGAGAAAAAGTAAAATAAACGAAAATAAAGATTTTATTTTATGAGATAATACAAATCCTTTTTCAAGTTCCACAGACACTCCTCCTTTAAATATTGTTTCTGAAAAAGAACAAGAAATGAGTGGGGGTATTGTAAGCTATCGTGATCTTTTTTCTGATTCCAATACTCAAAATGGCGTACTTAACCTTTCTTTGGTTAATTTCTTGATCAGTAATATGGGAGGGGTTTATCCATTCTTAGAATATCAATTTACTTCTGAAACTCCTATTTCAGATCGTTTTTTTAGGTTAGATTGACATGGAAAGGTCGGATCTTATGATGTATTGATTCGTGTTTATAAACCGACATTAGAACAACCTTCGGTAGGAAGTTTTACAATTATTTTTTAGTTCAACTTTTAGATTTTACTATGAGGCGTGAATTGGTTCAGGTTTTTGCTTTAGCGGGATTTTGAATTTTGGCTTCTATTTTTACGCTTTATGTTTCTTTTGGATCTTCAGAAAAGGAAGTTATAGATGCCACTACTATTATAGATGATTCTGAGCTTTACTTGGGGACTTTAAGTGAAGAGGTATGAGCAAAAGATTTTTCCTCGGATGAACTTTTTTTATCAATCCCTGATAATTTATGGAATAGTGGATTTGAGAATTTTCTCCTTAGCTTTCAGGAAAATTATTGAGCAAAGCTCAATTTAGATTTTTTCTGAGAAAATGCTTCTTCTACCCATTCTTTCTCTGGAGTGGATATTGCATTAGTCTCTTATGAAATGCTTGATCACTTAATCGTAGAAGAAGTGCATTTCCAAGAAAATCTCTCGGCATTATTTCATCCTGCACTTAATACAATTTTTGAACAAAGGTCAGATTTTTTGCCTTATGCACTAGATCCTTTGGTGACCTTTTCTTTTCAAAAGTTAGAGTTTCCTTTTAGATTATCTGAGTTTTCAAACTATCTTGCTTCCTGGAAAAAAAAGCATAGATTTGCAATTCCTTTTCTTTGATTGTTGAAAAAAGATGGGCTAGAAAAAAATAATCAGATTTTTGCTTTTTGGATAGATCGTTTATTGCAGGTAAATGATGTTTCTGGTTTTAAAATTTTTGTTGAAAAGTATACTCAAACCTTAGATGAAACGGAGTTTGCATTCAGCTTTCTAGAAAAATCAGAAGTCTGATCTGCGTGTCTTGAGAATAAAGTTCTTTGTTTATTTGTTCAAGGAATTGTTGATCTCTATTTTGGTACTTTTTCTGATCGAAAGACTCTTGAGCTTTTGATGGAAGATTTGGATAGCACACAGCGTAAACTAGAAGTTACAAGCTTTCCTTATCAAGCATTAGGATATCCCACCAAGCTTTACTGATTTGCGGTATTGTCTGGACAAAGTTCTCCATTGACTGATCAGTTCCTTTTAGATTATTTGCAGTTGATGTTTCAGGATGATTTGAGTCTCCGAGAAAATTCTTTTTCTGCATTCAAAGATCTCTATGATCAGCAGTGCCAAGAGTCAGCATTTTGTAAGCTTTTTACTCAGCTAGATATTTTAGATTTGTGAGATCAAAGAGTCGATGAGATCTTATCAGATCCTTTTTTAATCAACATTTTACAGAAAAAACTTGACCCAAGCTTGTTTTTTAAAAATACATCCTTATAGTATTTGCTGTTTTTATTTTTTTTAGTTATTAAAATGCTTGGACAGTTTTTAGAGTTTTTAGCAGAGTATAACGTGGTTGGAATGGCAATCGGTTTGCTCATCGCTGCGAAAGTAGGAGAATTGGTCAAAGGAATCGTTGAGGATTTGATTACTCCTTTGATTTTTACTCGCCTTTTCAAAAAACTTAAAATTGAAAAATTAGAAGATCTTTCACGAGGAGGGATTCTTTATGGAAAGGTATTGGCTAGATTGATCGATTTCTTTATCGTAGCTTTCTTTGTGTTCTTGGTGATTAAATATATGGGAGTGACTAAAGCTTAGATCTTATCTAGAAAGTTTGGAAAATAGAGCTGTTGAAAATCAGATTTTTGTTTTAGTGTTTTGGCTAAAAGATTTTATTTTATAGTATTATTTTGCGATGTTTGATAAAATGTGAGAAATGAAGAAAATGTATGACAAATACAAACTTCTTCAAAAAAGTCTTCAGAAACTTGTAATTAGAGCTAAAGAGTGAGAATATATAGATGGAAATTGAGAAACTTCTCCTCGTGTAGTGATCGATATTACTGGAGAGATGAAAGTCAGAGCACTCAATATCAATGATGAATCGCTCTTGGATCCTCAGCAAAAGACTGAATTGGAATCTATTTTGATCGAAGCTTTCCAAAAAGCTCAAAATAAAGCTCAAGAAGTAGCTGCAGAAAAAACCAAAGAAATCCTTTGATTTGATCCTAGCAATTTAGGATCGCTCTTTGGAGGAGGAATGGGTGGAGGGATGCCAAGTATTCCAGGATTGTAAGATTCATTATCGATGATACTTTAGGGGGAGGTTCTCCCTACTCTTTTTGTATATTTTTTCTACTTTTTATGTATAAAAGGTTTTCTCTTTCAGATCTTGGACAAATACAAAATAACTTGATCCCTCATTTTTATGATCTTCTCAAAAAAGAGAAATTACAATCTGCAAATGAGTTTTTCAAGATTGCATTCAAGGAAGGAAATAGTCTGTATTATTTCAATAGAGGAGATATTGCATTTAGAGTTTCTTATAATCCTGAGTGAGATCTCTTGTCTCTTCATGATGAGATAGACAAAATTGAGATTGTTTTGCCTTTTGAGGAGAGAGCCAAAATTCAGAATTTACTAAAAAATTATATTGTCAAAAAAGAGAGGCAACTTGGTCAAAAGACGATCGAAGAGATTTTGATGGAAGAGTTTAAAGCAGGAGCTTATACTCAGATTTTGGGAAAAAAGTATTTGGTTTATGATATTGAGACTACGGTGATTGATGATTTGAGATCGGCAGAGTTTCTTGTAGGATATAGCATGGAACCTCAAGCTTCAAAGATGGAGTATACTTCTATCATGAAAGAAAATTTGAAAGCCTTTGTGGATAAAATGCTCAATTTTGATGGCTATATTATTGGTTTCAATCAGATTTGGTTTGATAATCCAGTAGTGTGCTACAATCTCTGATATACCGACAAAGAAATTAAAATTCTGAATCAAAAAAGTATCGACTTGTATGTTTTTATCAATACCCTTACCAAAAAAAGAATTGGACTCAATAGACTGACAGAAGCATTGGTCGGAATCTCAAAAACTCTAGAATCTGGAGCTCAGTGAGAGGTTTTGCGAAATTTATACCAAGAGACTTGAGATCAAAAGCATCTAGATGAACTCAAAAAATATTGTAAAAATGATGTGAGGATGACTGCTCTTTTGATGATTTATCTCCTGCATTTCAAAAAAGTATTTGTAGAAGGAGAGGAATATGCATACTCTCTGGAAGAGTTCGTCCAACTTTCCAATAATCAGCTAGAAGAAAAAAAACCTTCAGAATTTGAAAATCAGGCTATTTTTTAGCGTTTAGTTTTCTTGATCGTTAGATCCTTTTTATGTTCCCTTTAGTGTTTATTATCATAGATCATGAAATGTCCAAAATGTAAAAATATTGATACAAAAGTTGTTGATTCTAGGATTGTAGAGCAATGACAGATTGTGAGGAGGAGGAGAGAGTGTGAGTTTTGTAGTTATAGATTTACTACTTTTGAAAGGATTGGGGTAACTGAATTGATGGTGATCAAAAGAGATCAAAAAAAAGAACTTTATGACAAATCCAAGCTCAAAAAAGCAATTATGCTGGCTTTTGCCAAAAGAAATATTTCTATGGAAGATATTGATCTTTTGATCAGCAATCTTGAGGTAGATCGATTGATGCAAGGAAATGAGATCCAAAGTACTCAGATAGGAGATGATATTCTCGAAGCAATCAAACAACTAGATCCCGTTGCTTATGTGAGATTTGCTTCGGTATACAAAGCTTTTGATAGTTTTGAAGATTTTAAACATTTTATTGAATAATTTTTTTTAGTATGCATTCAGAGGTTTTTTTTTATGCAGTATTGTCAGTGTTGTTTGTGAGTTTAGCTTCTCTGATAGGAGTGTTGGTTTTTTGACTAAATAGTGAAAAATTACAAAAAATTCTGATTTATCTAGTTTCTTTTTCTGCAGGAGCTTTGCTAGGAGATGTCTTTATCCATCTTCTCCCAGAATTGATTGAAAAAGTGGAGTGAATCTCTTGGCACTTGATTGGTGTTTTGATTCTGTGAGGGATCGTTGTTGGACTTGCGATAGAAAAGCTAATTCATCGAAATCATTGTCATCATGTTACTGATGCAGAGCATCCTCATCCTGTAGCTTTGATGAATTTGATTGGGGATTTTATCCACAATTTTATTGATGGTTTGATTATTGGAGCAAGTTTTTTGATCAGTATCCCGGTAGGGATTTCTACCGCTTTAGCAATATTATTCCATGAAATTCCCCAAGAAATTTGAGATTTTGCGATTTTGATTTATGGAGGATACAAAAAAAAGAAGGCACTTTGGCTCAATTTTTTGACTGCACTAAGTGCATTTTTCTGACTTTTTTTAGTATTTATCTTAGGAGACTGGATTGATAATTTGCATTTTTATCTGATCCCTTTTGCGATAGGGATGTTTATTTATATTGCAGGTTCTGATCTGATTCCGGAGATCAATAAACATAGCAAAAAAATCTGAGCTTCATTATTGCAGATTTTGATGTTCCTTTTGGGGATTGGGGTGATGTTGATTCTCTTGATTTGGCATTAGTAGCTTTTGGGTGTTTGTTGTGATTTCAAAGGAGTGTGTAGGGTAGTAAAAGAAGGGCAGATAGAATTAACTAAACGATTAAAGAAAAAAAGTTTGCTTTAGAATAGAAAAAATGTTGGTTTTAATTTAAATTTTCTTTAATAAGGGAATCTCCTTTTGAAAAAGGATGTGAAATATATATCTTCAGAGGTATTAAATCTCCTTGAGAATTATAGT
>CAYIZS010000012.1:0-15317 GCA_964367985.1 uncultured Candidatus Peribacteria bacterium
CCTATTTTTTTCCAATACTCTAGTCAAATTTTTTTCCCATTTTCATCCTTGAGCGTAAAAAATTCATCTAAACTTTGGACTTCACAGAACTCTGGAGTATTCTGAATTTTTTCTAAGATTTTCATTTTACGCTTCTCATGGCGAGGATCTAAGGAATAAAGTGGTAAAAATCAAAACTTAGGGAAAAAGGAATATCCTTTACTTGTATATTTTTGATCCAAATCTAATTGCCTAGAAGCCATGACAAAAATCTTCTCAAATCATTGTTGCTGGAGATATAAAATCATCTGGATCAAGGTTTTACTCCCAATGCCTTTATTTGCTCTAAATTTATTTAACCTCATTCTCTCCAATTTAACACTATTTTCTTTGAGATAAAGAGTCGTTTCTAAAATATCAAATTCATCGGAAATGATACTAATTCCGATTATCCCCTCTCCTTTATCTACAATTTTTAATTCACGAATATGATTACTCTCTCCAAAATATCATGCTAATTTTAATAATGCAGAAAAATCGATTCCTCTTTTTTGTAAATCAGAATTATCCAAAATTTTTTCAAGAACTAAGGTATCAACAATTGCATCACTCATAGCTGATTGAGAAAAATTTTTATCCAAAAGATCAAATAAATCAGAATTCTGATTAAGGTCTAAAGAACCATCTAAAATTTCGCTAATCTTGTGCTGAGCTATCTGCTGCATAGCATTTAATGGATACTAAACTAAAGTTAATACAGTATAATCAAAAAAAAATATTTCTCAACTTTTTAAATCACTTTGTATTAATCTAACAAAAACTCCTTGCTGAGCTTGCATCTCAGAGAAAAAAAAATATAGTCTTATTCAGATTTATTTTTTTTATCCTCATGATGATCAGCAACAAAAAAATTTTCGCAAATCCTGATGCTTTTATCGATCAGAAAATCACGATCCAAGGATGGATTAGAAGTGTTAGAGACTCCAAAACCTTTGGTTTTATCGAACTCAATGATGGGACTCATCTCAAAAATCTCCAAATCGTTTTTGAAGATCATTTAGATAATTTTTCAGAAATTGCAAAATTTCCTACTGGGAGTAGTATTGCTGTGACAGGACAGCTCGTCAAATCTAGCTGAGCTAAACAAACAATAGAATTGAAAGCTAGCACTATCAGCTTGATCGGCAAAGCAGATGAGGATTTTCCTCTCCAAAAAAAGAGGCATAGTTTTGAATATCTCAGAACCATTGCTCATCTCAGACCGAGAAGCAATACCTTTTCTGCAGTATTTAGAGTGAGAAGTCTACTTTCTTTTGCGATTCATCAGTTTTTCCAGGAAAGAGATTTCCTCTGGGTGCATACCCCTTTGATTACCACTGCAGATGCAGAAGGAGCCGGAGAAATGTTTCAGGTAACGACACTCGATTTAGAAGATTTACCAAAAGATAATAAAGGAAAAATAGATTATAGTCAGGATTTTTTTGCCGATAAAGCATCGCTTACCGTGAGTGGTCAGCTCGAGGGAGAAGCTTTTGCTACTGCATTTAGAAACATCTATACCTTCTGACCGACTTTCCGTGCAGAAAACTCGAATACTACCAGGCATCTTTCAGAGTTTTGGATGATCGAGCCAGAAATCGCTTTTGCTGATCTCTGAGACAATATGCAGCTTGCCCAGGATATGATCAAATATGTATTCAATTATGTACTAGAAAAAGCGCCTGATGAGATGGAGTTTTTTGACAAGTTCATTTTCCCTGGGGTGAAAGAAAGAGCCGAAAAATTAGTGAAATCAGATTTTTCTCATGTGACCTATACTGAAGCCATTGAAATACTCAAAAAAGCTGATCATCAGTTTGAATATCAGCCAGAATGGGGTATCGATCTCCAAACGGAGCATGAGAGATATCTCTCTGAAAAAGTATTTAATGGTCCCGTCTTTGTCACCGATTATCCCAAAGATATCAAAGCTTTCTATATGAAGCTCAATGAAGACAACAAAACCGTGAGAGGAATGGATCTTTTGGTGCCAGGAGTCGGAGAACTCATCGGAGGAAGCCAAAGAGAAGAAAACTATGACAAACTTGTCCAGAGAATGCAAGAAATGCAGGTAAATCCAGAGGAACTTGAACGATTTCTCGATCTGAGAAGATTTGGAACCGTACCTCATGCAGGATTTGGAGTAGGATTTGAGAGATTGATGATGTATATTACTGGAATGGAAAATATCCGTGATGTAATTCCTTTCCCAAGATATCCAAGAAATTGTGCATTTTAAATGCTTGATAATGTTCCTAGTCTTTTTAAAAACCTGCTTTCTTGCAGGTTTCTTTTTTTATCTGAAAAAATATTTTACTGGATCCAATACCAATAGAGCTGATCATGCAACAAAGCACTTGCCACCTCTTTTACTTCCTCTAAAGTCAGTTTTTTGTAGCTTGCTAAAATATCGGATAAGGTTCTAATTTTCCCATAAATCAGATATTGATTGCCGAGGAAACTTGCCATCTCATCCGAGCTTTCAATTCCCATCTGAATATTCCCCACTCTATAACCAATCGCATTTGCAAACTCCTCTACACTAAAATGACCCAGTGCAATCTGCTCAATTTCTGCCAAGATTTTCTCCAAAGCAAAATCAAATTTTTCTTTTTCTACTCCTGCTCTGATTGTAAAGGTTCCAAAATCCTGACTAGCTCCATGTCCAGCACTGATATAATAGCAAAGTCCATGTTTTGCCCTGATATTTTGAAAAAGCCTCGAAGACATATTCCCGCCCAGAATGGTGGCCAATACATTTGCAGCATATCTACGATTATCCTCCCCATCAAAACCCTTTGCTGAGATGATCAGATGATTTTGTTCGGTTTGTTTATCCCAGAATCCATACTGTTGGATCGGCTGATAAGGACTATAAGCTAATTTATCAATCTTCTTTTCTGTAGGCAAAGGAGCAAAAATCTGAGCAATCTGCTCTTTGATGGCCTCTGGATTTGAGATTTTTCCTGCAATGAGGATGATGAGATTATCTTTGCTATAAAGATTATTTTTATGCTCAAAAAGCATCTCCTGAGAGAAAGAAGAAATATTTTCTATCGTACCAATAATAGGCCAACCATGTGGATTATCTCCATAGTAAAATTTCTGCCATTTTTGGGAAACCAAAGACATCGGATTGTCTTCATACATTTTAAGCTCTTGGATCACGACTCCTTTTTCTTTTTCCAATTCTTCCAAAGGAAATTGTGCATGGATCATCATATCTCCCAGCACCTCAATTGCCTGATGGACAAATTCTGGAGCACATTTGACATAATATCCTGCCATCTCATCGCCCGTATAGGCATTGAAATCTCCTCAGAATTTATCTACTGCAGTAGCTACTGCCTGAGCTGTTGAATATTTTTTCCCTCCTTTGAAAAAAAGATGCTCGAGAAAATGACTGATTCCATTGGTTTTGGCTGTCTCATAGAGCGAACCTGCTTTGACCTTGATCTCAATGGTGACAGAATTACTCTCCTCCATCGGAGCAAAAAGGCAGGTCACTCCAGCGATCTTTTCTATGGTATAGTGCATGATGATTTGTAACTAAGAGAATAAATAAATTACATCAGGATTTTTTCTAGCTCAATTTGTTTTCCTCTCCCCAAGAGTCGAAGGAGTCTTTTTTCCTGATCAAAGGTATAAAAATTATCCGTAGCAAAAAGTTTGACCTGATACTGAGAAACTGGCAAATCAAAAGACTGAAAAATCTGATTTAAAGTTTGTAGTCCATGAAATCTGGTTTTTTTAGGATTAAAAAAACGCTGGATGGTCTTTTCTGCTCAGAAATAGAGATAATTGAGAGGCAGTACGGTATCCACATTAGCATCCTTGAAATATCTCAGATCATGTTTAATCACGGTATTGGTGAGGAAAGATTTTCTAGATAAGCTCTGGAGTAGCCCTTGCCAGAGAGGAACACTTTTTGCCCAGTAAGCGAAAGGAAAATGAAACTTTTTGATCGACTTTTGATTGCTACTCAAGTGATAAGACTGAGCTTCTGCATCAATCAGATCTTGTGCAAGTACTACCTCTCCAAGATCTCCCAATAGTCAGATTTTTCCTACTAATGAATGAGGGAAAATAATGTCTAATACGTAATGATTAAAAAGAGGAAGGATCCAATCCATATGAGCAAAATCTGATTTTTTTTGCAGTAACAGTTCGATCATCGGAGGAAGGATAATTTTTTCAGCTCCTTGTTTGATCAAATATTCTATCCCTGAAATAATAGAAGGGAGGAGTTTTTCTCCATCTTTTTTACCATAAGGAGCGAATTTGCTATCATAATAAATCAGATACTCATGATCGTAATTTTGAAGAAAGCGAAAAAGTAGCAAGCTATCATTATTGCTTGTAATAATTCCTATTTTCATTGTCGTTGCTGATCCAAAAGTAAATAGTATTTTAATGCGGAGACAAATTCATCTAGAGAAGTAGTATTTTGGAGCGTCAAAATCGTCTGATGAAAAAGATCCAAAAACTGAATCTGCTTGCTAAAGCCATAGGCAAAAGGATCTAAATGTTCATATACTTGATTTACTGCATCGATCCTTGCTGCCAGATAATCTGCGATAATGAGCTGAAACTTTTCTAGCATAATCAATTCAAAATCCTGAATCGTCAGGAGAAACTTCATCCTTTGTTCATAAAGTTTTTTGATCAAGAGGAGCTTTTGTTCATAGAGTTCTTTTCGATAAGCGACATCATCTCCCCTCTGAACCATTTTATCTACCTGAACGAGTTGCTGATATTCTTTGAGCAAAACCTCCTCAAGTGCTCCGATATAGCTTGAGCAGAGCAATAAGGATTTGTCTGGATTGGATAGCTGGATGCTAATCGCCTCACTGTTCCAAGCACAATACACTTTATCTTCATAATATCAAAAAGCTGTAGATCTAGGAAAAATAATTCCTAGCAGGAATACTAAAGCAAAGAATAGTCAGATTTTTTTGAAAGGGTTCAAATGCATTATCTTCTGATCAATTAAAGCATGGTTTTTATCTCTCTAACTCTAATACTTTGGTCTTTACTTTCAACCAAAAAAGATTGTCTGGTATCTTTCAAGTTTTGATCTCGTAATCTAACTCCACCAAAAGTAGCAAAAAACTACGCAAAAAATCCTGATGTTTGATGAGTAGATCAATCTGTTTGAGGGTTTTGATCACCGTATAGGGAGCAAGCTTGGTCTCTGCAATGATCGCTTTAGAGTCTTTTTGTCCAGAAAGATAAGCTTCCAAAATCTGGAGATCAGTCCTGAGTCCTCGGAGAAGCAATCCTTGGACCTGAGGTCTAGGAGAATTATTTTGTTGGATTTTTTCCAAAGTGGTTACTGCAGTATGTGGCTGAGTCAGAAGCTGATCAAAAAAACTAAAAGCATCCGCCTCAACATTACTAAAACAATAAGTATCAATCATTTCCTGCGTCAATTGCTTGTTTGCGAGATTCAAAGATTTGAGTTTCTCTATCTCAGCACTGATACGATAGAGATCCTCCCCAATCAATGCGATAAAATAGTCCAAAAGCTGATCTCCGATTTGCAAAGGATTAAGCTGTTCTCTGATAAAGGATTTGAGTTCTGGGATTTTGAAGGGCGAAAATTCTTGAGCATTTTTACTCGATAATTCTTTGAGGAGCCATTTGAAATGTTTGGTCCTTCTATCTGGTTTGTAAGAAACAAAAATCACCAAAGTATCAGTATTGAGAAAACTCACATTTTGGAGAAATTCTGTAAAAAATCATTCGATTTGTGATTCAGAGAGACTATTTTCTGGGGCACTATCTTTGGGAGCTCCTTCGAGAATAACGAGTTTTTGAGTTACAAAGAGACCTGATCCAAAAAGTGCCTGCCTGATCATTGCTTGATCCCAGTTTTGATTGGTAAAATGAAAAATACTATCAGCCCCAAACTTGGTTGAAAACTGAGTTTTCCAGGTATTTATCTTATTTCTAAGGGAGTAAATATTGCTTCCATAAAAAAAATATACTTTCTCAAACATCCTACTAGCTGAAATCTAAAAGATGGTATCAGATATCTTAGTTGTAGTTATTTACAGTCTTTTTGCAAGAAACTCTGATGTTTTTATCTTTTCTTGCTGCTGAGCCTCAAAGGCTTTGAGGCAGTTTGATTAGATGATTTTGAGATAGGAGATTGATTGCTTTGCTTTGAAATTGTAGTTGTTTTTGGGGGATTTGACTTTCAAGAAACTTTTTTTCAACTAGTTTTAATTCAAGGATTTTTTGCTTTAGGATGCTTTATCTGCTGTGACTTTAGAGAGGATTGAGCTCTTTTAGATGCAGAAGAATCGAAGGTCTGTTGTTTCTTTTTATTGGATTTTTTTTGGGATTTTGAAGAAGAAACTTGAGATCTTTTGGGAGAGGTTTGTGACTTATTTGAAGAAGCTTGTGATTTATTTGAAGAAGTTTGTTGTTTAATATTACTAGCTTTTCCTTTATTGCTCAGCTCTGCGATTTGTGCGAGATTGAAGCACAATTCTGACAAAAGATAGAGCTGATGCCATTCGACAAGCGATTCTAGTTTCATCCCTGGGTGTAGTGCCTGGAAATCAATTTTGACCTGGATTTTATAATCCTTACTCCCCTGCCATTGACGGATATAACGATGATAGCTAAAGTTGAAATCTACAATCGGATTTTTGATTTTGGGACTCAAGAGATATTCGAGCTGTTTTTCATAATCATCGAGTTTGAGAGAAACACTAGAGCTAGTAGCATGATTGAGCACATTCCTCAAAAATCTGATCAACTGCTCAAAAGGCACATACTGATCCTGGAGCTGCTCTTGGAGAAAATTTCTGAATGCATGAGAATCCTCGATCAATTCTCTCATCACAGAAAAAATTCCTTTGAAAGCACTGAGTTCTGTCAGATAACCAAAAATATTCCTCTGATCTGGATGCTGGTGGATTTCTTTCAAAAGTTTTTGAATCAGATGTTCTCTGAGTTTGAAATAAGTTTTTTCTCCTGTAGTGATAGGAAGATCAAAAGCTAAATCAGAGAGATCATTGCTCTGCATCAGCACCTCAAAAAACTTTCCCAAAGAAAGATAATAATAATACGCTTGAATCAATTGGAACATCTGAATAAGAAAAATTAGTAACATAAAATAGCTTAGAGTACCTCCACATCTAACCATACTAGATTAGTTTTCTGATTTTGGGAAATTTTACTTTTGAAGGAAAATCCATGTGCAAATCCTGCATCAAAAAGCGCTTCATTAAAAAAATCTCCATGAAAATCTCTCACTTGTATCTGATCAGGGAGATAACCTATTTCCGTCGTCTCTCGCATAATCGGAAAAGGTTTATTGATCGGATCCAAGGGTTCAAGTGACAAAATATACCTCTCTCTATCGGTCATCTGAATCCCATATTTGGACTCTAGAGCATGCATCTCATCTTGATAACTTTTGGGCAAATCAAAAGCATAACTAAAATAAAGGCGATAAAATCCTGGATCGAGATGAGGAAGAGCAATTTTATTGTTGTTGCTAGAAAAAATGGTTTTCCCTTCAGCATTTTGGAGGAAAATCTGCTTGTCAATAAAAGCATCAGATTTATTGTAGGCAGAATTGATATTCCAGAAATACAACATCTCCGACTGATACACCGTAGTCAAATCATGCGCCTGCAAAAGTCCCCAGAGCTGATCTGAAACATTGGAGAGATAGAAATTGAGATATCCTTTGGACAGAAGCTCTCCAAAAGAATTGACCGTATTTTTGAGGAGACTCAGCAGATGAGTTTTGAGATAATCTTCTAAACTCTGAATATAGATTTCTTTTTTATTACTTCTATTTTCTCCTCTGATGAGATCGATATTTGCATTGATAAACTGCCACTCCCAAGCAATATTTTTGAATGCTGGCAAAAGAAAATTGACCATCTCAGAATCCAAAAAAACGACTCCTTTGATATTTTTTTCAAAAAGCTGATCCCACTTTTCTGGACTAAACATCGCCTGTTTTCTCTCCTCCAGATAATCAGTATGAAAAGCTTTTTCATAGAGTGTTTTGATATTTTTACCATCTAGATCGGTGAAACCAAATTTATTTCCAGCGACAAATCCAGCATTGGATTCTCCCAAAAATGCTTTGGTCCAGGCAGGCAAAGGCAAACGCGTATCTGGAGCCACATAATCCGGAAGATAAGAGTCCACAATTTGCATCTCTACCAGATGCCCTCAGGAAAGTGTCACAAAAGCAAAAGATCCAAAAAATCCTCCATTGGGCCTCTTTTCATTGCCATTTTGGAGCAAAATCAGATAATTGAAAGTTTCCTTTTCTCCTAAAAGATGAAAAATCTCTGCTCTCAAATCATAACTATCTGCGAGCAAAGAAAGCAAAGCATCATAATGTTCAAATCCGATCTGATTGAGATACTCTCTGTGCTGAGAAAAATACTCCCACAGCTGAAATAATTCTGATTTGTAGCTTTGGAGGACATTCTCTCCTGCAAAATATGCTTGCATAATCGTATCTAATTGGAGGAGTTTATGGGATAACTCTTGGTCAAAAGGCCAAAAATAAAATGCAACCTGATCTAACTCTTGGAAAATATCGATCTTGTCTTCAGAAAAAATCCATCCAGTGATTTTAGCATAAAAGGAAAAAGCAATAAATGCCAGCAGCACAAAAATCCCATAAGCCACTGCTAATGCAATATTCTTGAGGGTAAAGGGAGAGCTTTTGCGATTAGCTTCAATGCCAAACTTTTTCTGCATCAGGAGAAAGGATTAAATATTGCTAGTCTAGGATTTTGCAATAAAAATGCAAGAGGCAAGAAAGAAAAACTTGAAGCTTGAGGATTTTTTAGTATATATTGTGGTATCCTATTTTAATTTTTTTTCAAAAAACTAAATGAAAAAAAAATTAGCACTTATTATTTTGGATGGTTTTTGACTAAATAATGAAACATTAACAGAAAACTGAATCTATCAAGCAAATAATGCTGTATTTAATACGCTCTTTACACAACATTATGCCCAGCTCAAAGCTTCATGAGAAGCCGTTGGACTCCCTGCATGACAAATGGGAAACTCTGAAGTAGGTCATATTACCCTAGGAAGTGGAAGAATTATTGAACAAAACTTTGTAACGATCAATAAACTCCTAGATTCGGGAGAATTTGCAAAAAAAGAAGAATTTATAGAACTGCTAAATCACTGCAAAGACAATCAATCAAACCTCCATCTAATTCAGATTTTTGGAAACTGAGGGGTACACAGTGTAGATCAACATATTAGTAAACTACTTCCTTTGATCCCTACAGATCAAAAAACTTATATTCATTTTTTCTGAGATGGAAGAGACCTCCCTCCTCACTCTGCTCAAGAGCAAATGCTTGCATTTGAATCTCTACTCAAAGAATATCCACAGATCAAAATAGCCAGTTTTGGAGGAAGATACTTTGGAATGGATAGGGATAATAACTGGGAAAGAGTCCAAAAAGCTTATGATCAAATCATTGCTAAAAAAGATAATAGCCCACAAAAAGTAAGTGATTATCTAGCATCATGTTATCAACAATGAATTGGTGATGAATTTATCCCTCCAATAAGTTTTGAAGCAGGAGAAGCAATCAAAGATCATGATGGAGTATTTTTCATCAATTTTAGAACCGATAGAGCCAGGCAATTTACTCAAGCACTGATGGTATCTCAAGATACAGAAAATCAACAATATTTTCCTACTCGAGATCCAAATTTCAAAATTCAAAAACTTCAGAATATCAAATTACTCACCATGACAAAGTATTTCCCAGAATACCAAGGACTCACAATATTAAAAGAAAAAAATACCCCAAATACTGTTTCTGAAATCTTTGCTAATCATAATCTCAGACAACTGCATTTAGCTGAAACCGAAAAGTTTGCTCATGTTACTAAATTTTTTAACGCAGAAAAAAGTATTAGCTATCCTGGACAAGAAAATATTTTAGTACCATCACACAAAGTAGCAACTTATGACCTAGATCCTGATATGTCAGCCAAGGAAATTTTTGAAATTTTTAAAAAAAATATTGAACATTTTGATGTCTTTATCATCAACTATGCAAATGGAGATATGGTAGGGCATACGGGCAGTATGCCAGCAGTGATACAAGCAGTAAATACACTTGGAAAGATTGTCCAGGACACGCTTCATTTGAGTAAAGAATATAACCTTGATATCCTCTTGAGCGCAGATCATGGAAACTGTGAAGAAATGGGTAGTCCAGAAAATCCTAAAACCTCACATACTACCAATTTAGTACCCCTACGATATATCCAAAAAGGAGTCGTACAAAAAAATCTAAAAACTCATGGAGAACTTTCTGATATTGCTCCAAGTATGTTGGCAATATTGGGTATCAGCATCCCAGAAGAAATGAGTGGTGTTTCCCTCATTGAAAAATAATAATAACTAGATCCTTTGATACTGATTGGGACTAGATTGATAGATCAATCCATAGAGTTCTAATGCAGTCAAAAGTTGCAAAGTCTCTCCATAATCTCCTCTATTGAGATCGAGCAATTTTTCTAAATTTAAGACTGCAGATTGAGAAAAATGATGGAGCATTTGTTCCTCTGCAGAGGAAAGCTCTAAACTAGGAGCCAAGTTTTTTTCTGATCAAGAGCTATCATAACGAGGGGCAAAATACTGGCTCAAAAGCTGATCAAAATCAAATGCAAAATGCAGTCTCTTTTCCTGATAGGCAGCAAAGACTCCCGCACTCTGCTCAGCAAAAAGCGAACTAGGCACTGAATACACCGGTCTCTGCATCTGATAAGCATACTCTACACTGATCATCGAACCAGAACGCAAGGCCGCTTCTGGTAAAAAAAGCATCTGCCCCAGTCCAGCTACGATTCTATTTCTCTGAGGGAAAGTCCAAGTAGTGGGTTTGAGATCAAGTTTAAATTCTGAAAGGATAAGCCCTCCAGCATCAATCACCTTTTGAAGGAAAGCTCTACTCCTCTGCTCTCGGTATCGTTTGATCCCTCAACCAAGTACCACAATCGTCGGGATCTCATGTTGCAAAGAAAGCTGATGCGCTAAATGATCCACTCCTCTCGCTCAGCCAGAAATCGTAACTAATTGGTAATTTTGGGCAGTTTGAAAAAGTTTGTGTAAAATTTCACTCGCATAATGGCTCGGCATCCTCGGCCCCACAATCGATAACATCGGTTGCTCCAAAAGAGCCAAATTGCCCATCCAAGAAAGATGAGAAACTCTCGGGCGAATCCTCTCTAACAAGGGGAATGAATTTTCTACTTCCAAAACTCCTAGCTTATGCCTTTGCATCCACTCTAATAGCTGTAAATAGTCCTCATTCTCACAAGAGAGAAAATCAGACGCTAAAGCTTTATTGAGTGTCAGCTTCTCATCCTGAGAATAATAAGCAAAAAGTTTGAGTAACTCTAGGGACATCCTGATCAGAAAAAGAATAAAACTATCCAAAAGATATCCAAATAAACCACAAAATCAAGTCAAAATCAAGCAATGACGCTTTGTCAAAAATAAGTACGACAAAACAAAACAACAAAATAACTATACCATCTTCAAGGGTTTTGGGCAGATAAAACAAAATTAAGTAAAAAATGTCAACCGAAACTGCTAGCGTGATCCTCAATATTTTTGCAGAAGAGAAAAATCTGATTATACTCTATTTTGAGTATTTTAAACAAAACTACTTTTTATTCTCTATTTACTTCTCCGATGACACGAGAAATGAGCAAAAACAAAAACATTTTCACAGCTCAGAGAGCTAGATTTAATCGAAAAAAATGGACAATAGCCGTTATAGGACTAGGAATTTTAGGAGGATCGGGATTTTCTGCTCAAGCAGCTACTCCTGAGAGTTGTTTTAGCTTTAATAATGGTACAAATAATGGTACAATTAGTTATTATTTTGATACAAAGCCAAACTGCCCTAGTGATGTAGTTATTCCTGAAAAAATTAGATGACAAACGGTAAAAAAGATACAAGGTTTAAATAATAGAAAAATTACTTCTGTAGTAATTCCAAATTCTGTTACTGAAATAGCAGACTATGCATTTCAAGGAAACTTACTAACCTCTATTATCATACCAGATTCTATCACATCAATTGGAGAGGGTGTTTTTTCAAATAATAATCTAACTTCTGTAGAAATTCCAAATACAGTAACAAGTATTTGACGTCAAGCATTTTCTTCAAACAATTTAACCTGAATTGTAATTCCTGATTCTGTATTATCTATTGGATATATTGCTTTCAGCCACAACAATTTAAGCTCTGTGACACTTTCAAATTCTTTGACAAGTATCTGACAAATGGCTTTTCGTGGTAACCAACTCACCTCTGTGACAATACCTGATTCTATAACCTATATTGATAGCTATACTTTTATAGAAAACCCAGGATTAGAAGAACTCAATCGGAAAGTAGAAGGTATTGTCTCAAAAAATAATAGCAATATTACTTTGGGAAGTAATCCTTGAATTACTATAGTTTCTTGGTCTGATGTTTCCTTTGAGAGTAATGGAGGAAGTAGTATAGATCCACAAGAAACTAAACGATACAATTTAGTTTCAGAGCCAATAGCTCCTATTAGAACTGGTTATAATTTTGCTGGATGGTATAAAGAATCATCATTGAAAAATAAATGGAATTTTGCTACTGATAAAATTTCAAATAGCAATATAACTCTTTATGCGAAATGGATACCACAAACTTATGAAGTAACATTTATAAATTGTAATGGCTTTGTTGAATCCTTTCAGAATATAAACTATGGTAATTCTGCATATGCCCCTACCTATCATGCACCTAATGGATATATCTTTCAATGATGGGATAAAAGCTTTCATTATATAACAACAGATCTTACTATAAACGCACAATGTTCTCTCATTGAGTATTCGGAAAATCAATGTTTTCTATTTGATCATAATACTATCTTATCTTATAATACAGAGTGTGGTCCTATAGTAACTATTCCATCTATTATTAATGGTGAAACTGTTCTAGAACTCTGAGATCGCTCATTTAGTAATGCTGGAATTACTGCCATAACATTACCAGATACATTAGTAAGCATCGGAGAAGGAGCGTTTATAGGAAATAATCTTACTTCAATTGATGTCCCAGATTCTTTAGAATATATTTGATCGGAAGCATTTTATAATAATTTTTATTATAATCCAGATATTTTGATTTTGGTAGAAGGATGGATTGAAGAGGTCATTGAATATGAAATAGAAGAATCATGCTCTTGAATATATGGAGAGGAATATGAATCTTGTAAAACACAAATAACAAGGCAATTAGAAAATTATATCGAGCAAAACTTTGTTGAAATCTATGTAATGTACTTGGTTGATGTCATTCAACACTATGATAGTTATGAAGCAGTTTTGGCAGAAATCATGTCCCCTGTCAAAGGATATATCAATAAAAGTCCACGAACCATCATGGTCGAAGAAGATGCCTACATAGAATTCATAGTAAATACAAATCCTGGAGAAACTACTCCTGAATATTGTTTCTGGATTGAAAATAATGTTATTGAGTATTATCATCCTGCTTGTGGTAAAGATGTGAACATTCCCTCTAGTATCAACGGAGAGACGGTATTAGGGATCTGAGATTATATTTTTGCAGAACATGGACTTACTTCTGTCACACTACCAAATAGTTTACTAGCAATCGGTGAAGGAGCCTTTGGAGCCAATGAATTAAAATCTATAGTTATCCCAAATAGTGTCAATGATATTGGAAATCATGCTTTTAGTTCAAATAATTTGGAGTCTGTAGTACTCCCAAATAGTCTTACTCATATCGGATATGGGACCTTTTCTATGAATAATATTACATCGATCAATCTACCGGAAACTCTTGAATCAATTGACTCAAAAGCTTTTGAAGCAAATATTATTTATATCCCAGAATACGTAGAATATGTGGATAATGCTATTCAAGAAGCAATAGAGTATTGTTTAGAAAATCCAGGATCACGAGGAGCTAGCAATCCTCAACAATGTCCTCAGATAATTCAACAACAGATCGAAACAATGGGATGATATAAAGGGGTATATGTAAATATTTTAGAAGCAAGCTATTGACCCGAAATTTTCTCTGAGATCATGCCTCTAGTCAAAGGATATATTAGCCAAGATCCTAGCTCTGTCCAAGTAGCTGCAGATGCCTACATTGAACTCATTGAGACTGAAAATTTTGAAGGCTGTTTTTACTTTGAAGAGGGAACTGTCCGAGATTATGCAGAGACTTGTCCTAGAGATATGGTCATCCCGAATACTATCGGGGGAACTCCTGTCACAAGGATCTGAGAATGAGCTTTTGGTGCGATGGAACTCACTTCTGTACTTATTCCTCAAGGGATCATAGATATCGGAACTGGAGCATTTTTTGACAACCAGATCAAAACGATTATCCTCCCTGCAGGACTACAAGAACTCTGAGCCTATGCCTTTTACCAAAATGAGCTAGAAAATGTCTCTAGCTCAGGTCCATTGGCACTCACAGAGATCAAATATGAAACCTTTGCAAACAACTATCTGACAGCATTGGGAATCCCAGATGGAATTAGCATTATTGGAGATGGAGCTTTCCAAAACAATGACATCAATACCCTAACATTACCAGAGTCATTACAAATTATCTGAGATTCAGCTTTTCAAAATAATAGCATCAAAAATATCACTTTCCCAAAAAATCTGACCGAATTGGGAGTTTCTGCATTTGCCGACAATGAAATTGAAATCATTTATATCAATGAAATCCCTCCTCTCAATAAAATCTCAGCATCTGCATTTAGAAACAACAAACTCACAAACTGAGGAGTACCAGGATCTATCACTATCATCGAGGATTTTGCTTTTGCAGAGAACCTTTTTCAGAATCTTACGATTGCAGAGTGAGTACAACAGATCGGAACTGGGGCTTTTCTAGACAACAATCTGAGCAGTATTCATCTACCAGATAGTATAGAAAGTATCGCTTCCTGAGCTTTTGCAGGCAATCCTGGAGTCCCAAAATATGCTGGAAAGGTAGAAGGAAGTATCAATAAAAATCCTGCTAGTGTAGCTCTCGCTCCTAATGCGAATCTCCAGTGGACCTACAACTATACTGTAACCTTCAATAGCAATGGTGCAGCCAATATCCCAAATCAAACGATCAACTATGGCAGTCAGATCACTCCACCAGCAGCTCCAAGCAAAGCAGGATTTGATTTTGGAGGATGGTATAGTGATGCTGGACTCACTCAAGCACGAGATTTTGCTACTCCAGTGA
>CAYIZS010000012.1:15417-17990 GCA_964367985.1 uncultured Candidatus Peribacteria bacterium
TTAAAGATCATGACGGAACAACACTCAAAACTCAAAGTGTAAACCATGGATCAGCTGCAACCGCACCAAGCAACCCTAGTAGGGTAGGATATACTTTTGCAGGATGGAGTCCATCATACAGCAATATTACAGCGAATACCACCATTACTGCCACCTATACTACCAATTCTTATACCATGAGTTTTGATTCTGTAGGAGGATCTAATGTAACAAGTAAATCTGTAAACTATGGAGCTACTACTACCGCTCCTACTACTCCTACAAAATCTAATGCTACTTTTGGCGGATGGTATACCGATAGTAACTATACGGACGAATGGATTTTTGCTAGCAATACCATGCCTGCAAATAATGTAACTCTCTATGCAAAATGGTCCTATGTCGTAGATTTTGATGTTGATGGAGGAGGTCCATCATGGACAGGAGATTATAATAGGTATTATGGACAAGAAAATGGGCTTTTCTTTGAACTTGAAAGTAAATATTTGAGAAATAGTTTTTCTCCAGTACACTTCAATATTGCTGGAAATGATTTCTGAGGAGGATTTTTTTGGACAGAGACTACAGAGTTAGCTACTCCAGTTACAATTATGACAAAAAAACAATCTGGAGAATACGAAAAAAAAGAATGTCATACTCGTGTAAATGGTTTCTACTATAATTCTCAAAGAGGAGAAAGATTGCGACCATTAGATGAAACCTCTCTTGAACAATTAAGAAATTCATCGATAGAAAACTCTATCAGCTATGATAAACTAGAAATAGATTGATGATTTTTCACTAATTGTCGATGAGATATTTATGGTATTTATGGAAATATTACTCATCAATTGGAAGAGAATAATGAAATTAAAGAATATAAACTTAATGCATGAGTTAGTTATGATACCCTAACAAATAGTATGAAATCTGATGGATTAAAATGTAATTTCCAAAGACTAAATAATCAATATCCATTTGGATATGTTTATGATGAAAATGGACACATCGGTTTTGTAGGAGCAAAAATTAATGATCCAGATGGCACCGACAATAATACTCTAAGTTGTGCTCTTGAAAATAGCTGTATTAGCGATTACTTTAGATATATCGATAATAAAATCGATTATAATGCATGAAGTGCCAAATGTTGAGCTACAACCCTTGATGGAATCGATCTAGAGTATGGAGATGGATCTGCAGCAGAAACAATGTTTAGACTCTGAATCAGAGGAATTATTTGACTGAGTAGAGATACCTCAGAAGATACCAAACAAGAGATTATAGGAAACACATTACAGAAATCCATTCTTATGGAAACAGAAGAAACAATCGCCAACATTATCAATGTTGCTAGAAAAAATGCAGCTTTACTTTGTAGGAACAAGTGGAATCCAACAAATACCAAAGATAATGTTCTCTGTTATAATTCTGAATCTGAAAATGGATATCCAATCAACCTCAATCTCAGTAATAATAATTATGCTGGTAAAACAATTGTTGTAAAAGGAAGAGATATTACAATTAGTAATAGTATGAAAATAGAAGATAAACCAATAAATATCTTTATTGATCAAGGGAATCTTTACTTACAAAATCCTATTTCTACCGGTAATCTTCAAGATTTCAATGCATACGGATTTCCGATTCTCAGTACTGATCCAAGTTGAGCAAAAGCAAACTACCTTAAAGGAAACTTTATTATAAATGGACTTATTCTAGGAGGAAATGAAAATAATCTCACCAAAATGCAAAACAAACGATATATTAATGGGAAAGTTGCTAGCTATAATACCTATTGAGAACCTGATTCCAAAAGGATTACAACATTAGAATACATTTTAACTAATTGGAAAGAATCTTTTCAAGATTATATCAATCTAGAGAATATATTTCTCTGGAAATGCGATAATCCTGTACAAGGTATCGGTTCAGATTGAACTCCATGTAAAGGAATTGGTGCTAGTGATGAAAAAGGAGAAATGACCTCAAAAGCATTTGGACTAATTGACTTTTATTATAGCAATCCTCTCTTCAAATAAAAAACAACCTTTAAATAAAAATTAAAATAAATATACAAAATAAAGAACCTCTCAAATCCTGAGAGGTTTTTTTGTTCTAAGGACAAAGAGATTACAACCAAAAAACAAAAAAAATCTGACTTTTATTTATCTTCTGTTTATTTATAATCAAAAATACTTTATCTGAGAGAGAGAAAAAACAAGTGAAACTCTGACTTGCCCCAATGGATGGGATTACAGACTGCGCTACTCGCCTGATTACTAGGCAGATTTTTGAGCAACAAAAAAATGAATGAGATGAGCTCCAGCTTTGGACCGAGTTTATGAATGCGGATGGTTTTATCATAAATCCTGCTAAAGTGGTTAAACACCTCCAAAGTACTCCTGAACAAAAGGTCATCGCACAGATCTATGGAGGAAACCCTGAAACATTAGTTCAGGCAGCGAGAATCCTCTCTCAGCATTATCCAGATTTTTTTACTGGGATAGAACTCAATATGGGCTGCCCTTCTGGTACTGTGATGAAAACCTGATGAGGATCAGAGATGCTCAGAAACAGAACGGAAACCATCC
>CAYIZS010000013.1:0-17354 GCA_964367985.1 uncultured Candidatus Peribacteria bacterium
GAATTCTTGTTATTGGTGCAGCTTATGTTTTGGCAAATCTTTTGGTACCCAATTAAAAAAATCTCTAAAAATTGTAATTTTAAAAAAAATCTTTATACTTAATATAACTCTGATTGCCATAAAACAAAAAATTTTAACTACCAATTATACTATTATGAAAAACAAAATTCTTCTAAGTACTGATACTATGGGTAATTATGGCCTAGATGTAATTTTTGATACCGCAAAAAAAGCTTGATTTGATGGAATTGATTTAGCTATTTGGAAGTGATTTGATGCTTGGAATGAAAAATATGTCCAATCTTTGATCAAAAAGTATGAGTTACCTGTATACTCTATTCAAACCTCTCCTTCCCTCAATACAAAAGAATTACATAAAGTTTTAGATCTTTGTTTGGCAACAAGTTCAGATTTGATTAGTATTAATTCTCCTAAATTCTTTGATTTCAAATCTTATAATTTTATTGTCAATAATATTATCGAATTTCAAAATCAGAATCCTTCGCTCAATTTTTCTATTATTAATCCTCGTGATGTAAATGTTTTTGCTGGACTTGTTCCGGGTTTTCGTTTTAATAACGTTGTAGATATTATCAAAAAATATAACTGCTACCTAGCATTAGATATAGCGCATATGGATACAGAGGATTTGGAGACAAGATTTAGTAATAAAATAGAGGACTTTATTCCTTATCTTTCAATGGTTTATATCTCAGATAGGTCTAAAATAGGGGTTCCTCATCTTCTTCCTTGAGATGGAGTGATCAAAATTCCTTCATTTGTTCAAAAAGTATTAAAGTCTGGCTATACTCGTCCTTTTAGCTTAAAAATTGATTTTACAAAGTCAGAATTGGTTGATTTAGAAAAAATAGAATATCTCCTTTCCAAATCTAGAGAGTTTCTTGTAAATGCAGCAAAAAAGTAATTTGTTACATAATTTTTTATCAGACAAAAATCCCTAGAAGGGGATTTTTTTGATTTGATATTTTACAACTGATAGTTACAATAAAAGGGATTTTTTATTTTATAGTTTTTTTCGGATGAACAAAAAGGTACTTATTCTGTCTATTGCTGCTATATTTCTAGCTATTGTTGCTGTTTTTGTTTGGCTTTGGTCTCAGCGTCAACTTCAACTTCCCCAAGGAGTTCAAAACTTAGAACCATCTGAGATTGTATCTGTAGAAAAAGATGATATCCAGCCAGTAGAGACTGTAGGAGATTCTTTACAAGGGAATTTGGACGAACTATTGAGCGATGAGGATTTGGCCAATCTCTATGAAAATATTGATGAATTTGGTTTTACATGAGTACTAGAAGATAATTAATGTTGATTCGTTATGATAGTACTGCTTTAGAAGAGCTTTTTGAAACCAATACCTTCGATTTACTGAGTAGTAAAAAAATAGAAAAAAAGTTTATCTTGCCTTCAGATTACTCGGGAAAACTTTTATATCGTGCTTTATTACAAGATAGTAGCTATCAGGTAGTTTTTGAAAGTAGTTGAGCAATACAAGCAGATATCTATATTCTCTGTGTTTTGTGAGAAAGGCAGCCCTTAAAATTAGATCTACAGGTGATTTTGAAACATTCTGCGGTAAAAGTAACTATTCATCTGGTAGCATTAGTCTTTTCTCATCAACACAATATGCTCAAAGCTACGATCACGATGCCTCCAGGGATTCAAAATTCTGAATGTCATCTGCTTGAAGAAACTATCATTTTGTCTGATGATGTAGATATCAAAGCGCTACCAATTTTAGATATTCATAGCAATGAGATTGCTGCTTCACATGGAGCCAAAATATACAAACTTTCTCCAGATTTTTTGTTTTATTTTCAGTCTAGAGGATTCAGTTTTCAGCAAGCACAACAACTATTTCTCAAAAGTTATTTTGATCGTTTATGGGATGAAAACGCTCTCAGTGAAAAACAAAAGAGAGAAATTTATGAGCAGATTACTCTCCCAGTAGGTTATGAGCTTTATTACTAGTTTTTTTGATATGATACAAACCAATACCTTTCAGCTTTTACTAGACCTTCTAGATTTGCCAGATCAAGAATCTTATTCTTCTTTTCCTGAGCGATTAGAATTGCAATTATCTACAGCAAAAACTCCCTACTTTTTTCATAGATATGGAGTGATTTTCCAAGCATACTGGGACTTTTTGCTTTCAAAAATAAATTTGGAAGAATTTTTATCAGTAGGGGATATAAATAGCAGCTATTTACTCAAAGATTTTTCTCAGACGACAGATTTTTTGGCACTTCGGAAAAATAATTCCCTACCTTCCAATAGTGCAATTATCTTTGACCAAAAGCTTTTTGAAACTGCTTTTTCTCTTGCTGTTCAGCAAGAAATTTTGGCGGATTTACAATCCAAAAATTCACTTTTACAACTTTATCCTTAAAAAGCTAAAAACCTCTTGATACTGATCTGAAAAATACTACACTCACGCTAGTAATTGTTTTGATATTTTTTATCTTTTGTCTGGTCTATTCTCATGAGAAAAAAAAGCACTGCTCAACAACTCAAAAAAACTCTCAACAATCTTTTCTTTAGGTTCAAAAATTATACCCAAAATCAGAAACTTTTGACTTTGTTTCTTTTGGTTTTTGCTTTTTTTCTTTTTCTTTTTCCGATTGTCAAATATAGTCCTTTGACAGAACTTTCTGCAGGAAATAGTATCCGACTCCTTTCCAAAACCTATTTCAAATCTTTCCTTTTGATAGGATTGAGTATGCTTTTCCTTTTGGGATGGAATATGAATATTAGATTCAAGCAGCGAATTATTAGTTTTACAGGATTTAGAGATAGTGAACCTTTGGTAAATTTTGCATTTCTTTGGTTGATTGCTAGTGTTTTGGTAGGAATTTCTGATGCATTAGGGATGATTTCTCAGGGAACTTCTACAGTTTCTTTTACTTTCCGAGGTAAATTAGATTTTGTATTATTATTGATCGGAGTGATTATTTCTTTCATCGATCTTTGGAAATCGGCTCAAAACAATTCTCAGAGAACCAAAATTCTCAATATTGTAGATGATGAAGTAGAAAAGAAAAAACAAGAAAAAAGAGAAATCAAACATCTTTTCGATGATGAGGATCTAGAAGATTAGTTTTTTTTGATCGATAGTGATATTTTCCTCTCCTCCTAAGTCAGATTTTTTGGCTTGTTTTTTATTCTCGAATCGATAAAATCACCCTAATAGGCTAGGTGCTATTTTTTTATTAGCTATTCATTTACATCATGGATTTTGATCCAAAAAAAGATTATTATAAAATACTGGGAGTAGAGGAGTCTGCAAGCACGGCTGATATCAAAAAAGAATTCAAAAAACAGGCGGTCAAACATCATCCAGATCGCTGAGGTAGTACTGAAAAATTCCAAGAAATCAATGAAGCTTATCAGATTCTCTCTGATGAATGAAAGCGTCAGCAGTATGATATGTTTAGAAAAGGAGGATTCTGAGGAGGAAATTTTGGAGGATTTGATTTTGGTGCTGGTAGTGGAGGAGCTCAGTTTGATTTTTGAGGATTCGATATGGGAGATCTGATCTGAAGTATTTTTGGAGGATCAGGATTTGGAGCAGAATGAGCTAGATCTAGGAGAAAAACTAAAGGTGATGATCTCGAAAAAATGATAGAAATTTCTTTTGATGAAGCTTATCTGGGGACCAAGAAAAAAATCTCTTATAGCAAAAAAGTTCCCCTTGCTGGGATCGTAGAAGAAGATTGTAATCATTGTCATGGAACTGGGAAAGTGACTCAGCAAGCTCAGACGATGTTTGGTACTTTCCAAACTCAGGCAAACTGTCCAGAATGTAATGGATTGGGTAAGCGTTACAAAAAAGATGGAAAACTGATTGTTGGTGATGGATTAGAATCAAAAAAGGAAATCCTGGAATTAGAAATTCCTGCTGGGATCAAAAGTGGTAGTTATCTGAAATATAGTGGCAAAGGGAATGAGTATTTTGGTGATTTACCTGCTGGAGATTTATATATCAAAATTTTGGTCAAAGAAAGTAACAAATATCTCAGACAGGGAGATGATCTTTTAACTCAGACAGAAGTAGATATTGTAGATTTGGTCCTCGGAAAAGAAATAGAACTGCCTCATCCTGAAGGCAAAATTAAAGTAAAAATCCCTAAAGGTACTCAGATCGGAGAAAAAGTAAGGGTAGCAAACAAGGGATTTGGAAAGGGAAGAATTTTTGATAGAAAGGGAGATATGATTGTTTCTCTCAAAATCAATGTCCCTAAAAAACTCAGCAAAGACCAAGAAAAACTTCGAGAAAAAATCAGAAAAGAAAAATAATTCAGATTAAATATCATTTACCATATTACGAAAAAAGCAGGATGATGATCCTGCATTTTTTGATAAACTATTATTTGATATTAGTTTCTAAATAAAAGAACCAAATACTAGATAAGCTAGATATCCTGCATAAATAATTACCATCATAATCCCATCTGCTCTGGATATCTGATACTTCTTTCTTCTAAATCCTCGTCCCATTGCAAAAAAGAAAATCAAAGCAGTAGCTACTACGACTACCAAGAGGTCGGTATTGGTTCCTGCGATTGCAGGGATAGGAGTAATGAGTGAGCTCACTCCTAGGATAAACAAAATATTGAAAAGATTGGATCCAAGGACATTTCCGATGGCTAGATCAGTATTTTTCTTGTAAGCAGCAACTGCTGAGGTTGCAAGTTCTGGGAGAGAAGTTCCAATTGCAATAATGGTTAGTCCTATGATTCTCTCAGATATCCCAAAATGTTGAGCGATTTCTATTGCACCATTGACAATCCATTCTCCTCAGAGGATCAGTCCTGCTAGTCCAAAGATAACCCAAGTGATAGATTTTCCTCGAGAGAGAGTTTTGATCTCCTCACTAGAGGCATCTTTCTGATTTTTACTATTAGCAAAAAGATAGTAAAAAAAAATCCCAAGTAAAGTAATCAGCAATAGTCCCTCACTTCTGGTCACTAAGTTGACTCCTCAGTCAATAAAAGTATCATTGATAAAAATAGCGAAAATCAGCGTAGCAATAACCGTAAAGATTGCCTCTCTAGAAAGGATTTCCTTTTTCATATGGAGAGGATAGATGATTGCAGAGATTCAAAGGATAAGTAATATATTTGCAATATTGGATCCTACAATATTTCCAATAGTGATCCCTGTAGCTCCACTGAGACTAGCAGAAACATTAACCACCAATTCTGGGGCAGAAGTTCCGAATGCAACAATAGTAAGTCCAATTATAAGATCTGAAATTTTGAGTTTTTTGGCGATAGAAGAAGCTCCATCTACCAAAAGATCTGCTCCTTTGATGAGGATAATAAATCAAATAATAAAAAGTAGATAAATCATGGTTGGATAGCTTGTATAAACTAATAAAAAAACCATATCAGTATAATATTCTCCTGTATAAAAGCAATAGCCATCTTTTGTTGTTTTTTTATAAAACTTCTTTAAGAGAATATTTGATATTTTGATTGTTAACTTGAAAAAGGACTCCAAATTTGACTAGTAAAAAAAATCAAAATCCCTACAATTTTATCAGAATTTTAACTTTTTATGAAAAGTAAGGTATGGGGAGATGGCATAGTATTGCAGCAAGAAAGGCATCGGGAGATGCAAACAAATCCAGAATTTATAGTATTATTGGCAAGAAAATTCAAATTGCAGCAAAAAACTGAGCCGATCCTAGGATGAATCCTAGTCTAGAAATGATTCTAGAAAAAGCTCGTTATCATGGATTACCCAAAGATGTCGTGGAGAGAGCAATCCTCAAAGGATCGGGACAACTTGGATGAGAGGAGATGAAGGAGATAATTTATGAAGGATATGGTCCTCATGGTTCTGCATTTCTGATCAAAACCGTGACTGACAACGGGAATAGAACCTCTCAAATAGTTAGGACAGCACTTCAAAAATCTGGAGGAAGTATGGCAGAAATCTGATCGGTGATGCGACAATTTCATGAACAAGGTCTGGTAGTGATTGATGGAGTAAGTAAGATGGTTGAAGATAAGGGAAGAATAATGGAACAAATCCTCCTTTTCGATGCAGAACAGCTAGAGATGGAACTGATTGAGCTTCCTATTTTGGATCTTAGTATTGAAGGATCAATCGCAGAAGTTTATTGTTCCAAAGAAAATTTTATCTTTGTGAGGCAAGCGATTGCAAATTTATCTTATCATGTTGTAGAAGCAGATATCCATTTTTTTGCGGAAAATACCTTAGGACTTTCTCCTGCAGATAGAGAAGTTTTTGATAAAATCTTGGAAGCTCTCAATCAGGAGGATGACATTGATCAAGTATATCACAATCTCACAGAATAAATCAGACTTTTGGTTTTAATTTTTTGATAATTACTTGATGAACTATCCAAAGCATGTTGCCTTGATCCCGGATGGTAATAGGACTCGAGCCAAAGAATTGGGAAAAGATGGACTAGAAGGACATTTAGAGGGATTCCAAAGATCTATAGAAATCACTCAATATGCATTTACATACACCCCAATTCAAGTAGTGACTTTTTGGGGACTCAGTACAGAAAATTTACAAAATAGATCAGAAGCAGAATTGAACTATCTTTTTGAGATCTATAAAAAGATTACTGATGATCTTTATGATTTTTTGCAGAGAGAACAGATCAATCTTCGTATAGTGGGAGATAAAACTCAGCTTCCAAGACATTTGGTAGAGTATTTAGAAAAACAAGAACAAGAGCTTAGATTTGATACTTCTAGGACCAGTGTCTTGGCGATCAACTATGGAGGACAGGATGAAATCCTGAGAGCAGCACAGTCTCTACAAACTCAAGGAATTCCTATCGATAAAACATCTTTAGAGTGAGCAATGGATTTTGTAGGACTTCCTCCCTTGAACCTTTTGATTAGGACCAAACAGCAGATGGCAAAGAGACTTTCTGGATTTATGCTTTGGTGGGTAGCGTATGCGCAGCTCTATTTTACTGATCTGTATTTCCCTGCATTTACTGTAGCAGAGTTTCAAAAAGCCTTGGAACGATATGATAGCACTTTTGAAACTCAAAATTTTGGAAAGTAAGAAAAATTGAATTAAAAATCAGATTTTTTATAGAAAAGATACTCAGCAATCTATCTTTCATTTTTCACTTCCACTTAATTCCTCGTTTCCCAAATGATGGAATAGATACTTGGCCACATTTTCCAGCTCTCGAACTGGATAAAAAGATGTTGTGGGAGAAATTACATATCGGATAATTTTTATAGTATGAACTTTAAATCATTCCTTTCAGTACCTTATAATCAGTTTTACCTGTTCAAAGTACCGGGATTGCTCAGATTTCTCTGATTTCATTGATACGGATCAGATTTCAGACTCCTTTGGATTTGAGATAACTATTTACTTCCTTTGTTGTCAAAGGATTTTCTACTGTAAAGAGTACAATTTTTGCATTTCATTCATATTCTATCGCTTCAATTGCAAGAGTGTTTTCTCCCTCTCTCCCAAATTTTGTGATCAAAAGTTCTTCAATCATCGGTAGGGAAATCATTTCTCCTCAGATTTTGATAAATCTTTTGAGTCTACCGGTGATATAGAGATATCCATCTTTATCGAGATAGCCAAGATCTCCAGTTTTGTACCATTTCCCTCCCTCAAATGTTTCAAAAGGAGACTCCAATTTTGGGTCAAGGTATCCTCCAAAAACATTTTCTCCTTGGAAATAAATCATTCCTTCTTGTCAGATGTTGAGTTCTTGGTGATGTTCTAGGTCTGCGATTTTGAGTTTCCCTCCTTGGATCGCTACTCCTACAGATCCGGCTTTTGTTTTTTTACTAGGATTGAGTGAGATGACTGGGCTACATTCCGTGATCCCATATCCTTCGATCAAGGTAGCATTAGGGAGCTCTTTTTTGATCCTCTTGAAAAGCTCCTCAGGACATTTTTCTGCTCCAGAAATGATGATTTTGAGACTTTGAAGCTGCTGAGGATCGTTGGCTTGTAAAATATTTCTCAGAAAAGTCGGAGTAGTGGTTAGGAGACTTGCTTGAGTATGAGAGATGAGTTTCCCAGTAGTGAGAGTATCGTTGGGATCAGGAGTATTGACGAGACGAACTCCTGTAATCATTGGTAAAATCGTATTTACACTAAATCCAAAGCTATGAAAAGGAGGCAAAAATCAGAATAAAATATCTTCTCTTGTTAGTGTCAAATGATGCAAAGCTCCTTTAATATCACTGATAATATTTTTGTGGCTGAGGGCGACTGCCTTAGGCAAGGATTCGCTTCCAGAAGTAAAGAGGATCACTGCAGTCTGATTAGGATTTTGTTTTGGAGTACTAAAGCTGATACTATTTGCTAGTGCTTTGAGTTTTTCACTGAGTTTGAGATTTTTGAGAAGATCTTCCAAAAAGATGAATTGATAGTTAGCGAGCCATTCAATCCCGAGGGTATCATAAAACTTTTTACTTGTCAAAATTACTTTTACTTTAGAGGTTTTGACACAATGATCAAAGGCCTGCTGAGGGAGCGTCCAGTTCATCATCACTGGAATTTTATCTGCCAAATAGAGTCCCATGAGGACCAACCCCGTACTGCTGAGTGAGGGGAGCATGACTCCGACAGATTCTTCTTCCAAATATTTCACTTTGTTTCTCAGGAGATAGCTTTTGATGAGAAAGTCTTTCCTGGTTTGGAGACCAAACAGCACATCATAGTTGAAAGTCTGATTTTTATCTTGTTTGATCATCTTTTTGAAATGCTGGAGGATGCTTTTTGAGCTATCAAGGTTTCGATCCTTAACCATTGCCTCATCTCCTGAAAGATCCCATTCACAAGCAGGCAAACTTGTCGTATTCTTCCCTAGTTGTCCCATGGCCATGGCTACGAGATCTCCCAGAGTTTTGATTTCCAAAATTGGTAAATCTCCAGCCTGAGGATAGCGGTGCTGGACTAGTGCTTTGAGTTCTGCCATATCTAGTGAATCCAGCATAAGTTCCAAAATCAGATGTGAATTGATTGTGATTTGCTGTTCTTTGCTATCTTCTCTGATCTGATGGATCATCTGAATAATAGCTTCGATCGTTTCTGGATCCAAATCTTCTGCTTGGTAGCTGTTTTTTTTCTGTAATTCTGTGATAGAGTTTTTGGTGACTGCTGGAAGCGTCTTATTTTTTGCATCATTGTAATAAAAGTAATGAGGGAGATAGCTTACCATTTCTTCTCCATCTTGATTATAATAATTTTCCAAAATCTGATTAAAGTCTTTGACATCTGCTGCATTTTTTAGTTCTTTGCTGAGATCTTGGATTTTGATATTGACCTTTCTTTTGGGCAAGAAAAAGAGAAGATTTGCCAAAAAATATCCGATTGCCATTCAGATTCCTTTCCCTAAATTTGCTCCTTCAGCACTCCAAGCATTGGACCAAATACTTCCCCAGAGTCCTTTAGTTTGGATCGCTAGAATTTTTCCGTTTTTATTCTTTTGAAAAAGCTCCTGTGCTGTGAGAAATGCAGATTTTTTGGCTCCAATGACTTCATATCCTTGTCCCGCAAGTCCTCCTGAGGGATAGAGCAGGATACTCTCTCCTTGTTGTATCAATTCTAAAACTTGACTCAAAGAATCTTTAACTTGACTACTATCTCCTGATTTGCTCAGATCGTCAACTCCTACGGTACCAATTGCTTTGAAAAGTGGTTTGAGGAGTTTTTTTTCTGCATAGTTATTAGTCGCGAGAGTTTTGAAAGGGATCTGAGGAGAAAAATAAGCATAAATGATCACAGGATCTACTAATGCAACATGGTTAGGTAAAAGGAGTGTCTGTTCTCCTGATTGGGGGAGATGTTCTGTACCGTGAACGGTGATTTGATAGCGCAGATGGATGATTCTCTTTGCTAATGATTGAAGAAGTTTCTGCATGAGATTGGAGAGAGGGAGATAAATACTTATTATTATAGGAATAATTTTTTATTTCTCAACTTTTAATGCAATAAAAAAAACTCCAAGGAAAAGATCCTCAGAGTTTCTTCTTTTTATAGCAATTTTATTTAGGCAGCTTGAGAAAAATTTTCTCGTAATTGAACCTTTGTTCAAGCTTTTTTCTCATTTATTTTCCCACTATGGTTTACCAATACGGTGAATGCTGCTTTGTTTGTAGCTCTAGCTTGTTGTAATGCAGTATTTGGAATCTTGAGTAAATTCACAATACTTTCTGCGGTCTTTACAGGGACATCAGCTAATGAGTCTACAAGACCAATTGCTTCTCTATTTTTTGCTTTTTTGTTTTTATAATTTTTATTATTTTTTTTGTTTTGATACTGTAGTTCTTCTTCACTTAGCTCTGCTGCAGGGATAACCCCTGGTTCTTTATTTTGTTTTCTCATTGTTTTATATATTAAAAGCTAAAAGGGTTTGGAAAATTTTCCAAAGAATGTTGTGTAGTGACCTCTAGTTTAATTCATTATTTATCGTTTGCTATCAATCTTCGATGATGACTTTGAGTAGACTCAAAAGGAGATTTTTTTTGTCTTCTTTTCAGGCTATTCTGGCATCTTCAACGATTGAATTTGGACTTTCGCTTTCATCTTCACTATCGTGTAAGCTAAAGTCAGCACTCTGAATAATGAGCTCTGCTAGTTCTCATCTGGTGATAGGTTTGGCATTTTCTCCAGGATTGAGATTGACAATCTTGATATGAAATACCTCTGCTACCAGTTGATAGGCCTCTCCTTTGCTCAACATTGCACTTGGTAAAAAGAGATTTCCATCCTCTTGAGGATAAAGAAGAGATGCTCAGATCCCTTGTTGTAAAAGATATTCTAGATGAGGAGCGTAGGGTGCAAAATAGGTGACATCATGGATGTTCAGGATTTTTTCAAATGCTTTAATAACAATGGCATTGCCTTTACTTGCAGCCAGACTATTGGCGATCATGGAGATTCCATCAGCACGAATAGCATGATTGTTGGGATAAAAGTTACCATTTTTCCCAGCTACTACCCCGAGCTGTGCGAGTTTAGTTATTGCAGCATATGAAGGGTGCCCCGAAATATCTCTGAAAATGTTTCAGATATTTCATGCTTCCTCTAGTTCAAATATCTCTACCATCATTTTTGACAATTCAGATTTACTCAATACTGATTTTTTAGTATCAATATTTGAAATCTTTAGTGGATCAAAAAGTTGAGGGTTGAGCGATACAGTATTGTTAAAGATCTGCTGTGCTTGTGAGCCTCAGATAAAGTTTTCGAGATTACTTTCTGAGAGGTTCGTCAGCATGCCGAGAGATTGGGCGGTAGTGAGTTTTTTAGCCAAAGTCCCTTGATAGTTTGGATAGCTAGATTGACTAACGAGTCCATAATCAGTGTTGAGGTCGTATCAGTTTTTATATCTGTATACATCTACCAAAACTCTGATAAAGTCACTATAACGGACATAATTATTAGGATAAAATTTACCCTGCTGATTGGTTTCAAAGACTCCGATACTGGCCAAAATTTCGATACTTTCTTTGTTTTCATCTTCTGAGATGTCAGAAAAGAAAGATAAAATCTGAGTTTCGCTCTGAGGTAAAATATGGACAATAGCGCCTTTAGATTCTGCTGTTTGCATTTGAGGAAGTTCAGATTTTTTTTCTAAACTCTTTCCCTCTGATGCTTGAGAATCTTTGGAGCTATTTCCTCCATCAACTTTATGCTCAGACTCTGTGAGTCCTCCTTGCATAAAATTCAAGAGATTGTTCCAGATTTTTTTTGTTTCAGTAGCGACACTTTCCTCGATCTGTTTGGGGAGTTCTGTGCCAGCTTTTTTACCTTCTGTGATACTAAAAAGATTTTTGAAGTTTCCTATCGAGCTAGATCAGGATTCATTGAAAGTTTTTTCTTTCTCTACGATTCCTTCAAAAGCTAAGACATTGGATACTCCATAACCTATTAGTACAAAAAGTACTAAAGCTTTCCAAATCCCTCCAAAACGATGAGTTTTTTTAGGATTTTTCATTGATGTCTTTTTACGAAATAAATGGTGTGCGTAGAACCCATTTTTTCATAAAGACATATTCTGATCAGCTTGTTTAGGTTGCCCTCACTATCTCAAACAAGTCATCAGTTGGTCAATAAGCGTATAGTCTATCGATAATAAGCTGTATAATACAGATGCGCGCTCCTTATTTCAATAGAGCTATTGACTTATCAACAAATATATTATATATTATTTTTTGTGTTTTGTCAAATTTTTTGTAAGTATTTTTTTTCTAGCTTGAGAACTATGATTTTGTTTTATTGTTTGATCGAAAAAAACTACCGAAAAGAAATTCGATAGTTCTTTTTATTATAAATAGTTAATTTTGGAATATTATATTTTCTAGTACATTCCCATACCTCCCATTCCACCCATATCTGGAGCTATTGTTGGAGCACCACCTTCTTCTTTCTTTTCTACAATCACCGTCTCAGTAGTGAGAAACATCACTGCAGTAGATACCGCATTTTGTAATGCAACTCTCAGCACCTTTGCTGGATCAATGATTCCTGCTTCAAAAAGATTTTTGAATGTTCCATCTTTGGTATCAAAACCGTAGTGGATATCTTCAGATTCTTTTACTTTTTCTACTACTCGATCACCTTTAAATCCACCATTATCTGCGATTTGCTTGATCGGATATTGGATGGCATCTTTGACGATTTGGATCGCTACCTGTTCATCAGGATCTGTTACCACAAAGTCTTCTAATACTTTAGAAAGCTGAAGCAGTACACTTCCTCCTCCTGCAACGATTCCTTCTTCGATTGCAGCTCTGGTTGCATTGAGTGCATCTTCGATTTTGTATTTTTTGTTCTTCATTTCCATTTCTGTAGCAGCTCCTACCTGGATCACAGCAACTCCTCCTACGAGTTTTGCCAGTCTCTCGATGAGTTTCTCTTTATCATAGTCTGAAGTAGTGATACCGATCTGTGCTTTGATTTGATCTGCTCTTTCATTGATCGCTTGTTCCTCTCCATGTCCCTTGACGATGATGGTATGATCTTTATTTGCGATAATTTTATCAGCTCTACCGAGCATTTCGATTCCTGCTTCTTCTAGTTTGAGTCCGAGTTCATCGGTGATTACGGTAGCTCCTGTCACTACTGCGATATCTTGGAGGAGTTCTTTTTTCCTTTCTCAGAATCCAGGTGCTTTGATAGTCAAAACATTAAGCATTCCTCTGATTTTATTGAGCACGAGTGAGGCAAGTGCTTCTCCTTCTACATCATCAGCAATGATCACAAAATCTTTGTGTCCGCTAGCTGCTGCAGCTTCGAGTACTCCGATGATCTCTTTCATATTTGAGATTTTTTTGTCGGTGATGAGGAGATAGGGTTTTTCTACTACTGCTTCCAATCTTTGAGTATCAGTCACAAAATAAGGACTAGAATATCCTTGATCAAATTGCATTCAGGTTTTGATTTCTTTGGTTAGTCCGATAGATTGTCCTTCTTCAACAGTAATCGTCCCGTCTTTCCCTACCTCATCAAAAATATCTGCAATCAGATTTCCTACCTCTTCATCTTGGGCAGAAATGGTTGCAACTTGCTGAATTTTTTCTTTACTTTCTACACTCTGTGCTTGTTTGGAGATTTCTTCTATCAACTTTGCTACTGCTTTGTGAAGTCCCTTCCCTAGAGAAAAAGGATTGACTCCAGATCTGATATATCTGAGTCCTTCTTTGGCCATTGCTTCTGCCAATACCACCGTAGTAGTAGTTCCGTCTCCAGCTTCTTTATTGGTATTTTCAGCAGCTTCTTTGAGCATACTTGCTCAGATGTTTTCTGCTTTATCTTCCAATTCAATTTCTTTTGCTACACTGACTCCATCGTTGGTTACGGTAGGTCCACCAAAAGTTTTTTCTAAAATTACATTTCTCCCTTTAGGTCCCATGGTTACTTTTACTGCGCTTGCAACCATTTCAATCCCAGAAAAAATTTGTTTTCTGGCTTCATCTCCATAAATAATTGTCTTTGCCATAATGATTATTATATTAAGGTATAAAATACTTTGTACTGATTGATGTATTAGTCTTTGAGAATCTCAACTAATGCCTCGAGAATATCATTTGAATCTTTATATTCTTTATTGTTAGCAGAACTTGTTGTTTTGTTGCTTGTAGTATTAGAAGTCGTTTTTTCAAATTTTTCGTCTGGATGTTGGCTCATATACAAAAGATTGATCAACTCCTGGAAAGAAATTGTCTGATTTTTTACAACACTGATTGTTTTGGTATCAATCCCAAGATCTCTGGCTTTTTTGTAGTGATTTTCTGCTCGATGTTGCCCTTGAGATATCGTCTCTCTCTGAGGACCATCAAGAATTCTGACTGCCATAACAATAGCTTGAGCCCTTGTGAGTCCTTGTTTGGGAAGGAGTTTGTCGTTTTCTCCTTGTATAATACCATATTCACAGAGGGTTTCTAGATCTGTTTGATATTTTTTGTCTACGCTATTGAGATCGTTGGCTTTACAAGGGTTGGTCAAAAAATCTTTGCGTACAATATTTTTGATAAAGTTTGTGAAAATACCGGCAGCTTCCTGTCTTTGGAGTTTTTTCTCAGAAGTGGGAGCCGTATCCATACTAAAGAGTTCCTTTTCATAAGCTCGTTTGAGTGCATCAAATTCGGTAAATGCAGCAGCTTGGCTGAGAGTAGATCCTAGCAAAATTAGTATTGAAGCGAAGAAATATTTCTTGAGCATCATCCAAAGACAAAAAGATAAAAATCAGACTTTAAAATTATTATGCTTCTTTTGCTAAAATGTAGTTTTGTTTCATGATGAGATAGGTTACTTCTTGGTCTCCTTCTTTGACTTTAATTTCTTCTAAAGCATATTTAGAAAAATAGATCACATCTCCTACCGCTACTTCCATCGGAGCTCTTTGTCCATTTTCTAGCATTTTACCTGGTCCTACAGCAATCACTTCTCCTTTGCTTGGTTTTTCTTGGGAATCAGGGAGAATAATCCCAGATTTAGTTACATTTTCTTCAGGTATTGTTTTGAGGATTACCTGATCTTCTAGTGGAATTAATTTAGTCATTGTCTTTTCCTAAGATAATAAAATAAAGTTTGAAAGCACCGTTATTGTAAATATATCACTATTTGTGTCTAGGTGCTATTTTTTTATAATTAAATAGATTTTGAATGCAAGCGATTTTCTTTTAGAGGAGTTCTGGATCTTGTAAGTCTGCATCTAATGCTGGATCTAAAATAATCTCTTGCTCCTGGATGATAATGAGTTGTTCATTTTTGAGCTGAAAACTGATAATAAGAATATGGATTCCTGCAATCAAAAAAGATAATCCCATTACTCTCGCCATGAGCATAAAACTCCAAAAAGCGTTGATGATCATAAAAAGTCATACGATTCCTAGTACTATCGCTCAGAGAAACTGAATCCATCCTGATCCGATACCAGCTTTTTGCTTTTGTAATGCTGCTTGCACGAGGAAAAATGCTTGCAGGGAGACTCCTAGTCCAATCAATACTACGATAAAGGATCCAATACTATTTGCTAGACCTGGAGTACTGAGAAATAGTATCCCCAAAATCACATCTATTGTCCCAAGGAGAAAAGTCAGAGTTCTAAAATTTTGTCCGGTTTCTTTTAGAGCGATCCAAATCGCAAATCCTCCAGAAATGATCATTCCAAGCGCTATGATGATCACTACTACACGGATACTTTCCGTTGGGAAAAAGAAAAAAACCAATCCGAGTAAAAGTAAAAAGATTCCCAAAGAGCCCAATAATACTTTTATTTTTGGCATGAGTAGAGAAAAAAAATAAAATTCCAATCTAAAAGATAGCTTTTATTCTTTTAAAAGCAAGAAAAGATAGTTAAAAGAAAATTATCATATAAAAGGCATCGTTAGCTATTATCTAATATTATTTTTTCCTACTTGCAAGATAATGTTTCATCCACTCAATAATCATCGGCAACACAGAAATTCCAATAATGGCAAAGATAATCAAGGTAAAATTTTTCTGGATTACTGGTTGGTTTCAGAAAAAATAACCAACTCGCAAGAAAAGGGTTGTCCAAACAAAACCTCCAACCACATTATAAGAGAGAAACTTGAAATAGTGCATTTTCCCAACTCCTGCGATAAAGGGAGCAAAAGTCCTCACAATTGGTACAAATCTGGCATAAATAATGGTCATCGGACCATGTTTTTCATAAAATTTTTCTGTCTTTTCGAGGTATTTGGGTTTGAAAATTTTGGGATATTTTTGAAAAGCTTTTTTTCCTAGGTATTTTCCGATTTCATAGTTTACTGTATCTCAGATAATCGCTGCCAAAAAAACCAGAATCCACAAGACAAAAATATTGAGCATAATATCATCCCTTGCAGCAAAAGCTCCCGCAGCAAAAAGTAAAGAATCTCCCGGCAAAAAAGGCATGATAACTAATCCGGTTTCTACAAAGATAATCGCAAAGAGGATTGCATAGCTCCCATTGCCAAAAGCATTGATGATTTCTCAGAGATGGACATCAATATGAACGATAAAATCGATAAGAAAATAAATACTATTTCGGATTGCTTTGATCATCTATTGAGCGTTAAAAAGATAAATGTTGATTGTTTTAACATCTGATTTTTTGGTTCTTTATGATTTTAACTCTTTATTTTTTCCGAGTTCTCGCATAAAGATCGCACTAGTCTGTCCAATATTCAGACTTTCTTTGATTCCTTGCATTGGAATTTGTATGATTATATCAACTAACTCTAACGTTTTGGGGAGCACTCCTTCTACCTCATTTCCAAAGATAACAGCTAGAGATTCAGATTTTTGCTTTCATTCAAAATCCTGGAGGTTGATTGCATTGGGATCGAGTTCTGCTGCAATTACCAGCATCCCTTCTTTTTTGGCCTGTGTGATAGCTTCTCAGCTATGATTGAATTGTTGGATGGCTACAGATTCTTCAGCTCCTAGAGAAGTTTTTTTGACTTTGGGATGATCCAGAGGAGAGGGAGTATAGCCACAGATCCAAACTTCTCGTCCTAGAGCATCAGCGGTTCTAATCACATTTCCTACATTATAGGCACTTCTAATGTTTTCGAGGATAACGATATTTTTTTGCATAAGCATTCTTGAAAAAAAAGTAACGCTTTGGATATATGGATCTCTCTGTGAAATGCAAGAGAGCTTTCATTTTTATTCTTATCATAGAGCGAAAATCAGTATTCAATATTTTATTTTAGATAAAAAATAAAAAAATCTGTACTACATTTTCGATATAACTTTTTTGGATATAATTATATTTTATGTCTTTTTGTTGGATCTTATTTTTTTGCTCTAAAATTTGCTTTTTTAGATTTTCTGAGTATACTTGAGT